>CAZVBC010000183.1:0-13493 GCA_964625155.1 uncultured Pirellulaceae bacterium
TCAACGTGAAGACCTCCATGATCTCTTTTTTCAGACAACACAGGCAGAACTTTCCTGTAACTTTCTTCACCTTCTTGTCCATCATAATGATCTTGTTGAGCGCAGCGGAAGATAGGAAGTCCACGCCGTCGAAATTCAGGATAACATTCTTGAAGTTGTCTTTTTCGATGAGCGTGAACATCTCGTCGCCCATTTCTTCGATGTTTGCACTATCGACTATCTTTTTGTCCACAAACCGTACCAGTGCCGAGTCGCCTAGCGCGGAAACAATCAATCGGCGTCGCTCTGCCATCGAGTTACCCTGAAGTTGGAATGTTGTAAAAGACTTTACCGTAGACCACCCTCTACGGCACGCTCATGAACTCACGATTAAAGGGTGAGTTTCACCGGGGACTGATCGAACTTAAGCCGTCCAAGCCGCCGTGAGTGCAACAATGATAACGTAGGCTAACCAGCATAGTCTAGCATTGCAACCGGCAGTGCGAAGATTAACGGTAAAATGACGTACACTGTAATCTTCCGCAATTGAAAATTCCGTCTGTTGTCCGGAAACTGTACAGGGAAATGATCGCGAGTTGTAAGATTGGCAGTGTGCAACCACTGGGTAAATCTGGCCGGACAAGAATTTAAGGCAATTTCCAGCCCGGCAGTTTTAGTAAAGAACACTTAGCAAAAAACCACTGCCGATTACGCTTTTGGAGACATGATCGCCGCATGCATATCGACGAACCGACCGCAAAGGTACCACGAATCGCCGTGGTTTTCGTTATTTTGTGTGGGATATCCGTGGTGGGCTGGCTCAGCCTGATGCTCATCGAGCGCGGGCGAATCGTTCCGCCACGTGGAGTCATGTCGCTAACGGATTTTGCCGTACAAATGCCAGCCGCAAAGAAATTCGCACGTATCGATCTGGGAGGCGCACCTCGCTTTGTGTGGGTCGGTGAGCAGGTTGCATGGGCTTTCCGGTCGGGACCTCCTTGTTACGTTTTTGATTCCAGCGGGAAATTGGCCGAGTGGGATTGGGAAACTGGTTCCGGACAAAACACGTCGGCCCTTGCCCAAATGGCCCTCAAAGCCGAGCCGATCACCGTCGAACAAGCTCTCGCGTATATTCTTGGTCCCGTTTCAAACGAATAGGGGATCGTATCAATCTAAATCGCCGACAAGCTTATTCGACTTTTTGCCTCTCAGCTTCATTGCCTTTCGTTGGTTGACAAATTGCTGATAATGGAACTCGAAGCAGTTGAAATATTCTTGTCGCCCAGTGGTCAATTGCACACCGAAAAGGATTTTAGTGGTGACCAGGACGACTTACCAACCAGCGATCTAGGAACGCGACTGCAAGGCCAGTTTCGACAGTCCTCGACCGCAGGCTTGGTTTTCTTGGCATCAAGCGTTTGCAAAGATCAGAGCTTGGCGCCTACCTGTGTCTACTGGCGGCAATTCGCCCTGCGTTACTTTGATTGCCTCCGTAGGCATGCCAAACAGATCCCTGATGCTTGGCAGTCCCCTGTGCTGCGAACCGATGATGTCGACGAATTGCGGGAAACAGCACCTCCGATGCGCGGGATCGAGTATCTCACCAACGATACCTTGCTTCACCTTTGGCAATCGCTGGATGAATTTGTACGTCACGCGGTCCAGCAATCCACCAGTGGCCTGGGCGAATACTTGTATAGTCTCGATCCGGCCTGGAATCTTGTAGGGAGAGTGACGTTTCATTTGGCGGAGAACAAACGCGACGAGCAATATCCGTTTGCCTTTATGGCCACATTCACCGAAGCTCACGCAACTGGCAAATCGCTGCGCCATATTCCTCTCGGCGAAGCCCTCAAACAATCCGCCGTCGATCGAGACACTGACAAACTGACGATCCTCTTGGAACCAGTTCAGCGAGCTGCGCAATCGAGCGAACTGGTACGCTCGCTGCTGAATTCGCGGAAACTGTTCAGCCCCCAAGCCTGGACGATTGCGGAAGCGTACCAATTCCTTCGCCAAATTCCGGTCTTAGAAGAAGCTGGAATTATCGTGCGCGTTCCCAATTGGTGGACTCCAACACGTCCACCGCGTCCGCAAGTTCAAGTGCGTATCGGCGAAGTTGCCGGTGGAGTAGCGTCGGGAATCGACGTGTTGGACTTCGACGTCAATTTGGTCTTGGATGGACAATCACTAACCCAAGAGGAAATTCAGAGGCTAATTAACGCTCGCCAAGGGTTGACGTTGCTGCGTGGCAAATGGGTAGAGATTGACGGCGAAAAACTAAAAGAGGCCCTTAGCTACTGGCGCGATCTCAAACGCGAACACATGCACGGCATCAGTTTTCTCGAAGGTCTGAGACTCATGTCTGGGGTCAGCGAACAAGCTCGCGACGAAACTGAGACGGTGCGCAATTGGTCGCGCATCGAACCGGGGCAGTGGTTACTGGATACCCTCCACTCACTGCGAGATCCTTCGCGCATTGTACAGATCGAGCCCGGACAGCGCTTGCGAGCATCCTTGCGTCACTACCAGGACGAAGGTGTTCGCTGGATGTGGTTTCTAACCAAGTTGGGGTTAGGAGCCTGTCTGGCGGACGACATGGGCCTGGGCAAGACAATCCAAGTTTTGGCATTGCTGTTACAAATGCAGGCCAGCGACAAACAACAAAAGGTTGGTCGCCCAAGTCTATTGATCGTCCCGGCTTCTTTGCTGGGCAATTGGAAACGCGAAGCAGAAAAATTTGCGCCCGACCTGAGGTTGTGTATCGCTCACCGCTCGCAAATGGACAGCGATCAGTTCGCGCGTCTGGCCACTTCGCCGGGACAGGAACTGGCCAAATTTGATTTAGTGGCCACAACCTATGGCATGATTCGGCGGGAATCGTGGCTGAACCAGCTCAAGTGGCGATTAATCGTGCTGGACGAAGCGCAAGCGATCAAAAACGCAGGAGCTGCTCAGACTAAGGCGATAAAAAACCTCGCAGGGGACGGTCGCATCGCTTTGACGGGAACCCCAGTAGAAAATCACCTGGGGGACCTTTGGTCACTCTTTGATTTTTGTTCGCCGGGGTTACTTGGTACAACCGCTCAATTCAAGAAATACGTCAAGGCAAGTACTCATGAGAAAGGCACTCGCAACCTCACAGCCTTGCGCAAATTGGTCCGTCCCTACATTCTTCGGCGGTTAAAGACAGATCCACACGTTGCACCCGACTTGCCAAGCAAGACTGAAATGCGTGTCGATTGCGGACTGTCGGCCGTGCAAGCGGAATTGTACCGACAGATAATTGTTGAATTAAGCCAAGCTCTCGATTCCGCCACTGGTATTCGTCGACAAGGAGTAGTGCTCGGCGCTCTAATGCAGCTCAAGCAGATTTGCAATCATCCGTCCCTTTATTTGAAACGAGATGAATTCAAAGATTCTGAATCGGGAAAATACGACGAGCTGCAAGCCATCTGCGAGACCATCAGTCAGCGGCAAGAGAAGGTAATTGTTTTCACGCAATTCCAATCCATGTGCGAGCCATTGAGCAATTTCCTCGGAACAGTCTTTGGTAGGCCCGGTTTGATTTTGACTGGAAAAACATCGGCAAAAAAACGATCTGAATTGGTCCAGCAATTTCAGGCCGAGATGGGGCCTCCTTTTTTTGTGATCTCGGTCAAAGCGGGAGGGACAGGATTGAACTTGACACAGGCCTGCCATGTAGTTCATTTTGATCGCTGGTGGAATCCAGCGGTCGAAGATCAAGCCACCGACCGAGCGTTTCGTATCGGACAAACCCGCAATGTACTCGTCCACAAATTTGTCTGTCGCGGAACCGTGGAAGAAAAAATCCATGGCATGATTCAGGAAAAACGATCACTCAGTCGTGAATTGTTTGGAGAAGACGACCAACTGAAAATTACGGAGATGTCGGACGAGCAATTGCTAAGTTTCGTGGCATTGGATATCAACAAAGCAACCGGCACTTAACAGCAGGGATTTTGAGCATGTGGAACAGACAGTGGGCTCCATACGTACCTGTTGCCGCGCGTCGCCGACAGGCAAAGGACATGGCAGCGAAAATGGCTAAGAAGGGTGAAAAATTGTCGCCGGTGCATATCACTGGTAGGAACATCGCCAATACGTTCTGGGGTAAAGCCTGGTGTGAAAACCTTGAGTGCTACCAAGACTTTGCCAATCGCTTGCCGCGAGGCCGTACCTATGCTCGCAATGGCTCGATTATCGATTTGCAGATTTCGGCTGGAATCATCAAAGCCATGGTGAGTGGCTCGAGTGTGTACAAGATTTCTATCGAAATAGAAAAACTCCCTATCCGTCGCTGGAAGGCGTTACGCGAAGATTGCGCACACTCCATACACTCTTTGATGGACTTGTTGCAAGGAAAGTTTTCCGATTCCGTGATGCAAAGCCTGACGGAAAAAGACACGGGGCTTTTTCCCGCACCCAAAGAAATCAAGATGAGTTGTAGTTGCCCCGATTACGCATACATGTGCAAACATTTGGCGGCTGTGCTGTACGGTATCGGCAATCGCTTGGACAAGCAACCGGAATTGCTGTTCCTATTGCGAAACGTCAATCACCAAGAATTGATCGACGATGCCCTGTCGAACCAAAACCTTGATACCGCTCTGACCGCCAACGCACCCGAAAACCTCGGCAGCTCGGAATTGAGTGAAATCTTTGGAATCGAATTGTCCTCAACCGATGATCAAGGGACAAACGCACCAAGTCCAGCCAAGAAAAAGGCACAACCAAGTAAGACCAAAACCAAAGTCATCGCTGGAAAGGTAAAACTGTCCCAGGCCGTTCCTAAGAAAAGTGATCTCGAGGTCGCGCAGGAGGAGAAACAAGCGCCTGCAATCGTCTCAAAAGTGATTTCTGTAGCGAAAACTAAGAAATCAACCGTCAAGATAGCAAACAAGCAAGAGTTAGCTGCCATAAGTGGGAAGAGTGCGGAGAGTGCCAAGCGTACTAACAATCGTTCCACAGTTCGTGGGGCCAAAAAAACGCCCCCCAAAACTGCCGCCAAGCGAACTGGGCGGGCTAAAGCGAAAGTCCGTTAGTGCACTGTCGCAGTTAAGAATTAGGGATCGCGGAAACGGGAGTGCGAGGTTCCTACCGAGCCGCCACTCACTTGACTCAGTAGAAACTTCGCCCCGCCGATCCCTAAAATTAGACTGTAACAAAGCGAGTTCTGTCCCTGGGCTGTCAATATTTGGTATTGATGTGAGTGTCGCTTGAGCAACATTTGTTCCGCGCGAACCACTCCGTTAGGGACAACATGTCGGTAGCAGGTACGACAAGCATCCAGGCCAACGTCCCGTTAGGGACAAAATTTCGTTAGAGTAACCCGATGCCATAGTGCGACAACATGACGTGGTATCCATGGATCATAGCTTGTAATCCGAATCGTTTAACAGCGATACCGTTCAGGTGCGGTATCATCTCTTCTGCGCGACGTTGATCACTATGGTTTCAGCATTTCGAAGTTGGTAAAACCGTCTAGAAAGAACAGCTTGAGATCGCATTCATGGCAACTGGATTAAACTGGAACAGTCGGCAATTGACTCGCGGATGGCAACGAGGGGTAACTGCCTTTTATCACGGGCTGGGGATGACCGACGCCGATTTCGATAAGCCTCAAGTGGGAATCGGCGTACCATTGTTGGAAGGGAACTTATGCAATGTCCATGCGTACTCGCTGGGACAGGCGGTTGCTGAAGGATGTCGCTCGGCCGGACTGTTGGGCTTTCCTTTTGGTACCCCAGCGGTCAGCGATAATCTGACACAGGGGCTGGAAGGTGGTGGTGCAAGTCTTGTTTCGCGAAACCTGATCGCGAATTCTGCCGAATGCGTCATCACGGCTCATTGTTACGACGCGATGGTCGGCTTGCACCATTGTGACAAGAACGGGCCAGGGTTTGCCATCGCACTAGCTCGTACAAATTACCCAGGATTGATTCTCAGTGGTGGCAGTATCCAACCTGGCTGTTATCGCGGTCGCGACGTTACTATTTTGGACGTTTACGACGCTCAAGCAGACGCTTCGGTGGGAGCGATTCCACAGTCCGAAGCGGATGAAATTCGACGTGTTGCTTGTCCGGGACCAGGTGGTTGCGGTATTGCAGCCTCTTTCAATACCTGGGGCCTGGCCATGGAAGCCATTGGCTTGATGCCTCCACAAAGCAGCTCAATACCTGCCGTCGATCCAAAAAAAGTCGATGAATGCAACCGCACCGGCCTCTGGTTGCAGAATTTGTTGGCACAGCAAATTCGAACTCGCGATATCCTTTCACGTCGAGCATTCGAGAATGCAGCAACTATGATCGCGGCAGCGGGAGGGTCAACCAATGGTGTCCTGCACTTGCTGGCCTTGGCTCGCGAAGCACAGGTCGAGTTTACATTGCGGGACATCCAGAAAATCTGTTCGCGCACACCGGTGATGTGCAACTTTGCTCCGCGCGGAACCAAGACGATGGTCGACTTGCATCGACTTGGAGGAACCAGCGTTTTGGTCAAGCATCTTATTCGTTGTGGGCTGCTGGATGGCAACTGTCTCACAGTAACCGGGCACAAACTATCGGACAACGTAAGTGACGCTGCAGATCCGCCAGGTGACTGTCAGCTAATTGCGGCTCAGAACGCTCCCTTCAAAGCCATGGCCGATATGCAGATTTGCTTTGGAAATTTGGCTCCCGAGGGAATCGTCTTCAAGGTCTCCAGCCTCAGCCAACCACGCTTTCGTGGCCCTGCTATGTGCTTTGAGAGTGGTCGCGATGTTTCCGAGGCGGTCCAGCACCAACGCATTCTACCGGGGACCGTAATTGTACTGCGTTATCTCGGTCCGATTGCCGCCGGTATGCCTGAAGTAGTCCTAGCTGCGTCGGCGCTGAGTGTGCCAGAATTGAACGGCAAGGTTGCGATGATATCCGATACGCGAGTATCTGGGATTTCACATGGCGCCATCGGAGTTCATTGTTCCCCCGAAGCAGCAGCGGGAGGTACTATTGCGTTGGTCGAAGATGGGGATGAGATTTCGTTTGATCTAACCGCAGGTTCGATAACGCTGCACGTCAGTGACGACGAACTCCGCGCCCGCCGAGCCTGTTGGCAGCCTCGGAAAATCTTGCATCAACGTGGTTACCTAGCGGAATTTGCCGCCACGGTCACACAGGCTCATCACGGCTGTATCAGCCGAGCGATACATCCTCAATGGGCATAAGGCGTTGCGAAGTTCACCGGATATCCCCAACCGATATCACAGGCAGTGCGCCATTCGCCTATTTCCATGTGACTTAAGTTTTTTTCTTTGCGTTTTTCTTCGCCGCTCCAGTAGTTTTCTTCTTGCTCGTGGCGGTTGATTTTGGCGCAGCCGCTTTAGTAACTCCCTTCTTCGTGGCCGTTTTGCGAGTTGCCCGTTTCTTACCGCCACCGGCTGCGGCGCGCGCAGACAATAATTCCAGTGCTTGCTGGAATGTGAGATTCGCGGGTTCCATTTCTTTCGGCAAGCTGGCGTTAGTTTCTCCATCAGCGACATAGGGGCCGTATCGACCGTCCAATAATTGAACCGGTTGGCCAGTCACTGGCGAGGCTTCGAATGTTTTCAACGGTTCGCGCTTAGCTGCTGCTCGGCCGCGACCGGCAGACTTAGGTTGGGCGAGCAATTCGATGGCTTGTTCCAGCGTGACATCGATAGGGGAAACACCACTCGGCAGACTGCGCGTCTCATTTCCGCATTTGATGTACGGGCCAAAGCGTCCGTTGTTGGCCACGATTGGTTCACCTAATTGCGGATGATCACCAACATTGCGCGGCAACTGTAACAGCTTGAGCGCCATTTCCAGGTTCACATTTTCGACTTCGACACCCTTGGGCAGCGACGCGTTCTTCGGCTTCTCCTCGTCATCGGTTCGGCCAAGTTGCACGTACGGGCCAAAGCGACCAACTTTGATGAATACAGGTTTGCCACTATCAGGACAGTACCCCAAAGGCTCGTCACCTTTGGCGGCGCTTTCGAGCATCTCAAGCGCTTTGTCCAGAGTAATTTCGTCAGGAGCAAGATCGTTGGCGATGCTAGCCTTGCGCTGCTGTTGTTCAATAAAAGGACCGTAGCGTCCTACGCGAACAAAGACTTCATCTCGATTCACTCCTGCATCAGGTGTGCCGAGCGAAAAACGGCTAGTTTGACGTGGATCGATTTCTTGGACTTTGGACTCAAGGAGAGGCTTCAAGCCCGTTTGATCTCCAAAGTAAAAACCTTGCAAGTATTCGAGAAACCCTCGCTCGTTGCGACTGATCGCATCGAGGTAATCTTCCATTTGCGCAGTGAAGTCATAATCCACCAGCGAACCGAGATGCTCTTCCAGCAAACGGATCACGGCAAAAGCTGTCCAGCTTGGGATTAACGCGTTGCCTTTCTTGAAGACATAGTCGCGTTGTTGAATCGTATCGATGATCGATGCGTAAGTGCTTGGCCGACCAATTCCACGTTCCTCCAACGTGCGCGTCAACGATGCTTCGGTATAGCGCGCCGGTGGTTGAGTGGTGTGTGATTTGGACTCGAGCGACTTGCAGCCCAGTGGATCACGTTCAGCCAACTCGGGCAGCAACACTTCCTGTTGTGCCAATTCGGCTTCGGGGTCATCACTGCCTTCGACATAGGCTCGCAAAAACCCCTCGAATTCAATCGTTGTGCCCGATGCTTGGAAAATTGCACCTTCGGCTTCGAGGGACACCGTCACTCTTCGCTTACGAGCGTCCGCCATTTGACAGGCAATCGTACGTTTCCAAATCATGTCAAATAGACGGAATTGGTCGTAATCCAGTTCACCGCGCAGCTTTTCAGGCAACTGAAATGGATGTCCGGCAGGTCGGATCGCTTCGTGCGCTTCTTGCGCGTTCTTGACTTTAGTGCTGTACGTTCTCTCGGTCGGATGCAAGAATTCGCTGCCATACTGCTCGCGCACCAGATCGCGTGCAGCATCGACGGCTACTTGCGCCAGGTTCGTCGAATCCGTACGCATGTAGGTAATGTATCCATTTTCATACAGACTCTGCGCAACTTGCATGGTCCGTCGTGCCGTAAAGCCCAACTTGCGATTGGCCTCTTGTTGCAACGTACTGGTGGTAAAAGGTGGTTTAGGCTTTTCGGTAAAGGGCCGAACCTCTACTGAGGTTACCTGAAACTTTGCAGATCTGAGGGAATTAACCAAGCGTTCTGCGGCAGTTTGATCCAGCAGCAGCAAATTCGCATCTTTGAGTTTTCCGGTGGCAGGATCAAAGTCCTTGCCGGCCGGAATCTTGCGTCCTTGGTAACTGACAAGTGTGGCCGTGAACGATTGATTCTTAGGAGTAAGAAATGTCCCCAAGAGATCAAAATAGGTGGCGGAATGAAACGCCATCCGTTCACGTTCGCGATCCACAATCAAACGCACCGCAACACTTTGGACGCGACCGGCAGACAGTTTGGGGCCAACCTTTTTCCACAGCAGTTGCGATACGTCGTAGCCATACAAACGATCAAGAATACGACGAGTTTCTTGCGCCTTGACCAGCCCTTCGTCAATACTGCGCGGGTGGTTGAGCGCATTCTGGATAGCCTCTTTGGTAATCTCGTGAAAAACGAGCCTCTGCACAGGAACTTTGGGATTCAACACTTCTTGCAAGTGCCAGGAGATGGCTTCTCCTTCGCGGTCTTCGTCCGTCGCTAGATACAACCGGCTGGCACCCTTTAAAAGCTCCTTCAATTTACTAACTTGTTTTTTCTTGTCCGGCGGGACAATGTAGACGGGTTGGAAGCTCTCATTGACATTCACCCCTAAATAGGCCCAGGGCTCGGACTTGTATTTTTCCGGCAGCTCCTTAGCACCTTGGGGAAGGTCGCGAATGTGCCCGATGCTGGCCTCGACTAAGTAGTCATTTCCCAGGAACTTTGATATAGTCCGGGCTTTTGCAGGCGACTCGACGATTACTAATGACTTTTCTTTTCGTGCGTTCATGTTTGGTCACCGGCTGTACAATGCAACAGGTAAACTCCCATTCCAACAGGATCGGGTCTTGCAAAGTTACCACATGGGAATGTACACGCTAGCGGTGCGCAACCCATCAGGTCAACCTCCCAGTTGCAGTGAATCAGCAAGATTCTTTCCGATGACAAGGATTACTCCAAATATTCTGGGCTATAAAACACGTCTCTGAAATTCGACGGAACTTTGGTATCTTGTGTTTTTACGGCAACCCCCTACAATCGCCGCGTTACTTTCGTAGTTTGTGTAAGGATTTTGCAGGATGTCCAACCCTTTAGCGACATTTCGAAAACACCGCACATATTGGATGGCCGCACTGGTCCTGATCGCAATATTGTCTTTCATCGTCGTTCCCGCAATCCAACAAGCCTCGACCTTGATGGTCGACGACGTTGGAAATTCGGTGTTGGTTCGTTGGAATGGGGGGCAAATTACCGAACGCGATTTGGCTCACAATCGAATCCAACATGGCCGGATGATCCGTTTGCTCTACACGCTCGGCCAAAAAGTCATCGACGCTGGAGGTATGCCTGGAATCCCAGGATTCAATTACAACGCACAAGAAAAACGAATTGCCGCATTGGGGATTCCAGAGTTTAACTCTGATCTTGCCCAATGCCGCACGCGCATTCTCGCCGCTCGCGCCAAAGAATTGGGGATCGAGTTCAGCGATGAAGCCGTCGACGCTTTCATACGTGATTTTTGCAATCGAAAAATCCCGCGCGAAGAGTTTCGCAAGATCTACGACGAAGCAACCGACAAACAACTTTCACAGTTCGAGCTCTACAAACAGCTAAAATTGGAAATGGCCGCAGTGGTCATGGAAAGATTGGCCCTGGCCGGCGTCAATAGTGGCGGATCACCAACCTTGACTCCTGGAAAGATGTGGCAAAACTATCTTCGCCTCAACCAATCAGCGCGTGTGGAAGCATTTCCCGTCAACACTGCGGATTTCAAAAACCAAGTAACCGGGGAGCCCACCAACGCCGAAATTGAGCAGCTTTATTCTGCGGGCAGCCAAAATGAACCCGTCCCAGGAAGCTCTGCACCCGCATTCCGACGTCCATACAAGGCGAGTATTGAATACGTTTTTGCAAGCTGGAATAAACTGGTCGAGCAAGAAAAAGGCAAAATCAGCGAAGAAAAACTGCGGGAAGAGTACGACAAACAAGTCAAATTGAACCAATTGCAGGTCCCAGTCGATACTCCGCAGGCTCCTGCAGTTCCTCCAGCTCAAACTGGCGAATCGTCAAGCGCACCGACTTCAGCACCTGCCGCAAATGCGGTCCCACCTGCAACAGCCACAGAAAGTACGAGTGCCCCATCCGAAACGAAATCCGATCCAAAACCTGCGGATACAGCGAGCCCAGCGGTAAACCAGCCTGCGCCCGTTGCTCCTCAGCCCGCTGAGCCTAAACCTGAGGCTCCCAAATCAGCACAAGAAATTCCTGCGCCATCAACAAAGGTGGATGAAAAACCAGCAGAAACAAGTTCTCCGGACAAAAAACCTGCAGATCCCCAAGCGCCAGAGGCTCCAAAGACAAGTCAAAACTCGCGAGGATCAATAATCAAACTGGTATCGGCAACCCAGGAAACCCAGCCTCAGGAATCCAAGGCTCAGGAATCGGCGAAGCCAGCAGCGCCATCGACGCCGCCAGAAACTCCACCAACTCCGGCCTCGAACTCCGCTCAAAGTCCGGCTGATAATTCAGCAAACGCAGGTACACCATTAACGGCTGGCAATGAGGCTGGGCAACCCTTGGCTGCGGTGACGGAACCAGCCTCTCCACCCCCGGTCGTTCAACCTCCGCAACTTGGAGAGCCTTCGACTGCGCCACTTGCGACAGCGGTGCCTACGACCCCAGATGCCCCGAAAATGCGAACTCAGACTTTTGAAGAGGCAAAAGATTCGATCGCCCGGACGTTGGCGTTTGAGCCAGTTAGAGAGTTGATTCGCGTCAAAATGCAGAAGATCGAACAAGAAATGTCGCGTTACCACACAAAAGTTTCGATGGTTCGTTCGGCAGAACAAACAGACGGCCCGTCACAGTCCCTTCCGACTCGCCCTGATTTGAAAAAACTGGCCGAAACCGAGGGTCTTGAATATGGCCAAACGGGCATGGTCGATGGATTTGCACTTGCTGCTTTACCCCTAGGTATCAGTTCCATCAATTCGGCTTCCGGTGAATTGACGGTTGCTAATTCAGTGATGAATCCTCAAATTGAATTGTTCTCAACTTTACGAAGTACTTTCATCGATCGAGCAGCTTTGATGCGTGGCGAGACTCCTGATTTTCAGGAATTTGCTTTCTGGAAAGTGGACCATCAACTTTCTGCAACACCACCGTTAACTGAAGTGCGCACCGAGGTAGTTGACGTATGGAAAACGCAAAAGGCGCAAGAACTCGCGGCTCGCGAAGCGGAAAATATCGCCAAGAAAGTTGCCGGTAGTGCGGATGCTTGGAAATCGTCGCTGTCCACTACGGACCAAGCCCTGGTCGCTCCCTCAGGCCAGTTTACTTGGCTGACTCAATCACAAGGTATGTTCGGGCGGCCAGTCTTGTCACAAGTCGACGGTATTGCCGGCGCGGGTGACGAATTTATGAGCAAAGTTTTTTCGGCAGAGCCTGGAAAAATTGTCGTCGCCCCCAACTATGCACGTTCTGTGTTTTATGTTGCTAAGGTGGTTGAGTTGACTCCGAACCAGGATGAATTGCAAACGCGATTCCAGGCTGACAATCTACGTATGGCACCCCGTTCCGTCGCTTTTCAAGAAGCGGAACAAATGTTTCGGTCTTGGTACGAAAGTATCGAAGCCGAAATGCAGGTCGAGTGGCTCGTGCCGTTTGATCAGCTTAATTAAGCCACTTCGCAAGCTCCATAAATCCGCATTCGTCGGCTCCAACGTTCGTCCGATGTTATTGCGAGCGCGTACTTCAAGTACCAAATACACATTTGATGTTGCGCGAAACGGCTTCGATATTGCTGCGGATGAATTGAAGATCGTCTCGAGTGTACATGTCGATATATTGCTTGTGCCCCAGACGGGTCTCTCTGGGAAGAACGACATTTTTTACTGGGGAAGGCCGCATTGGTTCATTAGGCATGTCCCTATCCAGAAACTGCGCGAGCCGTCGGAGGGTGATTTCAAACTGTGTTTCCAGGTCATGATAGCCGATGGCAAGTATGAAACGATTCGTCTTCGCCGCTTCGATCCAACCGTCAACATGTATGGCCCAGCGCTGGACGAGATTTTCTGCGGGCTGAAACTGATATCGCGCCATCCCTCCCTGCGGCTTAGAGCGAATGAATTCACTGAGCGTCGTATGACGTGGCCCTTCAAACCAAGTCGAATGCTGGACCAGCCTCCAATAGCTGGCAAGTGTCTCGCAAACGTGGCGATGAATGTACACAACTCGATATTCTTCACCCATTTGCTCCGCGATCGGAGAAAAAAAACCATAGGCATGATGGGACTTGATGACG
>CAZVBC010000184.1:0-2546 GCA_964625155.1 uncultured Pirellulaceae bacterium
TGACACAAGGGGCGCAGGCGACGCCCCAAAAACTGATGAGGGCGGGGCGTCCATTACGAAAGGATGTGAAATTCAGCGTTTTCCCGTCAAGTGCTGTATGCTCAAAGTCAGGAGCTGGTTGGCCCAACAGTTCCTGAGGTGCGCCACCATTGGGGCTGTGTCGATAAGTGAATGTCTCGAACCCAAGTTCTTGGGCCAGAACCATTGCGGGTGAGAGCTTGATCGCATCTGCTTCACGCTGCAGGAGTTGTCGAAGCTCGGGAGATTTGATCTCAGCAGGAATCGGCCGGGGCTTGCGAGTACTGAATATTGTTTCCATCAACTCTACACCGGCCGTTGTACTCGAGACGTAGAAAAGCAACTTACTCCTTGGTTGGCTCAAATTCATCTGAGCCACGGCGTTCTTTATGGCTGATGTGAGCTCAGGAGACAGTCCAGTCTGTCGACCGTCGAATGGCTGGCGGATTTCGATGACGCAGTCTGCGTCGCCCACTTCAATCTTTGACAAGGGAGTGCGAATCGGATGCGCAGTAATCCATTGGTTTTTTAGCACCGGTTCGTCGAAGTCCGAGCGAGCTTCTGTGGTGGTAGAACCGTAGCGGTTTTCCCATTTGGCAGAAGACTGCGTCGTGACCAATCGAACGTCTGTAAAACCAGCCCGCTTGGCGATTACACGCAACCTGCTGATCAGCTCGTTGTTCAACTTGTTGTCGAGTTGGGACTTAATCTCACCATAGAACAACTCGAGATGCAGTTTCTTTGGATCGCGTGCGGACAACGCGCGCAGATCGGCTTCGAACTGGACGAGGTTGAGTGGGATCAGCGTGATTGCTCCATCGGCAATCAAACTGGCTGCATCGACACGACCGTAGGCGGATGCGGTCGACGAAACACGTAAACGATGCACTTCCGTGGTGATGGGAGCCAGGAAATAACTTCCTGCGGAGCCCGTTGGTAGTTCTTGTGAATAAGAATTCTCGTCTAGCTGCAACCAAGCATTTGCAACAGCCAGCAAGCACAATACAGTTCGTGGATTCATTATGCAAATCCTACGGAAGGGTATTTCAAATGTAAAAAACACGCTCCAAAAAAATCGCTCGCTGGGTGAACCGCAGCTGCGTTTTGCTTATCTGGTGCCTTGTTACAACTCAATTTTAGGGTTTGGGAGGATGAAGCTTCGGCTGAGTCGGTTTGAGGGGCGGCTCGGTAGGAACCTCGCTCTCCCGTTTCCGCGAACCCCAATTCTTAGCTGTGACATAACACTTGCGGGTTTTCTACGACTTGCAGTTGGTATGCACGCAATGACCACCTCGGTTCGCGAGTCTTGCAATGAGTGATGCTACCGCTTTTCTTATTTTGATTTGAGATGAAAACTGTATTCTTGCTTGCCGCTGGTGAATTCAACCTCCAAAGGTGATTTGTCCGATTGGAAAGTGGCTGGCAAACCCTCTTTGCGAACTGGATACTTGTCACCTGAATCACGGTCAATGTAGGTTTTTCCGGTATCTTTCTCCCAGAAGCATAGCACTCGATGTTTGCCCGATACGGGTCCCTTTTCAGCCGGAATTTCGTATCGACCGTCTGTGATCGGACCTCCTGTCTTAATGGATTTGCCATCCAGCGGCTGAAAGAGAATGGAACCTTTATCGATCTTCTGGCCTTCAAATGTAACTTCGCCGTGCACCGCCAAGCGGCTTGATTGACTGGTGCAGGATACGCAGACTGACAGCAGACTTAATACGGCTAGTGAAGTCGAGCATCGACGGCGTTTGCGCGATGACATCAAAAATCCTCAATGAAAGTTTATGGCGAGTCCTAATGCTTTGTACCTACAAAATCTCGACGATCATCAACGATCGCCTACAACCCAGCCGTCTGAAGGAAAGTACAACTTGCGAAATACAAAGTCGTTGTACGTTGGTGTCATCGTATTCCAATCGTTGCCCGTAAGTGGACTGGATTCGATGCCATTAGAGATAAAAGAGACAGAGCCATCGCAAAAGGCAAACATGACGCCTCCCGTGTGGAGACCTACCGCGTTACCGCGTTTCGCATCGGGATCATTGTTGCAACATGGCCAAGAACCTGTGTAGGGAGTGTTGGGAGGAAAGCGACAGGTAATTGCATTTGCAGCCGAGGAGTTGAGACGTCCAACCCAAATAGCTCCGACGGATCGCAACCTAGTTGGAGTTTCTGCCAAAACTTTTTCACCAATCAAGAAAGTGTTGCTCAACCCGTCCCTGATATCGCTGAACTTACCCGAAGGAAGTTCTTCAGGTCGAGTCCTCGATACACCCAAGCTGATACCGTAACTGGAAGTTCCGTATGGTCGCGCAGCGTTCTGAAAATTGACGTTTGTCTTTGGACTGCCGTCCGACGGACAACGGTAGGTGGCAATATTTGATTGCAGTAAATCACGGATTTGAGCAGGCAGTCCCGTCTCCGCCAAATTGCGCATGACTAACGTCTCACTGACGCCGAGTTGGTTGTGAATCGCTTGTTGTTCAATAAACGGCAGAATCAAAGCCGACCAAGCCCAGCGATTG
>CAZVBC010000184.1:2646-13478 GCA_964625155.1 uncultured Pirellulaceae bacterium
AATCGCTTGTTGTTCAATAAACGGCAGAATCAAAGCCGACCAAGCCCAGCGATTGTCCGCATCTTGAACAGCAAAAGGTGGAATTCGCTTGAATGTTCCCTCATAGTTATGAATCGCTAAAGCAGCTTGCTTGAGGTTATTCGAGCACTGCATTCGTCGAGCCGCCTCGCGGGCTGCTTGTACTGCTGGCAATAACAAGCCAACGAGGACTCCGATAATAGCGATAACTACCAGGAGTTCCACTAATGTAAATCCTCGGCGACGGGATACAAACATATGATTGCCCTCTTGAATACTATATAGATCTCAGGTCGTGCCCGATTAGATCAGTGCATGAGTGTCGGGCATTATGACACGTTTCAGCGGCTATTGCCACTTGAAGCAATAACTAGGCGGCAAGATCGAACAGATCAGGGGTAATGGAGTTGGCTCTGATGTCGAGCAGCGAACATCTTCTGTGTTATCATGCTGTGATCTGTTAAGTCAGCTTCTTGCGAATTTGCCGCCATAGAATTGAGGTTGCTCATTGATCAAGCTTAAGCCCAATTTGTTTGCTGCGGGAATCGTTTCAGCCGCTGTGATGTGGCTGGTTTGTTGGATACTTTCTATGACTCACGCTCAAGGCGGCCATATCGAAGATTCGCCAACAGGCAAATACACTTTGATGATCCTTGCGCCCCTGAAAGAAACCGTCGCGGGAACTTATATCGTGACGTTGAGGAGTAAAGCAACTGGGAATACGTTGCGATCTGTGACGATAAAACTGAATCCCAATGAGAAGACTCGGCCTGTTCGCGGGCAGGCAGTTTCAATGAAATGGGATGCTACTGAAGCTTATGCCGACATCATGGTGGATGGCGATTTTCTGACTCGAATATCTATTCCTTCCAACGGGTCATAGTGCAAAATCAAGCCGATCTACCTCATGCAAGTATGCTTGTAGTCGTTGCATGCAAGCGGCAGTCATGCACTAAGAATACTGTTTGCGAAAGTATGGCCCGGGAAGTCACCTACCATTTGAGTCCAAACTGCTCGCCACCCGATCCGCGACCGATGCCCCCTTTTAATGGCCCTCGGTGCTTGGGCAGCGCAAGCTCGACGGGAGCCTCCGATGTTTCAGCTTGTTCGGCGGTTTGCTCGGAGGACTCCGACGCAGGTGGTTGTTGAGCGGCTTTGAGAGACAAACTAATACGCTGTTCCTCTTGCTCGACGGACAAGATCTTAACTTCAATTTCTTGTCCTTCTTGCACCACGTTTGTCACGCGCTGAACGCGATAGTGGGCCAGTTCCGACAAATGAACCAATCCTTCAACCCCCGGCGCCAATTTTACAAAGGCACCGAAGTTCGCGATCCGGGAAACGACCCCTTTGGCCAGCGACCCAACGGGAAATTTCTGGTCAATATCTTTCCATGGGTGATCTTGCAGCGACCGGTAGGTGAGGCTGATCTTGCCGGTTTGCGGATCAATTTTCTCGACCCGAACTTGAATTTTTTGTCCCTCTTGCAAGATCTCGCTCGGATGCTTGACACGTTCCCAAGCCAATTGGCTGATGTGCAGCAAGCCGTCTAAGCCTCCCAAATCTATAAACGCTCCAAAATCCATAATCTTGCGTACTACGCCCTCGACCGCCGTTCCCGGTTCGAGAGCTGCCAATCGCTGTTCGCGTTTTTCTTGCCTTTCGCGCTCCAATACGGCTCGACGCGAGAGGACCAGGTTACCGCGTCGCGGATTGGCTTCGGTAACCACACATAAGACTTTTTGGTCAATGAACTCGCTCGTATCTTCAACACGATACTCGGCAATCTGGCTGATAGGAATAAAACCTCGGACACTGCCGACGACGCACTCTAGTCCACCGGTATTCGCGCCTGTGATCTTTGCTTCAACCACTTCACCTTCTTTTAGGTCTTCCCAGTCGGCAACGCTGATCGCATTACCCGGAATGGTAACTTCATAAAGACCTTCGTCTCTCAGATAACCTCGCACTACAACATCCAAGGGGGTGCCCGGTTGCGGAGGAGACTCAAATTGCAAGATCGAAACAACACCTTCGTTGGGACCACCTAGCGACAAGAACACGTTCTCTCCGTGTACTTTCAATACCTTCGCTTGGAGGCGCTGCCCTTCCTCCAATTCCCTCCCAGCTTGAACTTGTGCGTCGCCGATGAGTATTTTGTCTAAATCGGCGGCATGTCCCAATGCCTGAGTCAGCTCTAATTCCAGGTCGTCCGACAGTTTGGCGCGGCGCGAGGGGACGGCGACCTTGGAAGCGGTCGGTTCGACATAATCAGGTGCTGGGCGAGGCGATTTTCTGTGTTTTCGATCCCCTGCAGTCGATTCCTTTTCCCCTTCCTGTGAACCAGCATGTGCCTGACCTGCTGTGGGCTTGGCAGAGCGACGTTGGTTGTCTGAAGATTGCGATCGCTGCTGCTGGCTGGCTCGCAATTGACGAATGCGTTCGAGGCTGATCGGATTTGCTCGACCTTTGGCAGGGTCTTCTTGGCCGGTTGGCAGATTCTGGTCGCCAACTGGAGTCTTTCCCGTGTCACCGGTGGAATTGGCTTCGACCGTGGATTCGGGAATTTGATAGTTTTCAGATACGCCAGTTGCAGCTTCGTTTTCGCCAACGTTAGTCATTGAAGTTCACACCTACAAACGCCCCGAGGAATCGTACATTCCTTGCGGCAACAAACTATACGGAATTGGTTTTGTGCCAGCCAGCATCTTAGCATGAATCTGATTCCTTCCAACCGTGGCGTACGTTAGGACTTTGCCACAAAACCGGGGACCGCCGTTATAATCGTCACGATTTTAATAACACTCCTAGAAAACATCTCCATCCAGGGGCCCGGGTGGTTGAGGACATTCATCATGCCAGAATTCGATATTACGAATCCTGCCACCGTCGATCGGGAGCTGTGTAAGATCATTTTGGCGGCACCACTACCTGGATTGGATAGCTCCCCAAGGAGTGAAACGACGGCAACCGCCTTGGAGGATTGGATTGACGATCGATCGAACTTGTTACCCGAGTCCCTTGCGGGACTCTGGTTGCTGGCGGGCGAATTGGATCGTTCTCATACATTGAGCCAATCGATCACGAGTCCGGAAGGTTCGTTTTGGCATGGCATCATGCATCGGCGAGAGGGTGATTTTTGGAACGCCAAATACTGGTTCCAGAGAACTACTGGACATCCAGTGCATGACCAGCTTGCTCAACAAATTCGACTTGCCGCCAACGCTCAGTTGCCTGTGATTCCTTGTTCTTTACTACAACCAGCAACGAACGA
Source organism: uncultured Pirellulaceae bacterium (assembly GCA_964625155.1). Lineage (GTDB taxonomy): Bacteria > Planctomycetota > Planctomycetia > Pirellulales > Pirellulaceae > Aureliella. Next base: position 5,939 of record CAZVBC010000184.1, read on the forward strand.
ATCTTGGGCGAGTATCCTGGTCGATTGCTGCCAACAAGCGCAGGGCGCCCAGCCTCATTGGCGAGAGCCATTGGAACGCATCTGTTGGTGGGAATGGCAACTGTTGTTTCAGCACTGTCTCGCGAAAAAAAGTCGGCTGGCTAGGTGAGCAAGGTGCCTACTCATTACCAGTCGATGAGGCCAGGAATCGTCGCTTGCTCATTGCCCGACGGACTTCACCAAAGTTGTAGACCGTTGCATTAGTACCGCTAGGCAGAACGACTTGCGTAATCGTATTGGTGCCAGCCGTTCCTCCTGCACCCACACCGACATTCGTCGAGCCGTCATTGAAGGCTGAGGGCTGTGTTTCAGTCAATGTATAAGTGCCAGGCAGTAGATTGCTGAACGTATATTCACCATTTGCGTCAGTAGTTTGAGTCGTATTCACCTGTGATCCAAGCAGATTTGTGCCTGTCAGTGTGATCAAGACTCCGGCAATTCCACTTTCACCGGTGTCGCGAGTGTTGTTGCGATTTGCGTCGACATAGGCAACACCGGAGATACTACCTGGTACGGCGATGGTTGTTTGCTGAGATGCTGAGTTGTTGGATGAATTCGATTCGGTCTCTGTGGCTGTGACCGTAGCCGTATTTGTAAGTGTGCCAGTCGCATTACTGCTAACTGCTGCAATAACGGTAATGGTCGCCGTGGCAGCAGGTGCCAAGGTACCAATGGAACCTGTGATTACATTGCCAACGTTGGTAACAGTACCAACTGTCGACGTAGCCGATGTGAACGTCAGTCCAGATGGAAGTGTATCAGCAACGGAGACATTGGTGGCGGTCGATGGACCATTGTTGGTCACGACAATCGTGTAAGTTAGCGAACCGCCTGCGGCAACGGGATCGCTGGAATCCGATTTGGTAATGGCTAGGTCTACCGTACCGTTGACCGTCGTAGTGGCGGTCGCGGAGTTGTTCGTTGAATTCGTTTCCGTTTCTGTCGCCGTGACCGTCGCCGTATTTGTCAAAGTGCCGCGAGTCGTTGGCGATACGCCTACTATCAGAGTTACTGTCGCTGAACTACTTGGGTTTAAATTGCCCAGCGATGCTGTTACCGTGCCGCTCGCGTGACTGGCTGTACCTTGACTGGAAGTCACGCTCGTAAAGGTCACTCCAGAAGGAAGGACGTCTGATAAACTGACGTTGGTGGCTTGCGAAGGACCGTTGTTGGTCACGGTCATCGTGTATGTCAGTGCGTTACCTGCCGAGATCGGATCGGTAGCATCGATCTTGGTGATCGCCAAATCGACTTGTCGCTGTACCGTGGTATCCTCAGAATCCGAATTATTGGTGGACACTGAATCTGTTTCCGTGGCGCTGACCGTTGCCGTATTGGTCAATGTGCCCGAGGCAGTAGCCGCCACTGTGCCAGTGATCGTAATAGTGGCGGAAGCGCCATCGGCCAGATTTCCAAGGCTGGCAGTTACCGTATTGCCAGCTCCAGTGGCAGTGCCTTGACTGGGAGTGGCCGATACAAACGTGACTCCCGACGGTAGTGTGTCGGTAACCGTTACTCCCGAGGCATCCGACGGACCATTATTGGTCACCGTCAAGGTGTATGTAATCGTCTGTCCCGCAACGACTGGATCGGGCGTATCGGATTTGGTAATTGCCAGATCAGCCGAACGCGTTAACGTCGTAACTTGAGTGGCAGTATTGTTAGCCGAGTTTGTTTCGGTTTCGGTGGCAGTCACGGTGCTGGTATTGGTAATCGAGCCAGAAGCGCTGGCGCTGACATCAACTACTAAGGTGATCGTTGCGTTGCCGCCAGAGGCGATGGTACCTAAACTGCCAGTTATAGTACCGGACGCGTGCGTAGCGGTACCTTGACTAGCAGAGGCTGAACTAAATGTTAAACCTGAAGGCAATACGTCGGTGACGGAGACATTCGTTGCGGTGGATGGACCGTTATTGGTAACCGTGATCGTGTATGTCAATTGTCCACCAGGTACTGCCGGATCCACCGAGTCGGTCTTGGTAATCGCTAAGTCGACTTGGCGAGTTACCGTCGTCGAACTGGATGCGGAGTTGTTACCAGTATTCGTATCGGTTTCATTTCCGGTTACTGTGGCTGTGTTGGCAATGGGACCGACGGTCGCGGCATCCACAGTGACTGCCACGGTGATCGTTGCACTTGCTCCACTGGTAATGTTACCCAGAGCCCCGGTGATGGTACCGGATGCGTTAGTTGCGGTACCTTGGCTGGCCGTAGCTGATACAAACGTGATTCCTGACGGCAGCACATCGGTTACGGTGACTCCCGTAGCGTCGCTGGGGCCATTGTTGGTCACGGTCAGTGTGTAGGTCAAAGTACCAGCCGAAGTCACAGGATCAGGCGCATCGGTTTTGGTAATTGCCAAATCGGTTTGTTGTGTGACAGCGGTCGCGGAGCTTGACGTGTTGTTGGCCGAGTTTGTATCAAACTCGTTGCCAGTGATGGTGGCAGTGTTCGAAATCGACGTGGTACGGCTGCTGGGGACCGTGACTATGATTGTGATCGTTGCCGTTCCGGAAACAGCCAGGTTTCCGACATTACCAGTCACGGTACCCGAAGCTTCCGATACGGTACCTGCGTTTGAGTTGGCCGAGACGAAAGTTACTCCCGCTGGCAAAACATCCGTGACAACCACTCCGGTGGCTGGTAAGGGGCCGTTGTTGGTTATGGACAATGTGTAAGTCAAGTTATTGCCAGCGACGACGGGATCTGGGGAATCCGTTTTGCTGATTTGCAAATCGATTTGAGGCACGAATCCCAAATCCAAAGTCAAGTTTGTGTTCGCGTCGCTGTCACCGTCATTGGTCGGTTCGCCTCCCGCAGCCAAGGTGATCGTTTGCGATGCTACGTCACTGGACACTGCCGCGCCATTGTCGTCATTGTTGACGTCGCCATCTGGGTCCGGTGCGGGGTCATTACCCGTACTTGTAACGTGTCCAAATAATGCTTGGCCGGAACCGAATTGAGAGGAAGGAACAACAACGATGTAATTACCGGGCAGCAGATCGTCGAATAAATACGATCCATTGGCATCGGTAACTGCAGTATCCTGCAGCGTGTCGGTACCGCTATCGTACGAACCGTTGCTGTTTGAGTCTGCATACAATTGAACGGTGACGCTGGCAATTCCTAGTTCACCGGTATCAAATGCACCGTCGTTGTCACGATCTGCCCACACGAGGTTACCCAGCGACATGGGATTCAAGTTCGCCATGTTATTGGTAAAGGTCGTGGGCGAGGCCGTGGCCACTAAGTCCAATTGGCCATCCACCGCTGCGGCGCCAGCGATTTCCAACTGGATGGCACCCACATTTGTAAACGTTGCTCCAGTGCCGCCACCCACCGCAAAATCACTGAAGCGAACCACAACTTCTTCCGAGGCCGTACCGCCGGTGTTGGGAATCGAAACCGTCGCGGTTGAGAAGTTACCGGAACCCGAATATATGCGAATCGTCAGATCACCGTTGATCTGGTCCGCTCCGATGCGAAAGCGAATTCCCACAGCCCCGCTGGCTGTCAAATCGACACCACCCAGCCCTGTCCCAGCGATGGTGGTGGCATCACCGTCGGCACCGTCGTAGGTGATGATACGTGCCCCGGTTCCAGTCGTGCTAGCGATAAACTCCAGCACGTTGGCGGTCGACGTGTCTACATTTAATTCGATGGAACCGCTGGCTGAGGTCAGGTTAACGAACAGATCACGCTCACCTCCGATCGCTTCCGATGCCGCCAGTGCGGAACTGACAGGCACCCCCGTTGTACTGCCGGTAACGATTTGGGCTGTAGTGTCAAAAGTATCAATCGTGGTTTGCGCGACACCAGCGGCGTCGTTCGCAGAAACCACTACGGTCTGCACCGTTTGTGTAGCCCGCTGTAACAATCCAGTTATCGCAAGTTGCTGAACATAATAACGGCCAGCGATGAGGTTGTTAAACGAGTACACGCCACTGGCATTAGTTGTGGCTGTGTTGACTAATGTATCGTCGGCTCCTCCGTTATCAAATGTCGAGTTGCCTCCATCGCGATACAAGCGGACCGTCGCGCCCGACTGTAAAGTGTCGTCACCGGTCAGCCCATTTTCGGTTAGATCCGTGAAAACGGTTCCCGTAATCGTAGCCAGATCGTTGACCATCAAGCGTCGGTTTTCCAGAGCTTCGATTCTCAGTCGCCGTCGCGCGTGCTGACGCTGCCTTGCTGGGCGAAGGCGTTGGAACAGACGGCTAAGAAAGCTACCCATCGCAGCTTGCTCCTTCCATGGAACCAAGTAAGTATCAATGCAAAAGGCCCGACCAACGAGATGAGGGTCGAGCCTGGGCAGTTTGTTGTCGACTCGCCAGTTTCCTACCAGCGATATTCAGCACCAAAGTTCAAACCTTGTAACCAATAATCGGAATCCACGAACTGAAACTGAGGTCTGAGTGGACCAGTAAATGGAACCTGTTCGGGTGCAAACAGATTTGGATTGATGTCTGTATCAATTTGGTCGCCTGGTCGGACTACGTTATTCCAGTAGATTAGGCTATATCCGACGGTTAGGCGAGCGCGGCGGGTTAGTTGATAACCCAGAGTCAAACCAAACTCCGGAATCATGATAAACTGGTCGCGATCAAACGTGCCGATATTGGTGCGCTGTGTATAGATACCAGTGCTGGCCGTGGTTGTGGTGCCATTATCAACGGACGTCGTATCACCACTGATCGTCACCGTTTGATGGTTAGCACCGATAGCAATGCGCATGAGCGCATCTAAACTCCAAATCCCTCGTCGGCCTTGCCACAGAATCCCCAACTCGCCTCCGTTGAATTGATTGCGAGTTTCAAAACGATCTGTAATATCGAAGCTACCCGGCGAATTGGTATCCAGCGATTGCAAGCGTTCGCGAATCCTCAGAGACTCTTTCAATTCGTAGAATCGATAGCCGAGGGTGCTATCAATTCGGGTAGACATCGGTACCGACATACAATCGTCGATCCACGAGACTCCACAGCCACTCCAGCAACATAAGTTTTTGCGCAGTCGGGCCGCTGCACCATCGACCCGGCTGTCCGCATCCACGCTGATCGAACCACTGAGCACGCTAGGAAAAGCGACCAGTTCGGAGTCCTGAAGACCTGTCAGCATATTAAAGAATGGTCGTGCGAGAATCGGAGTCCCGGTGGATTGCCTGAAGAAATTCTCACTTTCGGTCCCAAAACCAAAATACTCTCCTTCAATTCCCCAACCCGGACAGCTCTGAAGCCACCAACCGAATCGAATCCGTCCGCCAGAACGAACGCTATCCAAGATATCATCGTTTCCGCCCAACAATACTGACGTCGATGATTGGCCCAGAACACCTGCAGCCGCTCGCGCTGTTCCGGTAGTACTGGTGGTAACCAGCGGCGGTGCATGCATGCCTGGCTGCCACCAATGCAAGTATTCAGCATGTACCCAGCCATGTGCCGGAAAACAAATGCAGAATCTTCGTGGCGCCACGCAGTGTTCACAGTAGTCGTGGCCAGAGTCCACATGCGCATGATTGATATGCGAATCACCTACAATATATTCGCCTTCACTTAATTGTGGCTCTTCAACATGTTCATCGACAATGATCTCGTCGCCCACCACGACGCCATCTTCGCCTGTTGACTGGTGGGTGGCCAGCCGTGAAGGCAACCCTGTTCGCCGACCCGGGACGGACGCTGGCTGAAGAGCTCGAGCGCGAATCCCCGACTGCAAGCGCCGCTGGCTCTCCTGAGCATCTGCCGGCAAACACAGACCTATTACAAAGCCCATTGCAACTATCAGTAGGACAATGCTTCGTTTCACAAGGACGCCTTCCAAGCTAGTATCCGATTTGACAGCCTGCTGCGGATTGATTGCTGTCAATTTCAAGGTGGCGTCAAGGTCATGCCACCTTGCCTAAACGTTGACTTACATCCTTGTATCGTCGCAATATAGGCAGAACATTTGCCTTATTCGAAAAAATCAACGCTTTCGGAAAATCTTCCCTAGCGGGAATATTTTAACTGCCAGCATTCGCGTCTTTGTCAATGCTGGTGCATGCAATCGAAGAACGGCAGAAGAACAGACTGAATCAGCAAAAGATTATTGAAGGGAGTGACAATCAGCGAAGAGTGCCGATTGGGCCGGGAAGACAGGCAGTTATCGCCAAAACCCTCAACATCGAAAGCAACTCGCAGACTTCGAGGCCGTGCTGGAAATGACATCAATTTCCAAGCAGGTTGTTGAATCATGCGAAAACATCAAAAACTGAGGCGCAGGGACTTGAACCCCAACTAACGGAGCCAGAATCCGTTGTGCTGCCAATTACACCACGCCTCATTCCGTTCTCGCTTTAGTGCTTGACACTAAACGCCAGAATCGCAAGCGTCAAATTATTACGATCGCGTAGATGGTGCAAGTTAAAACACGGGAAGCCGTTGGTCAAGCCCCGTCCGGTTTGTTCGTTCCAACAACAAAGTTCAAAAACTGACTTTGGTAGCGGAAAACCTGAGTTCGGTTCACCGCTACAGATATTCAAACGGGCATCGTTGCAGCGACTGATTCTTACCGAGGAGGCATCTGTCGTTTGTATCCAATGAATTGTCGCTGCTGAGCTGGATTGAGTCGCTTGGCAGATGTCGACGGTATGTTCGGCGCTGGCGTGGGAACGCTCTCGGGTGCGGCAACACCAGTGCTGTCGGATGGAATTGAACTGCCGGAATGAATCGTTTCGCCAGCTCCACAGTTTGCGCAACCTCCGCCGTGCATCGTTCCGCCGCCGCAACTGGCGCAACCACCCGAACTGTGACACGAGGGCGAGGCAAAACCACTGCCACAACCATCGCAAGCCATATATCGAGTTCCCCAAAGTGCTCTCAGGAGATTGCGGACTGGCTGGCAACTGCCGCAAGGCCCGCAAGCTGGTCCGCAACTCGGTCCGCAGTCGTCCACGCAGGGTGGTTCGCTGACCCATTCATCGACGTAATGGTCACCACAACCTGCCATGCAACTGCTGCGAGCAAGAATTGGATGGTGGTCGCACGCGCCCGTACCACAACTACCACATGCTCCATGCATCGTGCAGCATCCTGAGCTGACAATCCATAGTGCCACAACTGACACCCAACCTGCAAGGATCTGCCATCGCTTCATGCTCTTCGTCCTCTTCCTGAGAAAATACATCCTGATCGACAAAGTAAGTATCGACCGTCAATTCCGACGCGATCAGAAAATTTCACCAAGAGTGCCGAGATTGGGCAGCTGAACTCGTATCACGCCCACGTGTTGGTCGCGCTGGTCGACCACGCATGAACTCTGCTTAGCTTAGGAGCAACACAATATCACAGCATTACTACATCGCGGCATCGAGCTGGACTTTTGACCTTGGCAGTCATCAACAGAAATGTTAATGCTTCGCAAATGCATGTGTGGACGATGCTGTCACTGGTATGACCGAGGCGAAATGATGAAAACAAAAATGAGTTGGGCTATTTTGGTCGGCTTGATTGTTTGCCAGCTA
>CAZVBC010000185.1:0-13428 GCA_964625155.1 uncultured Pirellulaceae bacterium
GTTTTGGCAAATTCCAGTGACTGGGTGACCGGTGGCAAAGTTTTTATTGCCGATATGCAGTAACCCACTAACTACGACTGTTCGTAGGTCAGCCGCCGGAAACTGCGGGTAAGATAAAAACGATATCACCCGCAGTCAATTCAGTCGCTAAACCGTCCCGTTCTCGTAAGTGGATGGTATTGATAAAAAGATTAATATGCCTGCGCACTGCTCCGGTCTCGTCACACACACAACCATACAGGTCGGGATATCGTGTTTCAAGGTCCTTCAGGACACCCCCTACGGTGCGAGCCGACGACGACAATGTCTTGTTACCTTTACAGTAATGTTGCAGTTGGCCGGGAACTTCAATGTGGATCATTTTATAAGCATGGTTGTTGCATAATCATTCAATGTGAGTGAGAGATTGTGTTGCCGATGCTTCCAGCAATTCACACACATTTAGTATGCTGGCGGCAATACGGGTTGCAGTGGAAGCAGGCACATCATACTCGGCCTACGCCAAGTCCTGGCGCACTCTCTCGAGCAATCGTTTGGTTAATCGAATCCCTTCAAACGAATCTCCCCCGCCTTCAAATTCAATACCGATGTGTCCTTTGAATCCGGAGTCGCGAACGATTTTTAGAATGCGACTGTAATCGGTGTGTTTCTCATTACCTGCATCATCAAATTCGTGTGACTTTGCACTGACACCTTTAGCGTAGGGCATCAATTCATACGTACCGAGGTAACGATCGTATTCGAGTCCATCTGGGCCCCGCTTGATATGGAAATTGCCGAAGTCAGGAAGAGTTCCCACACGAGGATGATCTACTCGTTCCATAACTCCTCGCAACCAAGCACCGTGACTGGAAAGTCCGCCATGGTTTTCGACGATGACATTCAATTGGTAGGTCGCAGCCAATTCACACAGCCGGCGCAATCCGTCTGCGGCTAATTCTTGTTGCTGCTGAAAACTAAGTTTGCCATCCGACGCGGCGTTGACACGGATGGAGTGGCACCCTAGTTCCTTTGCCCATTCCAACCACTTAATATGGTTACGGACGGCTGTTACGCGGCGATTGACGTCGGGGTCTCCCAGATTGCCTTCGCCATCGCACATAATAAGCAGGTTTGAAACACCTTCACTGCTGGACCTTTTCTTGAGTTCAGCCAAATACTCAGGTTTTCTGACGACATCTTTATAAAACTGGTTCACGTACTCGATGGCGTTAATCCCACATTCGCGTTTTGAAATCGCGGCAAAATCGAGAGGATCCAACTTGGTGACACCTGGCCTGCCAAAAAACTGGCGATGTAGTGACCATTGCGCCAAAGAGATTTCAAAAAAACCTTTCTTTTCTTGGGCTTGGGAGGCAACAGATCCGCACGCGGCGGCTGCGTAAGCAAGTGATTGGATCATCTGTCGGCGTTGCAGAGTGAGCATATTTAGTTGGCTCCGGGAATTACGATAAAGTGCGCAAGGAAACGTCTAAGGGTACCAAGTTTACACCGCCATCGGAGCTGAAGCTACCGCTTAAAAGCCGAATGAAAAAAGTGGAATCTATTGTCAGTATGCTCACTTAATGGAGTTTACGATCGAACGACAGTTTCGCAACTTAGTTGGATACTAGTCCTTTGTTACAGTTAGGAACTAGGAGTTTGATTGACCGTTGGACTACGTATTTAGCCTTGAGTTATGCGAGCGACAGATAAAAGTATTACGGGACGATTAACGCGGAACAAAGTTACACCTCGTAAACGTCTCCGAAACTTACTTCACGACCAATTTCTTGTCAGCCCAGCGCAAGCCGTCCGGTATACTCTTAACTACTGCATGCCGTAGAATCCGATACTTCCGCAGAGTAAACCTGTGGGCTTCCGATTGCGGGCAAACTATTACATGGCGTTACCGTGTCATGTCAAATTGTGGAGTTATAGAAAACAGTGGCAATAAATGGAACTTCTAAGAGTGCGAACTCCGTGGTGCGTTGGTGGCAACCGGCGTTGTTTGCTGCTATGGCCGGAGGCATGGCTTGGGGAATTCGCGGACAGTACGGTCACGAAACCGGCGCGATGATCGCAGGTCTATTGGTCAGTTTGGTGACCTGTTTGCTGCTGTGTCCAACCGGACAAGCTTTGGCGGTGTCCAGGGGAGCGGCCTTATGTACGATTGCGATGGGTTTTGGCGGATCGATGACCTATGGTCAAACAGTTGGGCTGACGCACGATGCTGCTTTGGTGGGCAATTATGGCGCTTTAATGTGGGGCATGTTGGGGTTGGCAATCAAAGGAGCCCTATGGATCGGCTTTGCTGGACTGTTCCTGGGAATCGGGCTAAGTGGAATTCGCTACAAAACTACTGAGATAGCTCTCTTAATGTTAGGAGCAATTCTAGCATTCGTGGCCGGGGTTTTCTTTTTTAATGAACCGTTCGATCCAGCAAGCCGGCGTTTGCCATTGATCTACTTTTCTGACGACTGGTACTGGGAGCCCGACGGGAAACTGGAACCACGCCGTGAAGTTTGGGGCGGCTATGTCGTCGCGTTGGCGTATTTAGTTGGTTACTGCGGCTGGATGAAACGTGATTCGCTCGCGCCGCGGCTAGCTGCCTGGGGTTGCTTGGGTGGTGCAATCGGATTTCCACTAGGACAATGCGGCCAAAGTTTTCACGCTTGGAATCGTGAGCTATTTGCGTCCGCATGGCTCCAGGGGTTCGATTCAATCATCAATTGGTGGAATTTTATGGAGACCACTTTTGGCGCCGTGATGGGAGCCGCCTTGGGATTGGGATTGTGGATCAATCGGCATCGAATTCGAGTTACTTCAGCGTCTCAAGCGACAGTCACATTGCCTGCATTCTGGGAGATTGGATTGATCGGCTTGCACATTGTGTTGCTTGCTGCCGCAGAATTTTCCCTGCTGAGGTATTTCGGCCTAGATTGGTCAAAATTTGTATTGGCATTTTATGGGTACGGGTTGGGAATGGGCCTGCTACCTACAATCTGTGTGGCTGGCGGGCGTTGGTCAGCCTATTTGATGCTGTTGCCGATAACCGCGCTGCCGATCGCAGGCAAAACGTATCGACAATTAGTTATCAACGAGCTTACGGTCACGCCGATGGTTGGCTGTTTCATCTATTTGGTGTTCCCACTTGTGTTAACGACGCTAGTTGCAATCGCGCTGGCTCAATCGAGCAAGCGAAACCCGTCAGCAGAATCGGGACTACGGATTATGCTGTTCGTCACTGCTTGGCTTTACTTTTGGCTAAACTTTGCTTTTTTCAAGTTCCCGTGGCCGTGGCAGGATTGGACTGCACGCACTCCCAATGCTGTGGTGTTTTCGATTTGCTTAATTGGGCTCACTTACTTGTCGAGTCGAAGTTGGACAGCAGGCGTGAGGGGGCACTGAGAGGACAAACGCATCGTGACAGAACACGTAATCGAAAAAGGAAAATGTTGGCACCTTAACAAAGAAATTCGCGTCGGGGTGTGGCCAAACTGTACTGGACCAGAATACAGTGTTAGCGCACGAATGCTCAGCCCAGATAAAGTTGGGATGCGCAGCAACGTGAGACGAGGTTGTCGTTGAACACGTGAAAGATCTCGCGGATCGCTCATCAAGTTGCACTTCTGGTTGGATCGGCACAAAGGAACACAATGCTTCGGTATGCTTTAACTATTTTTGTAAGTGCCTTCTTGCTTTTCCAAGTCCAGCCCTTAATCGGCCGGTTTATTCTGCCGTGGTTTGGAGGCGGGCCGTCGATTTGGACAACCTGCATGTTGTTTTTCCAGGTGTTGCTATTGGGCGGCTATTTGTATGCACATTTGATTAGTGTTGGACTGAGCATACGTGCTCAGGTGGCAACTCATTTGGCCTTGTTGATCGGATCGCTATTGTGTTTGCCTATTGCTCCCGGTGACGCTTGGAAACCTGTTGCAGACGGTGCACCGTCGCTGCAGATTCTTTTATTGCTGCTAGCGACCGTGGGTGGACCGTATTTCATGTTGGCCTCTACAGGTCCACTGATGCAGCGTTGGTTTAATCGGACCGATCCGGGAAAGTCGCCGTACCGTTTGTATGCTCTGTCAAATGTCGGTTCGTTACTAGCCTTGCTGAGTTATCCCTTTGTATTTGAGCCGATGTTGAAATTGAAACAGCAGGCATCGAATTGGGGAACTGGTTACGCGTTGTATGTCATGTTGGCAGCTTGGTGCGCGGTCCGATTATTGGTCAGTAGTCAACGCGGCCAAGCCTCAGCGACTCCGGCAGAGACGGTGGATCAAACAGCATCGGTTGAACCGCCGAGGGTTGAGATTGCCGAGCCAAAGGCTCCCGGGTGGGGCATGATGATTTTGTGGGTCGGTCTGTCCGCATTTGGTTCGTCGATGCTATTGGCAACTACGAATCAACTTTGCATTGATGTGGCAACAGTACCGTTTCTGTGGGTCTTACCATTGAGTCTGTATTTGCTGACCTTCATCATTTGTTTCGACAATCCTCAGTGGTACGATCGGCGCGTATTTGGGTTGGCGCTCTTAGTGGCAATTCCAGCGGCGATCTGGGTATTAGAAGAAGATGTGGACGTCGCCATCTCCGACCAGATATGGATATACTCAGCAGTTTTGTTTGCATGTTGTATGACTTGCCACGGCGAATTGGTCAGTTGTCGCCCACATCCTAAGTACTTGACGTTATTCTTTGTTTTGGTGTCTGCGGGTGGAGCGGTCGGTGGCCTGTTTGTGGCCATCGCGGCAACTCGCTTTTTTCTTGGCTATTGGGAATATCACATCAGCCTGATCGGTTGCTGTGCGATCACACTGATTGCTTGGTGTGTCAATCGTGCTTGGCAGCGACCGTCGTCGGAGTCGTTTTGGATACAGGCAATTGTGGTTGCGTTGCAAGCAGCGGCGGTAGCCTATTTTCTGCATGGGTTGGTCAATGCAGGTGCCGAGTCGTTGGTCGTGACGATCTATTTTGGTGTGTATGTGCTAATTCAGTTTCTCGGGTTGGCCATGACTGCTGCTTTGCAAAATCGTTCGGCAGCTTTGTATTTTGTGTGGCTATTGGGTATGGCTTTGCAAATTGGTTGGCTATGTGGATTTGCCGCATGGCAGTTCCCCGAGCTGATGTCGTGGAAGAACTATGGTGAAATTGCGTTTGGTGCGTCGGTACCATTGTTAATTGGATTTGTATTATTGTCCGGAGGCGAGTGTTTGGGAGCACGCATTCGATCCGTTGCGTTTCCAATTGTGTTTTGGTTAGTCGTTTTTGCTGGTTTGGGAGCCCTGAAGTACCAGGAGCTAATTGCGTGGTGGCAATTCAATACGATCGCGGCTGCTTGCGGTGTGGCCCTGGTGGTCGAATGGACAATTCGTTTGATTCGCGGCCAGAACAAGCCATCATGGGGATTTGTGCTGTGGATCCCAGTGACGACGTTATTGGTATTAGCGTCGATGCGGTTGCAGGAAATTGTGGCAGGGGACTTGGAAGACGTAGTTCACTTGTCTCGCAATTTCTATGGAGTATTGCGAGTGAGATACGAAGAGTCGGATGGACCCGATGGAGAGACCACTGGCCGAAAAGTTCTGACGCATGGTCAAATCCAACATGGTTTTCAATACGATCATGAATACTGGGGCAGGCGACCGACGACTTATTATGGCCAGGAAAGTGGCTTCGGGTTGGCAATTCGCCTAGGGCGAGAACTAGCTGGCGACGATCACAAGTTACGTGTTGGCGTGGTTGGCCTCGGAACCGGAACGACAGCAGCCTATGGTGAAACCGGAGAGTATTTTCGGTTTTACGATATTAATGCTGCGGTGTTGGCTCTGTCGGTCAACAATGTCTTTACTTACCTACGTGAATCGCAGGCCAAATCCGAGGTCGTGCTCGGCGACGCTAGAATCGTGATGGAACGCGAACTGGCTGCAAATCAAAGCCAGCAATTCGATGTCCTAGCCATTGATGCATTTTCCAGTGATGCGATTCCGGTGCACTTATTGACCGCTCAGTGTGCAGAGATCTACGCCAAGCAGCTTCGTCCAGGTGGCATCTTGGCAGTACACATTTCGAATCGTTTTCTAGATTTGAACCCAATCAGTCGAGGCATGGCCCAGCACTTGGGGTGGACTGCGTTGCAGATTGAAAACGATGATGATCATACTGCCGGAGTCTATACTTCAACATGGATACTCTTGACGAACAATGGTAACTTCATCAATGATGCGAGAATACAAGCTGCTCTAACACCGTGGAAAGAGGACGAACGAACGCTGCTATGGACCGACGATTATTCGGGCCTGTGGCAGGTGTTGTCGTTCTGAAAATGTGAATTCAATTCGATCGAGGCAAATTGCCGAGCGTTATCGACTGTCACTGTCTCCAGCCTGGTGCAATTGGTTTGACCAGGCCAGCAGTCAACTTGAGTTAATGGGCCAATTCCGTTTTCCCATTGATCCGACATCTCTGTTGGCCGAGTTTCCAAATGAATTGTGGGCCGGTTTCATGTTGCCGGATACGTTGCCAATTGTTGGCAATGACTATGGGGATTGGATCTGTTTGCGAGCCGCCGCTGACAATTCCATCCAAGAAGTCTTACATTGGCACCACGGAGGTGGCGATTGGATCCCCTACGGACGTTCGATGGGCGAAGCTCTATTGCTGGATGCGATATGCAACGCGCGACCCTACCTGGGCAACTGTACGTGGGTTGCGTTCCAGGACGCAGATCCAGGGCCAGCAAGTCTAAATTCGCTGAGAGCCGATTCGAATTCCTTTTCACAGTGGGTTGCTAACACACTGGGAACCGATCCCCAGACCGTCTTGGATATCCTTGGCTTAGCCTGCGAACAGCAATTTGAAAGTGCACTGGACAGATTGCTCGCGAACGGCTGGGCCATCGAAGCGGCAACCTATGAGCGCATACTATGCTGGTTACAAAGGCGGTCAAGTAATTTGGCAGATGCTAGGATCGCTCGAGCAATTGGTGTTTGCTGGGAACCCGATTACGTCAAGTGGATGTTCGATCTCAGCCTGGTACCGCCCGAAGCGGTCAACATGATCATTGAATCCGCGCGAGCGATTGACGGCACAATGTCGTCCGGAACATGGGGATGGCAAGATTGGGAAGAAGCCAGCAAACTGGCACGTACAATTCTGAATGTGCGTGCAGATTTGGGGTGGGCCTTTGATGTGGCTGGCTGGAGCCAACTCCGATGTGGTCAAGTCGAGCATGCAGTGGAAACTTTCTTTGCGGGCCGATATGCGTCAGCATTCTCCGATCAATCGGTGCGCATGCGCAGCCACTGGTTTGACGGTCAGTTTGGTAAGTTTTGTCCAGCTCAATTGTGGAGCCTACGCGAGCAACTTCCAACAGAATTGGCCCATGACAAATACCTCAACGTACTGTGGCGCAGTTCGTCGCCAACGCCCAAGCATGCTGCGTGTGAATATTGGCTCGACCAAGCTCGGCATGAGTTAGCGTTTGGTAATGCCCCAATAGCATACGAATATTTCTATCGAGCTGGTTGGGATCTGGGGGTCGAACGCCTGAGCAAATATTTTGAAATTCTCGAAGGACTTGTCGAATCCGCTCAACGCGCAGGTTGGCATGCGCGCCAAGCCATTGCACAAACGCACTTAGAAGCTTTGTCACACAGACTGTTGCATCGCGAAAGCCATCGTCGCAATTAGGAAGCGAGTTGCAGGCAATAACATTCCGGAAGCACTCCGGTGTCACGGTAAATTCTCAATCGCCGCTCGGCCTTGCATGCATTTAATTGCTCTTGTTTGCTTCCTCGACGCAAAATTTCTGTAACTAGTCAATGACCAGGTGCACCGGATTTGCGCATTAGTCATATGGCTTGCAAGATCATAGCATGAACTTGCCTCGTGCACCTAGTTATTGACTAGTTAACAAATTTCTACGCAGAAAAGTCGGCAGTGGATTTGGCTGATCGGGGAACGGTTAGCGCTAGCGCGGTGATGATGAAGGCAATGTGTGCGATAACTGTAACGGCTAATGTGAGTAACACGCCTGAAGTAAATCCGTAACTGTGGAGGCCGATACCAAGTTGATTGACACCGAACCATGACCAACTGGTAACGATGTTGCCCATCACAGCTAAGGCAGCAAAGCCGCGCGCACCTACCATCTTGTCCCAGCGCGCATGCAGCACCACTGCGTTCCACATCACAATGATCAGCGCGCCGTTCTCTTTTGGATCCCAACCCCAGAAGCGTCCCCAACTGTCATCTCCCCAGAGGCCACCCAAGACCGTACCGACAAAGCTGAAGAAAATTCCGAAACAAACGACACCGTAAGTCATGCGATAGAGGATTTGTTGAGTGTCCTTCATCGTCTTGGTGCGCTGATTGTCAGCTAAGGAATCAAAACGGCTTACCATCCGATGACACAACGCAATGATCCCGATAAATCCCGCCAAAAATGTGGACGCGTAGCCTAACGAAACAGTAACGACGTGAGTTGCCAACCAAAACTGTGTATCCAGCACTGCTTGCAAGACATGCATCGTGTCGCTGGTATCCAAACTACGAGCAATGCTGAGGGTCATGATCCCAATCATGGCAGCAGCTAAGTTGCTGACACCTATTGGAAAGATACGCTCGAGCACTAAACCGCCCAGCACACATGCCCAGCCGATGAAGACGGCGGACGAATACAAATTTACTACCGGTGGTCGACCGGAAATATAAATACGACTGACAATGGTCAGTGTGTGAATGGCCAACGCACCGACCAACAACCAGAATGTGGTGCGACGCAACGCATCCGAACTGATCAAGAATCCCAAAAATGCCAAGAGCATCGCGATTAAGTAAAAGACGACCCCCTGAGCTGTTGGATTGAAACTGTTCAGCCAAGCCTCCATGGAGATTTTTCCCGTCGACTTAGCGGCAACAGGCATCTTTGCTAATTGTGTTTGGTAGTCGGTTACGGCCAGGTTGAACTTGCGAGCATCATCTTGTCGCAGTGCATCCAAGATGTCTGTAAAACTAAGGAGCGCCGGATTTGGATCGACCTTTTCGCGCGCCAAGAGGTTGCGCAGATAACCGGCAAATATCGCCGGGCCATAGGCTTGCCATTTGGGATCATTCCCCGACTCGGATTGAGTTGCTTCCGGTGGAATTACAGAAGGTGGATTTCCAGCTTCGATTCTTTGCATCGTATTGACCAACCTCATCAGTTCGGCGGTAAAACTCTCACGCGCTTCAGGCGTGTCGCCAAACTCCTTGTCATTAGGCAAAGGGGGAAGTTGGGACGAATAATAGAGCAAATTGTAGGTGTTTAGTTTTGAATTGACTTCGAGAATTTTTTGCTGCGCACGTGTGAATGTTTCCGATTTCTTGTCTTGTAACGGCTCCATAAAGGCCGACAGTTTTTCTTGCTGAGCGATCAATTCGTTATACGAGTAACGGAAGCCCTCGCGTGGCTTGAGTTCGAAAAAATCCCGAGCTTCCTGCGCGTAAATGCGGAAGATCGGTGCATCGGCAGGCCACTTCTTGTCGGCCATCAACGAAAGCAGCCAATCGGTAGGCGAGTGGCGCTTGTCTGAAGAGTCTTTAACCGACGGGACCGATCCGAAAACTGGTTCGGAAATGAACTGCAAAATATTGCGAGCTACAGTGTCGAGCGGCTTGATACGTCCCTCGTGCGACATGGGAATTTTGCCAGCGGCATACCAATCGATTTGATCGCGCAAGACCTTGGTGGGCTTGGCATAGTATCCCGAAATCGACAGCACCAGCGCAAGGCTGGCCGCTGCAGGCAGCCATGTTGCCAGCGCGGATGCGGGCTGATTTTTCTTAGCGACTGAGAAATCGTTCGCGGTCGGGATGCTGCCACGCGCATAACGGTCCGAAAACCGCAAAAAGGTGTATCCGAAATGGGCAAGCATGCCAAACATGACCATCATGCAGCACACGTATGGAATTATCCAACCAGCGTTTTCAACAACCTGCAGGCTGGTCAATTCGACCGTTCCACGACCTGGAAGTTCAGAGCTATGATACTCGCTCTGATAGAACGATTGTCCCTGATAGCGCAGTGGATTGTTCATCCAGATGTGCCCCTTCAACTCTGAACCGTTCCCCGTATCTTTGATGACCACGTCCGAAGAGTAGTCGCGCGGTGTTTCGCTGCCGCTGTAATTAATTCTGCGGACGTCCACCAACGTAACTTCGTAGGGTTTGTATTCGCGCCGGAAACGCAGAGCCAATTCACATTGTCGGCTATCTAGTTGGACAGCTTCGTTCCGATCGGGATCGGCACCGATAAACATCTGTTGTTGGTCATTGAAGTACTGAGATACAAGCACGACCCCCAAAGACTTATCGGATGATTTTTCGATAATCTCGACGTATGCAGACGCAACATTGGTGTCATTCATCGCGCCACCGGCAGCAGTCTTCGGCACTGCTTGAACTTCCAGGCCGACTCCCATTGTCGCGAGATTGGTTTTCGAAGGGTCTAGCTTGGCTAACGAACTGTTGGGCATCCACTCAATAACGCGTAGCTTGCACGGCAATTGCGATTCGTCGATCACCGATTTGTTGGTAAAGGCTCGACGCAGCATACTTTCAGAAATTGCTGTAACCTTATCTGTTTGGTCGTCCTGGACATCGATGATCGCTAACTCCAGCTCGTCCTGACGATAAACCATGCTGGAAGTATCGCCTTCGGTAAGACTCATACGCTGTTCGATTTGACGGTCGCCAAAAACAAATTGGCCAACCATCAGCAGGCCAACACCCATGTGAATCAGTACATTTCCACCACGTGGGCCAAAGACCACCCATAATCCGACGAGCAAAACCGATGAAGCAACGCTAGCTTGAACCAATTGCCACACGATGCGCAGCCCTGGATCGTCCAGTCGTGTCGATTCGCCTCCCATGACCAGCAACACGCTCGTCAAGGACAACAAGCTCGCACCACTCCAGATTGCAACTCGAGCCAAGGTTGGCAAATTTTGCTTGACGATGGCAAACCAAATCATGGCTCCAGTCAACAGAATAATGCCGAATTTCAGCACGCTCCACAACGAGTCGTAGGAAATCGGCGGTTCACCCTGAAGTCCTTCGGCCGCGTGGCCAGCAATGATCACCAAGGTTACGATTACTGCACCGGCGGCAGTGATCGCGCTGCCCAAATACAGTTTCTTGCCTTTAGCTGAGACCGCAAAGCGTGTCATCTTGGCGGTTACCAAATTGATCATCATGATCAGTCCGATCAAGGCTCCACCGGGCATTGGGAATTTGCCAGGGTAAGGATCCGTGTGCGGAAAAATGGTGATAGGAAATAATACGTCGATGGGAATCACGGCAATCCAACTGTTAAAGTACAGTCGCTTGACTTCCGCCAAGTTGTTCTCGTCTTGCGCTAAAGTGCCAAAAAATAGAATCAAGATTCCCAGTAGGAACATGGCAACGGTAATCTTGAGCGAACCCAAAATGCGCATCGCTTGCCACATTAGGTTTACCTTCGATCGCGCAGAGCCTTGGGTGAAATCTGGTTCTTGACTAAAGAATCGATTATGTGGAGTACTGGCAGTCGACATCGAGGTAGTACCTTTACCATTTCAATGACGAAACGAGATCTAGAAATTTTTGGCGGTTGGCTTCCGCTATTGAGGCCGGGCCTTTTAACTTAACGAACAATGAATTGGTTGCTTGCCAAGGAATGATCGCTGCCAAGATTGCTTCTTTGTTCTCAGCAGCATCGTCTGTCAGGTAATAGACCTTTGAGGGAATTTCATTAACCACGATTTGCTGAGCCTTATCCAGAACTTCCTTGACGCGACCTTGTGCCACTTCGGGAGTCAACTGCTGTTGCCAACGTTCGACATTCGAACGCTCATCGCCACCTACCGCCATAACGGAAACGTCAGCCGGTCCATTGTCCGCATGAATTTTAAAACTGGCCATGCGCATTTCACCGGGGCTCGTCGCATCGGTCCAGCCATCGGGCAATTTGTAATCGACCTTGGAAGGTGGTCGCGTATCTTCACCCTTACGCTGCATGGACATCATGGCGGGCCCGCGTCCGGCTCCGCTGCTGTTCCCATTGAGCGTTAGAAAGTAGGCACCTAATGGTGGCTGCGCAAGCGCATCGAGCGGTTGCAAGTAGGCTTGCATTTCCTCAAATGGCTGAGCGGCCAAATTAAGCTGTCCGCGCCAGCGATTCACGTTCATAGCGACGTATTCTCGCCAAGTCGATTCGGTCAAATCATCTGGAGCAGCTAATTTCGATATCGTGATTCGAGGTACGTCTTCGCTGGTAGGAAATATCGAAGCAAACGTGAATTGATCTCCCTGGCCTTGTCGCCAGCCTTCGGGCAATTTCCATTTTGGACTGCCAGCAGTATCGAAGGTCATTTCACTAAGCATTTTACGGAAAGGCTCTTCGAGTGGTTGAATGATTTCCGGTGCCCCCATTAATTTGAGGCCCCAAGCATCTTTGTCTTTTGGCAAGATCGCAGCGAGCAATAATTGCGGAGAGCTGGACGGTTGGTTGGCTGTCGCTTTCTTTTTCCTCGGAATGGAATATTGGCGAATTTCTGGCTCGAAACCACAACCAATCACTGAAAACAAACAAATCAACACAAGGAGAGTGCCCCTTTGTTGGCGCCACATCAAACCGCAGCTCAAAACTCTACGGATCAGAATTTGGTATGCGAAAACCATATATCAAACCACTCCTAAGTGGTGGTAAATTCGCTAGCTAACATCTTGAAAATAGTTTTGTGACACAACTTTTCCACTTCGATTTCGGGCCAGCCGCTGGATCGAGGCAGTAAAATAGGCATGCGCCAACTCAAGTTACGACACGAAGTCATTGTACGTGATCAAGTATGGCGCTACAGGGCAGTGGCAGCATTTCGCTGCCCCTTTATTTGATTTGACTACGTTTCAGCAGATGTAATTGTACATGTGTCCGAATTCAACGAATTACATTCTGAAATGGCGGAATGGAATTGGTGGGGTAGGCGTCGACGCCGGAGGGAATTGGTTTATTAGCGATTGCACCACCACAACTGTATACACAAATCTTTTAAGCTATTTGCGGACAGGCTTCCATTGCAGACTACTATTGGCCTCGCCTAAATTCGATGATGCCCCCGGACCACTTGGGAGACTTGTGTTGGGTAGTGGCAAACTAGAACCAGTTTGAGTGCCACGCTCCAGCATCGAAAGTCGGCCCTTGGATGAATTGTTAAGCTGGGCAAGCATTTTTTCGCTCTCTGCAACGCGAGCCTCAAGAATCGTGTTCTTTTGCGACAGATCGCGGTTTTGGTCGCGCTGAGAACGGAATTCAGCTAGCAATCGTTCATTCTCACTTTGCAATTGAACGATCCGATGATGGCTGCCGCAGCCGGTCGCGACGGCATGGCACAAGAAAAGTAAAAACAACCTGCGCGCCAGTGT
>CAZVBC010000186.1:0-13326 GCA_964625155.1 uncultured Pirellulaceae bacterium
AGAGTTCAATGAAATGGGGCTCTTTGTCATGGACGATGCTACGGGCAACGTCGATGGTGTTTCTCCTAATGACCCGACTTATGCCTCAGTCGTCTTTGCTTCATCGGAGAGGCAAGTTCTCTACTCTAGGCAAAGCACTTTTCGTACGAGTGCTGCACCTGTATTTCCCGCAAACAGGACCATTGGCGTCTATGTCCTCCAGGGAGTCTCAGACAACGGCGACGCGACGAAACATCTGCGAAGCCGCCCCCAAGGCTCTGGCCAGTTGCGGATCGGTTGGGAAGAACACTACGTTGCGTCCCCATGGGTTGGCGTTGGAGACAGAGGTTACGACGATGTGGTTATTGATGTCATATACGGTCAGCCTTTCGATGGCAATGCACGGCCTGTTATCTCCGCGATTCCCAATCAAGCGTTAAACGAAGAAGCGACGCTCAGTATCCAGTCCATAACGATGGATGCGGATCTGCCTAACGATCGATTGCAATACAGTTTCGATATCGCGCCGCCAGGAGCAACCGTCGATTCCAGCACAGGTTTGATTCGCTGGACACCGACGGAACAACAAGGTCCCGGCAACTTTGAATTCTTGCTCCGTGCTACCGATAAAGCAGGCGACTTCGATACGGAGTCTTTTTTTGTTACAGTCAACGAAGTCAACCGATCTCCCGTGCTTCAGTCCATTCCAGGCCGACAGTTGGAGGTAGGGCAATCGTACTCCTTTGTAGCCAGTGCTACCGATCCCGATTCGCCAATCAATACTCTGACCTACAGCTTGCTTCCAGGCTCACCTCCTGGAGCGACGATCAACGCCAGCACGGGTGCTTTCAATTGGACGGTCCCAGCCAATACTCCCAATGGCATTTTTCCGGTCTCGGTACGAGTCACCGACAACGGTAGCCCGGTTCTTTTTGATACCAAGTCTTTCAACATCTCGGTCCAAAACTGTGTTTTTGACGAAAGCCTTTCGGGTTGGCAGATCTTTGAGAACGGTGGAACAAGCAATGCGAAAGGTACGGTGACATCCCAATCGTGTTCAGCGGTTTTGCGTGAAGGCGATTCCTTTGTTGTTGGAATGCAGCGATCCTTTGCGGTACCGAACGCGCCTTCTGCTATTCAAGTTGCTTTCGATGCTCCGATCTTCGATACTACGAACCCTGCGTTCATAAACGATGCATTTGAGATTGCCTTTGTGGATCAAAATGGCAACTCCCTTGTGAGCAACTATGCCGCCAATAAAGATTCACTCATGAACAGCACCGAGGGACTGTTGGTTCAAGCGGGGGCGGGAATTGTCGTTTCGGGAAATGAAGTAACGATTGGCTTAAATGGACTGCCGGTGGGAACGATTGGTCACCTCGTCTTCCGGCTGGTCAACAATGACTCCGATAGATCGTCAACTGTTTCGATCAAGGAAGTAAAACTGATGGACAGCGCTCTAACCGCAGGCTTGCCTCAGATTTCGGAGCTTTCAAGTCAGGTCCGAAGTACTCGGCCTTCCATTGTGAATTCGTCATCGACAAGTGCATTACCACTCGGTTCGAATCCTGCTGGCATTGTTACTGTTAGTTCCGGAACGACCTACGTTCCGCCAACTCCAGGTGCGACCAAGCCGTTTTCGGCACGAGTCGAAAGAGTCATTGACACGTTTGCAGTTCGGCCCGACTCGAAACATGTGATGATGACTCCGATGGTGGGTGATTTGAATCGCGATGGTACGCCAGACATCGTGTTCACTACGTCAACCCAAAATGGCTATCGATCCAATTCGCTGTTGAGGGCGGTTGATGGGAGGACAGGAGATTTACTTTGGACAGTGACAGACCCAGCATATGAGTTGTGGGGCGATGCTGAGGTGGGATTAGCGGATTTTGACAACGATGGATATCTAGAGGTTGTGGCATTCACGGAAAGTCAACAAGTCATAGCGTTTGAACATGACGGCACGTTCAAATGGCAGAGAAACATACCTCAATTCTTCGGTGCTCCTGCATTTGCGGATTTGGACCACGATGGCACTACGGAAATCATGCTTGGTCGTAACGTGCTAAACGCTGATGGAACAGTCCGATGGACTGGGGCAGGTGGCAATGCAATCTTCTTTTCATCGGCAGTCGATCTAGATCTCGATGGCAGCCCCGAAGTGCTTGCAGGAGCGGTGGCGTATCGAGCCGACGGTACTACGTACTGGAGTTCCAATTCTTACGGCTATACCGCGATTGGCCAGTTCGACGACGATCGATATCCGGAAATCGCTGTTGTTGCGGGTGCAACGATCCGACTTCTCAATCATGACGGTAGCGTCGTTTGGGGACCAGTTGCGATACCTGGCGCTGGGTTCTTTCGCCTTGGTGGACCTCCGACAATTGCTGATTTCGACAACGATGGCGAGCCAGAAATCGGAGTTGCTCATGCATCACGCTACGCGGTATTCGAAACCGACGGCTCCGTAAAATGGAGCACACCCATTCAAGACGGCTCGTCCGAGCAGACGGGTTCATCCGTATTTGATTTTGACGGAGATGGTCGAGTCGAAGTTGTCTTCGGCGATGAAACAAAGTTTTACGTGTTTGCTGGCGAAGACGGCTCAAAACTGTTTGAAGCGCCGAAGAGCTCTTGCACTTCGTTCGAGTATCCAGTCGTCGTGGATGTCGACGGAGATGGAGCCACGGAAATCGTTGCTAGTGCGAATCAACATTGCGGCTTTGGTAGTCAGGCGGGAATCATCATCTATGGAAGTGGCGATGGGACGGATTGGGTAAGTACTGGGCAAATCTGGAATCAACACACGTTTCATATCACAAACATCAATCCCGATGGAACAGTGCCTCGCCATGAAGCCAATAGTTGGGAAGTCTACAACAACTACCGACGCAATTTGCAGCCGACTGGTACGCAATTCGGGCCACCTACCATAAGTGTTTCCGCTCCTTCAGCGAGTTCCCAAGCGGGTGGGCAAGTTTTGCTTAGCGGTCTAGCAACGGCCAATGGTCAGCGAAAAGATGGAAGCCAGAATCGTGTCGAGCTGGTAACGGTCAATGGCAGACCAGTCGACGTACTGGATGCAAGCGGCAATCTCTACTCTTTATTGACAATTCGGCCAGGGGCCAATGAGTTCATTTTCGAAGTTACCGATTCTGTGGGCCAAACGGCACGAGTCACATTGTCGATCGTCGGCAAAACCACAACAGGCGATATCGACTTCTCTCGCTTTGCTGACAGCACCGGCAGCTTCAGCGGCGTATATGGACGCACGTCGTTCAACGATGAAGCCAAGTTGCTGCATGTCGAATTAGCAACACGAAACGATGGCCAGTTTGAAACCGAAACACCGTTGTTGGTCGGCGTCAAGAACATCAGTGATCCATCGGTTTCACTCGTCGGATTTGACGGCTACCTGCCAGACGGAACGCCGTACTACGACTACTCACAACGAATTCCAAGTGGCAAGCTAACGCCGGGGCAAGCATCAGAGTCGCCAACGATTCTTTTCCACAACCCCAATCGCAACCAGTTCGACTATGAACTGGTCTTTCTTGGTCAGCTAAACGCTCCACCCGAGATCACATCGCTCCCCGACATTGAAGCTCTCGCTGATCGAGGCTATAGCTACGATGTTAATGCCCGCGATATCAACGCTGGCGATACACTCACGTACTCGCTAACCACTACCCCGACAGGAATGTCGATCAATAGCACAACTGGTCTGATCAATTGGACACCCACAATCGATCAATTGGGCTTGCACCATGTCACCGTTCGAGCTTCCGATGGTCGTGGCGGAATCGCCGAGCAACGCTACGTCGTCTCCGTCATTCCAGCTCCTCCTAATCGACCGCCGGTCATCAGTAGCAAGCCAGTTACAAACGCAATAGTTACCGATGGAAGTGTCGACACCATTGCCTATCGCTATCAAGTCGATGCCTTTGATCCCGATGAAGATGCCTTGACCTACAATCTTGTCACTCGACCGACATGGATGACGATCGATGCGGCAACTGGATTGATTACTTGGGTTCCTTCAAGCGGTCAAATAGGAGACCATATCGTCAAGGTTCGAGTCGACGACGGAAGGGGCGGCATTGCAGAACAGGACTTCACCGTCTGCGTTAGCGGTCTAGCTGGCAATCACGATCCCGTGATTGTCTCCACTCCCATCACAAGTGCCACTGGAAACGAATATCGATACCAAATCGAGGCCATCGATCCAGACAGCGACATACTTCAATTCTCGCTCGTACAGAATCCTTCGGGTATGAACATTGATTCTGTTTCTGGATTACTTACTTGGCAAAACGTGGGTGTCGGCAATCAAACTGTTACTGTCCGCGTTAACGACGGTCGCGGTGGAATCGATGAACAGACGTTTACGATTGACTTGAGAGTGGGAACGGGTGAAATCCGAGGTAGGGTCTTCGAGCCCAATCGTATTTTAGTTGCTCAGTCGACGTTCGAAACGAATCTTGATGGATGGACATCTGCTTCACCACCTCAAATCAATTGGAGTGCGGTCGCTGGCAACCCCAATGGTAATTTGCTTTTTAAGGATGTGACGGGCGTTCACCCTCTCGTGGACGCTCCTGCTAAGTTCCGAGGGAATTGGTCCAACTTGGAGAACTCAGGGAGCCTCGAATACGATTTCACGATCCTGAGTGACGGCGGATTAGCGGGGCGCAAGTTCTTCGTACCCTATGAAGTCTTCATCGGCGGTCCAGGTGGTTCAGCGGTTTGGCGAGGTGAAACAGCCATGTCACTTCATGCCTGGAAAACCATTTCCGTGCCAATTGAGAAATCCAAGTGGACAATCTCCTCGGGAATTTGGGAGGAGATCCTGAAGGATGTTCAACGCGTTCAGATCCGTGCTGAAGTCGTTGCGAACTTCGACGGCGGACGGGATTCAAGTGCCCTCGACAACATTCGATTGGTCAGTAACAAGAATGGTCTCGAAGGCCGCGTCGTTTACATTGATCAAAATCAAAATGGATTGCGTGACATCGGAGAAGCTAGCACGACGACGGATCTGAATGGAAACTATGTATTGCCCAGCCTTTCTGCAACAACCCATGTTGTTCGCCAAGTTGTACCAAGTGGTTGGAGTCAGAATTCTCCGATAGACGGAAAGTTCTCAATCACACTTGCTCCAAACCAAATTGCAACCGGCGTCGATTTCAGCAATGCACAAATAGGCGACGTCGTCAATCGACCTCCAGTGTTCCAATCGGAGTTTCCAACGTCAGCAACCGTCGCGAAACTTCTAAATCACATGATTCGAACTACCGATTCCGACAATGATCCTGTTTTGTATAGTTTGCTCTCTGCTCCCAGCGGTATGACAATCCATCCAACTCTTGGGATACTGGTTTGGAGCCCGATGGAAAATCAAGCAGGAACTCATACGGTTGTCGTGCGAGCATCGGATGATCGTGGCGGAGTTGCGATTCAGCCATTTGATCTGACTGTCTTTCTCCTCAATGCGAACCCCTCGATTACCTCCACTCCACCAACGAAGGCGAACGCGACATTACCTCTTCAATATCAAGTGACCGTGCTTGATGCGGAAGATGACCCAATTCAATACTCGCTTGATTCCACTGTCACCGGTTTGACGATCGATGCTGCAACGGGCTTGTTGCGTTGGACTCCTTCAGCGAATCAAGCAGGCAATCACAACGTCATTGTGGTCGTCGCGGACGGCAAAGGGGGCAGTGATCGTCAGAGCTTCACGTTGAACGTATCGGCGACTGCGAACAACCAATCGCCTGCGTTCACATCGACGCCACGTTCGCGTGCGTTTGCGGGCCATGCTTACGGATACGAAGTCGTAGCGTCGGACCTGAATGGTGACACGATCACCTATACGCTCACAACAAAACCGGATGGAATGTCTCTTGATGCGAATGGGCGGTTGAATTGGATTCCGACTTTCGAACAAGTCGCAACCAGTCCTCATACGGTTCGCATTGAGGCCACAGATGGTCGAGGTGGCAAAACGATCCAATCGTTTTCTGTGACGGTGGGCGTCGAGCTAGTCAATGATCCGCCCGCAATTACATCGAATCCGCCATTGGTTGCAGTTCATGGCCGCGAGTATGTCTATGACGCAATGGCATCCGATCCCGATGCTGATCCGTTGAAGTGGACTCTCAAATCGGGTCCATCAGGCATGTCGATCGATCCCGTTCGCGGCTTGCTCCGCTGGGAACCTCGCGAAGATCAATTGGGTGAGCAAACGGTCATTATCGAAGTTCAAGATGTTGCGTTGCAATCAACGATGCAACGATTTGTGATCGATGTTCGATGCGCCAACACGGCTCCTGCAATCATTTCCATTCCGCTGACGCACGCGATTGCCAATCGGCCCTACTTCTATCCAGTTCGAGCTGACGACTTAGAACGCGATACAGTTGTTTTTTCGCTTTCAACGAAACCAACCGGGATGACCATTGATACTGCCACAGGGCTCATTCGTTGGTCCCCAACAACAGCTCAAATCGGTGTTCATGACGTTGCCATCCTTGCCACCGATAGTGCGAATGCTGTAGGGCGACAGACTTTCCAACTCAAAGTTTCTAGTCCAACAGACAA
Source organism: uncultured Pirellulaceae bacterium (assembly GCA_964625155.1). Lineage (GTDB taxonomy): Bacteria > Planctomycetota > Planctomycetia > Pirellulales > Pirellulaceae > Aureliella. The sequence goes on from CAZVBC010000186.1 coordinate 6,586, forward strand.
ATTGAATCCGAACGATCCGAATTCGCCACCGATCGGAAATCGAACTCCGGTTATCACTTCGACGCCTGTTTTCAATGCAGAGACCGAGACACTGTACGAGTATGCGATCCGAGCCACCGATCCCGACGGCGACACGATCACGTTTAGCGTCAGCACACTGCCTCAAGGCATGACGATCAATGCGAATACGGGCGATTTACGTTGGACGCCAACCGCATCGCAAGTGGGACAATACCCACTAACCGTAACGGCTCGCGACGAAAATGGGGCAATCGCCACACAAGGTTTCTTGCTCTCGGTGGCTGTCAATTTGCCGCCTCGTATTACCTCGACGCCGGTCACATCGGTATCTGCTGGTGCAACGTATCGCTACAGTGTCCGCGCGTCAGATCCTGAAAGCGGACCGCTTACCTATCGACTGACAAAGAATCCCGATGGGATGTCGATCGATGACAACGGACGCATCCTATGGCAAACCCAGCCGTCCAACATCGGCGAACACGATGTCCAGTGGGTAGTCGAAGGCAATCGCGGTCAAATGGCTGAGCAGGGCTTCAAGCTGAATGTTGCTGCGGATACCGAAGCACCGAAAGTAGGCATTGCGATTGTTGTTGGTGACGCGCTTTACGATGGCATTACATCCGTCGATTTAGGAACTGATTATTCCATTCGTGTTTTTGCCTCGGACAACGTAGGCGTTCGCGAACTAGGACTTTCGGTCAATGGCGTCCGAGTCGCTTTGGATGCAACCTCAGCCATTACCCTCAAGGCGTCAGCAATTGGCGATGTTCAGTTGGAAGCGTTCGCCATTGATGAATCAGGCCAACGAACAACGCTTCCGGGACTCGTCAAGGTCGTAGACCCAGCCCGTACGAATCAACCAGTTCCGACCGACCCGACGTTGCCCCCACATCCAGGCTTTGATCCAACCGACAACCAGAAACCCATCGTCATAATTACCAGCCCCGAACCGGCATCTCGTGTCACCAATCGAGTCTCGATCATCGGGACGGTCGATGACCCAGAAGATAATCTCTGGTACTACCGCGCATACTACGCTCGCGCCGATCGAGTTTCTATCTCGTCAATCGATCTCAAGGACCCGGATTGGGTCATCTTCAAAGAAAGCACACAGGAAGTAATCAACGGCGAGCTAGCCGTTTTCGACCCGACCATTTTGTCCAATGATCCGTTCGCAATCATCGTGGCGGCGTTTGATGGCAATGGACGAGGCTTTGCCCAGCCAACGATGTTGTATGTCGAGGGGAATGTCCAAGTCGGTAACTTCCGTCTGGAGTTCACCGACCTGACTGTTCCGTTGTCCGGTATTCCTATACGAATCAATCGAGTCTATGACACTCTCAACTCGGCTGACGAAGGGGACTTCGGCTACGGTTGGAGTTTGGGAGTGCAAAGTGGTCGCATTCTGGAAGTGGCTGCGGTGGGTGCTGGTGGTGCACTCAATGGTGGCAACGACAAACTGATTCCCAACAAATCGAAGGTCTACCTTAACAGCCCCTCGGGACAACGGATTGGGTTCACTTATAAAGAGCAGTTACTGTCAGCAAGTCTCTTTGGTGGCATCTGGCGACCCTACTTCGAAGCCGATCCAGGCGTTTACGACAAACTGACTATCGACGAGACGCAAGTGGCACGCGGCGGAATCATTGGTAATCTTGCTCAAGGAATCAATCCAAGCTTTTACACGCTGACGACAAAGGAGGGACTGCAATACCGATACAGCGACACCATTGGTTTGCAGTCGGTCCGCGAACCGAACGGGAACGCCTTGACGTTTACGAAAGATGGCATCCGGCATACATCCGGCACAGAGATCAAATACATTCGCGATCACCGTGGTCGCATTGTCGAGATCGTCGATCCAGACGGCAAGTCGATTCGCTACCAATACTCCGCCGCAGGAGACCTGCTGTCTTTTACCAACCAAGCTGGTATGAAGACGAACTACCAATACTTGAACTCTCCAGCTCACTATCTCGATCAAGCTTTTGATTCGGAGGGCAAACGAGTCTTGAAAGCCGTTTACGAACGGAACTCGGAGACGGGGAGAACTGAATACAAGGGAGTCATCGACGCTTCGGGCAATCGAGTCGAGAGTCGCGACTTCGATACCAAGAACAATACGGGGATCGTTCGCGATGGAAACGGGAACGCCAAGACGTTGGTCTACGATGATCGTGGCAACGTACTCGACGAGACAGACCCGCTGGGGAACAAGACGATTCGTCGCTACGAAGACGCACGCAACCCAGACCTTGAAACTACGATCATTGATCGGTTAGGCAACGTCACCAATCGCGAATATGACGCGCGCGGCAACTTGCTCAAGATCATCGAGCGAGGCAGCACGGGGCAACCCCTCAATCCAGTTCAGACCACCGAGTTTTCCTTTGACACGGGCAACCATGTCACGTCCATCAAGAATGCCGTCGGACAAAGTACGTTCTTTGTTTACGATGCCCAAGGGAATCTAACCAAGATCACCAATGCCAATGGTGATGTCAGCTCCTTCACTTATGATAACCAAGGACGTCGCCAATCGTTCGTAGACTTCAATGGCAACAAAACCACGTTTGAATACGATGGTGCTTGTCCGTGCGGATCTCCAAGCAAAGTGATCCACGCGGACGGCACCTACCAGAAGTACTTCTATAGCTTTTTCGGGCAAGTCCTAGGCGAGCAACACTTTGAGGCGAACGGGACTCTCGTTGAGCAAAAGTTCACCAACTATGACAACATCGGGCGCGTAACGCTTCAGTATGATGGCGAGTCTATCGGTGGAAAATGGAATTCAGTAAGAAAGTTTTATGATGCGACTGGAAATCTCGAATGGGAGATCGTCGTCGATCCTCGTTCGACCACGAACACAGGCATTCGCGATGGCCTATTCAATTTGCTCGTGGCAGACCTCAATGGAACGAAAGAACAGTTGCTCGCGGCTGGCCAAAGCCGAATCACTCAATACGAATATGATGCGAACAAACGGTTGATTCGACAAACGGACGCCGAAGGAGGCGTGGTCAATTTCCGTTATGACGGTCAAGGAAACCGAGTATTGCTCCAAGACCCGGTAGGGAACATCACAACCTGGGTTTATGACTCACTCAATCGCGTTGCGGAAGAGCGCGATCCGCTTTATTGGGTCGACTACGTAGCCGCCAATGCCTCGGAGTTCGCAGGCAAGACGGGAGACACTTTCCTCGATCAAATCGTCGTCAGCAATCGCAAACCGAGTGGAGCGTCGCTCGCAGCCAATCAAGGTGCTCAACATGTTCGCTCCTTCGGATATGATGCCGAAGGTCACCAAGCGGAGATTATCGATCGCAACAATCGTCGCCGTGAGTTCTCGTACGATCAAGCTGGTCGGTTGCTCGAGGAGCGATGGTATGCCGCCAACAACGGCCCATTGGTCGAGACGGTTCTCTTCAGCTATGACATTTTGGGGAACATGCTTACTGCTCAAAATGCGAACAGCAAGTACACCTACACTTACGATCGACTGAACCGACTGAAATCGGTCGACAATCTGGATACGAGCACCGACACTCCGCATGTGATCCTCTACTACGAGTATGACGCACAAGGAAACGTCATCAAGACGTCCGACAACGCGGGTGTCACGGTTCAATCGACCTACAACAAACGCAATCAATTGGAGACTCGCAAATGGTTTGATGCAATCGTTCCAAGCGGCGGGACCAAAGATGTCGTCGACGCGCGCGTCGATTTCAGTTACACCGCATCTGGCAGACAGAAGCAGATTCGACGTTACTCCGATTTGGCTGCAACAACGAAAGTCGGACACACCGACTACACCTATGACCTTGCGGGGCGGACAGACAAGCTCATTCACAAGAACGCGGTCGATGCGCTGCTTTCAAGTTACGATTATGGCTATGACTTTTCAGGACTCTTGATCGATGAAGTCCGTGATCATCAGGACAACGCATTTGATCAGTCAATCGCTTACGATTATGACCTGACGGGTCAATTGGTCGACGCTGTTTTCAGCGGCCAGGACGATGAGCATTATGTCTATGATCTGAACGGCAATCGGATATCGTCTGTCAATGGAAGCGAAACGCAGCGCTACACAACTGGGCCGTCCAACCAACTCAAATCGGACGGAGTTTACAGTTACCAGTATGACGGCGAAGGGAACCTCAAGCTGAAGACTCGCATCAACGATGGCCAAATCACTGAGAATACTTGGGACAACCACAATCGACTAGTTCGAGTCGAAGATCGCTCTGCCGGTGGCATTGTATTGAAGACAGTCGAATTCCGACATGACGCGTTGGGACGCCGCATTTCGGAAATCGTCAATGGTGCTGTTACGCTTCGAGTTGCTTTTGATGGCGAACACAGTTGGGCTGACTACAACTCCGCAGGTGAAGCGGAAACACGCTACTTCTTTTCGAACAACATTGACCAAATCGTGGCAGCGTACAGAACGACTGAAAGTCTCGTCTGGTACAACTCGGACAAATTGGGAACGGTTCGCGGCCTATCGATTGGCTCTGGATTTGTTGGGAATCCGATTGTGTATAGCAGCTTTGGTAAAATTATTGGAAATACAGAGAGTAAATGGAATCGTTTTGCGTTTTCAGGGCGAGAACTAAGCGAGTCAGGCAATTACAACTATCGCACGCGACAATTTGATCAGGTGAATGGCAGATTCACATCGAATGACTCAATTAACTTTATGTCGGGTGACGCAAATCTCTATCGTCTCGTATCGAATTCACCGCTCAACGCTACCGACCCAAGTGGTAGAGTTACGATTCTGCAATCGGCACTTCTTAGCGGCTTGATTGGCGCGGTAGCCGGGGGATATTCAGCGCACCGTGAGGGTGGAAATGTCGGTGGTGCTGCATTGATTGGTGGACTCTCTGGTGCTGCGTTCGCATATTTAGGTGGTCCTTTTGTTGTTTCATACTTTGCCCAGGGTACTGCAATTTCGAGCGCATTGACAACTTCTGGCGCAACTGGTGTTGCAAGCGGCATAGGTTCATTGGGTGGACAGGTCGTGGCGTGCTTGACTGCAACTTCTGGACGCTGTTCGATCGGTGCAATGGGTGTAATTGCGGCATTTGCTACCGGAGCGACAGGGGGATTGATCGCCCCTTTGTTAGGCACCGGAGGACTAGTCGCATCGGACGTGCTATTGGCTATCGCCGCTGAAATTCTAGGTGTCGAACTGGATGATCTTTTTCCAGGCCATGTCGTGGATTTCGATGACATCAGGTCGGCAGTAGCACCGTTTATTTTGAGGTCACGTCAATAATCATTACATACCTCACGAACAGTAGATCCCAGGTAAGTGCGCAATATATGAGCGATACAGAGAATCCTATTGACAGTACTGCTAGTGCGCAAAAAAGTGCAAAATACGCAATGAATGTGTTTAGTCTTTTAGCTCCCCATTGCGCGATTCTTTTGGCAATCAGTAACGAACCAGTTACAACTATTAAGGAAATGGCTAACGAGGTAAAAAGATCAAGCACTTTGTTCATCTGATTCGGCTACCATAACAAGTTCAGTTAGTCAAATCTACGTGCCCCATATCGGCAAGTGCGAGTGTGTGAGTGGCGGTGTGTCGTTGAAGCTCGATTTCCCGAACTCGGAAGAATTTCGGGATTCTGCTAAAATGCGATACCCCGATAGCCGTGGTCAAACGAGGATACCTTGGCAACGATGATCGAAAGCAAATCCTTCGCAGGAGGGCGACGTGGAAACCGAGGAAAAAATCTCAGAAGAGGAGTTGGAGGCTGCTTTTCGCGACGACCCAGAATTTGGGCTCCAGCTACTTTTCAGCGATTTTAGGGAACAAATAGGCCGCTTTATCCAATGGCGGTTAGCAGGACTGCCTAAAGGCGAACGTCCCGAAGCTGTCAAAGATCTGCTGCAAGACACTTTTGTTGAGTTGATTCCGTTTGTCCGAAACTCAGCCTTTGATTGGCGGGCTCCTCTTCGAATTGTGTACACCATCGCTGCGAGAAGGGCATGCGACCTACTTCGGCGGCGAAAGTTCAAGCCAAAACAAGATATCGATGGGGCGATCGAGCAGATTGCACGAGAATTGTCTGGCACGAAGATTGGTCGAGAGTGGCGAATGCAGACAAAGGCTGATTGGAACGAGTTTCATGCGGCTTTGATGCAGTCGGTTTTGTCGCTGCCCGACAAACTATCGACCGTAGCCATGTGCTACATCGAAAACTATGAAGACTATGGCGAACGGGAAATTTACGCGCCTCTCGCCCGCCAAGTAAGCGAAATCACTGGAAAAGACGAGAATGCGATGACGATCAAGAAACAGTGGTTGGATGCCAAGGGACGACTGGTCAGTGACCTTGCTCGCAAAGGGTTTCGATTCTTGGATATCGAGGAGGAGTAATGATGAGTAGCAATCGTGAACAACGGGCTATCGATGCTCTGCTGGTATCGCAACTTCGCAGTTTGCCCGAGGATTTGGCGAGCTTACCGCCGCTTGCGGATGACGTTCGGGAAAAACTTGACTCGCTGGGATCAGACTTCATTGATCGATTGTTGGCTGGCGATGTTAGGGCAAATGAACCTACTGTTGTAGACGAGCCTGAGCTTCAAACATGTGGTGAAAACTTTGGTTTCAATCGAGCCAAGGATTTGGACGACACAACTCGTGAGGAACTAGACGCGAAGCGGAAGGCGATTATCGAGCGGATGAAGCAAATCGAGGAG
>CAZVBC010000187.1:0-13322 GCA_964625155.1 uncultured Pirellulaceae bacterium
ATGCAACCTTATCGCAACGGCAGCTCGAAAGACAGGTTCCCTAAAACGCAAAAACTGATTCCAATCCAAGTCTACGTAGCTCGCCCGAGTTGTGCCACTCCTTGATTTATATGGTTGCCGTAACTACAGATTTTCATTCAACTGTTTGTTTTTACAACCCGAGGAATCTCATAAAGTTCCGCCAAGCGGGGGCTCCGTGGACATCGCGCATTGGTTTTGGGGCGTACTTTGATGACAAATTCGCAAGCTGAACGTACCAATTGCCGGTAGTTCTTGTAGGAGATTTCGATCTAATGAAAGCACTCGTAACTGTTATACGAGGTTCAGCGTCCGAGTCTAGATACATCCTAGACCCAATGCAGCCGGTGCGCATCGGACGTGGAAGCGGGTGCCAGATCGTTTTGTCCGATCCACTCAGTTCGCGGACACACGTCATACTCAGTTACGAATCGGGCCATTGGATTGCTTCGGATGCGGAAAGCCGCAACGGTACGTTAGTCAATGAGAAACGTATTTCTCAGGTTCCTTTGTACGATGGCGACCGAATTCAGGTTGGCTCCACAGAGTTGTTGTTTCAGATTCCGAGCGATACTGAGGTGGATTCTGTTTCGCGAAGCCCAAATCAGACGCTTGTTCTGGAAACAGCGGTGGAAACCAGTTTGGGTGCCACTGCCCAACTGTATACTCGTCGGCGTAGTCAGGATTTGCTCGACTTATATCAACTGAGCATGTGCCTAATGCGCTGCCAAACTCCGCAAGAGGTAACTTCGTTCGGAATGGACATGTTGCGCGTACGGACCAACGCATCGACGGTTGGTTTCCTGTGGATCGATGAGCATGGTCGGTTAAAGCCGCAACAGTTTTCGCCTGGTGGGCAAGATGATCGCGTGCGATTAAATCGGCGACTTACCGAATTGGTGGCACAGCAGGGTAGGGCCATCTGGGTAAAGAACGAAGGCTCTCCATCCGAATCCAGCAAGGCCGATTTTGCTGACGCGATTTGTGTGCCTTTGATGAATGATTCTCACGTGGTGGGAGCCATTCACTTGTATCGTGACAAAGGGACTTTCGATGAAAGTCAATTTGAATTTACCATTTCGTCGGCGAGCGTTTTGGGAATTGCTCTCCAATCGACGCAAGCCCACGCAATTCTCCATGCACAGCATGATCGTTTAGCGGCTCGCAACGCGGATGTTACGGAATTGGTTGGTACCTGCACGCAAATGAAGACGCTGAAAGACCGCGTAGCGCGAGTGGCGCTGGCCAGCGGCTGTGTGTTGGTGCGCGGTGAAAGTGGCGTGGGCAAGGAACTGGTAGCCAGAGCCATTCATCGCTCGAGCCCGCGCAGGGACCGTCCGCTGCTGTGCGTCAACTGTGCAGCGATTCCCGCCGAATTGATGGAGAGCCAATTGTTTGGACATCGCAAAGGAGCTTTTACGGGTGCAGACAAAGATCATCAAGGATGGTTCCAACAAGCGCATACTGGAACGCTGTTCTTGGATGAAGTGGGTGAACTGACGTTAGAGGGACAAGCCAAATTGTTGCGTATCCTTGAAGGGCATCCATTCCTGCCGGTAGGAGCCACTCAAGAAATCCGCGTCGATGTGCGTGTGATTGCTGCTACGAATCGGGATTTGCGCGATTATGTTCGCGAGAAACAATTTCGCGAAGACTTGTATTACCGCTTGAGCGTATTCGAGTTATTGGTACCACCGCTGCGCGATCGGGGTGAAGACATCGTTACGTTGATTGAGCATTTTCTGAAGCACTTCAAACAGCAGCATGGTCGCCCGAATCTAGAATTATCACCAGCATCACTAAAAATGTTGCTGGAGTATCGCTGGCCGGGTAACGTTCGCCAACTGAGAAATGTGATTGATAGCGCTGTGGTCTTGGCCGCTGGCGATTCTATCGAAATCGGCGATCTTTCACTGCGCGACGTTGGTGGTGAACATATGGACAGTCTGCGCATTGATGTTTGGGAACAGCGGTTGATCAAAGAAGCACTCAAGCGTACTGAACGCAACGTTCCCGAAGCGGCTAAACTGCTCGGTCTCAGCCGCGCGACGCTCTATCGCAAGCTGGATGAATACCAAATCTTGCGCTGATAGAACCTATCGATCCATTGAAGCCATTGCTAGCAAAGCTGGCGCGGAGCGCGATAATCTCTTTTAAGTCTGCATTTAGAGACTTGCGTTAATCTGTGTCGCCTATAGCGATTGTCGGCTTGCACTTCTGAGTTGTTCGTGCACGACGTGTATGGGTTGTTCCAGGCATGCGGGGAGTGCGGCCGATAGCAGGTGGTAGCGGTTGTGCCGCTGATATGGATTGGTCTGCGAGAGATCTTGGCAAGTGCTCCCAAGTACCGCGATACATGATCAGTGGAAGCGTTCTGGAGCCAACGAATCTCTCAGGTACAAGGATGATGTTAAGGTAACCACAGATGCGATTGTCTCGAACCCACCGCTGGACGAGCTGGTTTTGTGCGGCTTCGATGGCCTTTACGGGCTGTTCTCCTGTGCGCAAGTTTGCGTTCAATGCGCAAGGTAAGTCATATCACCAGAACTTTGCAACGCAGATCGAATACCCAAGCGTTAAGTCTTGCTTGGAACCGGAAGTTGCCCAGTCACCCAGCCCATTGGCTATAGAAAATCCTGCCGACGTGCCAGCTTGGGAGATCAAACTGGAGGAAGCGGTTCGCATTGCATTGCAGCGCAGCGACATTTTGCGTTCGATCGGTGGGAGCGTGGTTCAAGCTCCTTTTTCAAGTCGCAGTGTCTACGACCCAGCGCTCGCAGAATCGAATCCTCTGGGCGGAGTTGATGCGGCATTGTCGGCTTTCGACGCCCAAGTATCGAGCGCCTTGTTCTGGCAAAAGAACGATCGACCAAGTAACATTGACCCAGGATTCGCCTTCTTCTCGCCCCCGGTTTTTCTGCAAACTGGAGCGAATTTCCAATCGCAAATAGCCAAACGTACAGCGACGGGAGCGTCATTCGCCGCACGGCATAATATTCTGTACGACAACAACAACCGCGCGAATCGCCTGTTTACCAGTGACTACACGGGCTGGTTCGAAGCCGAATGGCGCCAGCCATTGTTGCGTGGAGCTGGTATCGATTACAACCGTATCGCCGGTCCAAATTCAATCGTTGGGCAATATAACGGCGTTTTGATCGCGCGCATCAATACAGATATCTCTTTGGCTGACTTTGAACAATCAGTCATCACGTTTGTGAACGATGTGGAAACGGCGTATTGGGAACTCTATTTCGCGTATCGAAATCTGCAAACGCAAATCTCCGGGCGTTCGAGTTCCCAGCTTACCTGGCAGCGAGTAAAAGAGTTACAAAAATTCGGTGCGCGCGGCGGCGAAGCTGACAACGAAGCTCAGGCTCGATCGCAATACTATTTGTTTGATGCTCAAGTCAAAGAGTCGTTGTCTGGCCCAAATGGACTGTATGCGGCGGAACAGCGACTGCGCTATCTACTGGGATTGCCCCCTGCTGACGGCCGGTTACTCAAGCCCGTTCAAGATCCGATGGAGGGAGCCGTCATGTATGATTGGCAATCCTCGCTGGGGGATGCTCTGTGCAAACGCGTGGAAGTACGTCGCCAAAAATGGTCGATCAAACGGCGTGAACTTGAACTGGTCGCGGCACGAATGAACAAACGTATCAATCTCGATGCTCTGACCCAATACCGTTACCGCGGATTAGGAAACCACTTGATCGGTTCTGCCAGTTCGACTTCTGATTTCAATAACTTGTACCAAAGCATCTTGACCGGCGATTTCCAAGAATGGCAAGCTGGCTTCGAGCTGAGTTACCCAGTCGGGTTCCGTCAAGCCGGCGCAGCGATCTCCAATGCGCAGTGGAATTTGGCTCGCGAACAATCTCTGCTCAAAGAACAAGAACTGCGCATTTCACACGATCTCAGCAATTCCGCTCGTCAAATATCGCGAGCGTTTGAATTAGCACAGACTAATTACAATCGTCAAGATGCGGACAAACTGCAGGTTGAAGTGCTGCGCGATCGTTACGAGAAAGGATTGATCAATATCAACTTCCTGCTCCAAGCTCAACAACAACTGGCGAACAGCCAAAGCGCCTATTTTCGTGCGTTGGTAGATTACCAACTTGCACTGCGCGATTTCCATCGCGAAAAGGGATCGCTATTGGCCTACAGCCAAGTGGCTTTGTCGGAATCGGCGTGGCCAACTCCCGCTTATCAGGACGCAGCCGAGCGCGGGCGCTTCTTTGCGCCTCGTGCGAACCCAGACCGAACCGAGATTCCCTCGCCAGTCAGCGCGGGCGCATTTGATCCACATCAAGTTGGCGTCGAGGTTGTTCCACAAACCCAACCATAATTGAGTTGTCAGCTTGCTGTTCATGCTCAAGCATTGACAACCATCAGGTCTTGTGGACTTTGCACTCGCGCAATTAGGGATCGAATGGTTTGCATATTGAGCTCGACATCAGGGAAGTGGCCGCTGCGCGCGGCCGATTCCAGTTCGCGCGCAGGGGCGACGATGGGTTTGAAACCCAGTGACCCAGAAGCTCCCTTTAGCCAATGAGCCAGTTCTTCGAGCTCCTTGAGATTCTTTTGTTGGTAGGCTTGTTCCATTTCTACCATGCGCTCACGCAGACGCACGACAAACTGGTTCACGATGTTGCGAATCTCGTCGTCATCTTGGACGGGCAATTCTGATTCAATGGGCTCCGCGCGGTTCTCGATCACTTGCGAAATTTCGCTGGATATTGCCTTGGCTATGGAATGAATTTCCTCTAATTGATCGACTTCTCTGCCTGGTTGTGGCGTACGAGCGTCAGCCAATTTCTGTGTTTCTTGGACTATTTGGCCACCTACATGCGAGGCCACAGCCGACAGTAATTGATTCATGCTGATTGGCTTGGCTAACATACTGGTATAGCCAGCTTCGCGACACGCATCTTCGTCTTTCTTCATGACGTTGCCTGTCAACGCGATAATCGGCAAGCGGCAACCTGCCATTCGCAAATGCCGCGTGGCTTGCAATCCATCCATTACCGGCATGTGTACGTCCATTAGCAACAAGTCGATCTTGTTTGCCAGCAACGCCTCGATCGCCTCTTTGCCATTGGTCGCGGTCACCACAGTGGCACCGGCGCGCTCCAGATAGACGGTTGCCAATTGCCGGTTGGCTTCGCCATCGTCGACGACCAAAATCGTGCATGGCTGTAATCGAATGGATTCTTTTGAGCTGCGACCAGCGGCTTGCTTGGGAACCGCTTCGTCCGGGGACAACAGCGGTACGCCATCTAAAGGTCCTGGGTCAATAGTCACCGAGAAAGTGCTCCCTTTCCCTTGCACACTCGACACCGAGACACCGCCACCCATTTTCTCAGCCAGGTATTTGCAGATGCTCAGTCCTAGCCCTGTACCACCAAAGCGACGTGTGATCGAAGTGTCTTCTTGCGAAAACGGATCGAAGATGCGATCGACTGCTTCGGCGGAAATTCCAATCCCTGTATCTACCACATCTATGACGAACTTTGGATTGGCACCAGGGGTCAATTTGGAGACAATGCGCACGCTGCCACGTTCGGTGAATTTTAGTGCATTGCCGGTCAGATTGATGATCACTTGTCGCAGCCTTACCGAGTCGGTGAGGATTGTTTCTGGAAGTGGCGTGGCGGCTTCGTGATACAGTTGGACTCCTTTTTCTTGTGCTTTAAGCTGGAAAATCATCAATGCATGAGAAATGATCTCGACGGGCGAGTAACGGGCCAGCTCCAAATCCATCTTGCCCGATTCGATTTTGGAAAGATCGAGAATGTCGTTAATCAGCGTCAGCAGATGTTCACCGCTGCTTTGAATCGTTTGCAAATAATGCTGACGCTGGCCTTCGTCGCGTGCCAATCCGCGCTGAAGAATTTCCGTGAAACCCAAGATGGCATTCATGGGCGTGCGGATCTCGTGGCTCATCCTCGCTAGGAAGTCGCTTTTTGCTCGGTTGGCAGCGTCAGCTTGATCGCGAGCTTCTGAGAGTTCGAGGCGATTCTGTTGGAGCTCGGTGATATCTTGGAATGACGTCAACACACCTCGATAATTTCCATCTTGGCCGAGCACCGGAGAGGAATTGGCAACCAAGGTCAAAACTCTGGCATTCTTGTCAGTCAATTGCACCATAACGTTCGGCTGAGCGGTGGCATCTTCGATCGCACGTGTCCAGGGGCAGCGTAGATCCGACCCTTTTTCTACGTCGGTTTTCCATGAAAACTGTCCGGCATCTTGCCCGATTAATTTGTCGGCATCTTTGCCAATCCAGCTTGCGAAAGCTTCGTTCGCCAACACGATACGTCCCTTGCGATCGGTGACCAACAAACCTTCGGCCAGCGTATCGAGTGCCGCTCGCACGCGTTTGGGGATCGCATTTGACGGATCGAGCTGGCGGAGCACTTTGCCTAAGTAGTAGTAATATGCTAAGAAGGTAACCCAGGCCACAACCGTTGTGAATTGCATCCACGGGTCCATAACGAAGGCCATCAGACCGTGTTGATTCAAAGGGGCAAAACGCAATTCGATTTCACCCCACGGCGCGCCACCTTTGCTCAAGGGTACAACTAACTGGCTGGCAGTTGACATTTCGCCTTTATTATTCCAGTTTTCTGTGTGATCCCCGATCTCCAAGTGCATTTGGCGGTTAGCGCGGCGAATTCCTGCCGACAGCAGTTGTTCATTGCGCTCGACGACAGCCTTCAAGACACCTTCCATGCTCGATACGTCCCCGCGACGTACGAGAATCGAAAAATTCAAGGCCAACGATTCGCACAGCGCCTTGCGACCTTCGAGCACGGCGTGTTGTGCGTTTGGACCCAATCCGAAAAATCGGGCTACCATCATGACACTGACTGCCAAGCTGACTAGGCCGAGTGTAATACGTGCTTTTACAGATAAAAAGGGGATCATGTTTGTGTTGCTACCAGAGGATTATGTGCTGCCGCCATTTCGCCAGCATTGTTTGTTTGAATTGGATCGCTCTCAGGCTCGTTGTTCGTATTTTCATCCGATGAAGTAACCATCGATTCCAAAGAGTCGTCGTCGTCGTATTCAGGATCGTCCAGTTGATTGAGAATGGGTAACGGATCAACGATGCGCCAGGCTGGTAACTGGGTCATGACACCAGCGACGATATAGCCACCTCTTACGAGCCAAACGACATAGCCTACCGACAGTGTTGACGTCAGACCTGTTGCGGCGCCCATGACGACAGGGTCGATACTGGGCATGACATCGATTTGCTTTTGGATACTCTCAATGTCTTGCCACACAATATCTGTGGTGGCGTTGAATGTGTTGTAACTGAAACTCAGATCTTGAATGGTATCCACGACGCGCAAAGACTCTTGTTTGTTCGCTTCACGATGCGAGCGGCTTTCCTGTTGATAATTGGACTCGACCAATCGCTCGGTTAACTTCTGAACGCGTTGGACGTTTTCATTGACGCGAGTATCAGCTAATGCGGACAACTCACGTTGCGTACTTGCGGCTGCGTTGTTGGCCGTAGACTGAGATTCAACAATCTGCAGCGTGGTTATCTGCGCGTTGGGCTGGACAGTGTTGCTATTGGCCGTTGCAGCTACTGGCTGTGAATTAGAGGCTGGTGGTGTGGTGGTCGGCGGCGGTGTGGTAGTCGGCGGCGGTGTGGTGGTTGGCGGAGGTGTGGTGGTTGGTGGCAGCGTGACAATCGTCGGTTGAATAGTGGCAACGGTGAAGAACACGGTTCCTGTGGCAAAGCCACCGTGTCCGTCGGAAACTAAGTAAGTGAAAGAATCTTGTCCAGCACCATCCGGAGGCGTATACGTAAATGATCCATCGGCGGACAACACGACACGACTGTGGCCACTAATCAGACTGGCGGAGAGTGCATGGCCATCGTCGTCAAATGCGCCTGTAAATATGCCAGGTGCTGCGACAGTAAACGCACCTCCCAGCAATACCGTAAAAGTATGATTGCGGACGATCGGTACGTCGTTCACGTTGTCGACGATGATCGTAAACGTCGCTGAAGTTGATCTCCCCGAACCATCATTGACGGCCACGACCACGTCGTAAACGTTATCTCGATTCGAATCTCCAGGGTTTTCAAAGTTCGGAGGACTTACAAACACCAAGCTGTTATCAGCTAAGATCGTGAATTTAGTTCTGTCCAAGCCACCCACAATCGAATAGGTGAGAGTAGGAGTGGGCAGATCTTGATCAAACCCAGTGAGCTGCGTAACGAGACTACTATTCTCAGCGACACGATGAGTCAGAGAACTGGTAATTATCGGTGCAAATTCATTGACCGGTAGAATTTCGATGATAAAAGTCCGCGTAGCCGTTGAACCATCGGCACTTGAAGCCATCACGGTAACGGAATGTGTTGTCGCAGTTTCGCGGTCGATGCGTGCACCGTCTGCAACGCTGACAAGCCCTGTAACGGAGTTGATTGAAAACCGGCCATCTGCGTCGTCGACTAACGAATAGGTAACCGTGTTGTTGGTTCCATCAGCGTCCTCGGCAAAGGCTCCAATGCCGACGCCCGTTCCGTTCAATGCATTCTCTTGCACTCGGTCGAGACTAATATTCCTGTCGACGATGGGCGATACGCCGAACTCATTATGATCGGTAACTTGAATGATCAGCATCTGTGAATCGGATAACCCTGCTGCATCTTTAGCTGTGACTTCGACGTGATAGATGTTGTTCTTATCGTTGTCTCCACGAGACTCGAAATCTGCGGCAGCCGGCGAAAAAATCAGTGCACCCGTGGTCGGATTGATGCTAAAGCGTGCACCGTCCTCACCTCCAGATATCGAAAACTCTACTAATTCGCCATCCAATTCACTGGCCATGACAATCGCGGGGACTGAGTTGGACTCAGACACCGTGATGCTGGCAGTGGCACCTCCACCGTTGCTGGTAATGATGGGCGCATCATTGACTGGGCTAATTAACAAACTAACAGTAACTGTGTTGGACGATGCCGAACCATCAAAGGCAGTATAGGTGAATTGATCACTTCCAAAGTAATTAGGATTGGGTGTGTAGACGAAAGAGCCATTGGTATTCCAGCTTAAGCTACCATGACTGGGGCCGGATCCTAGTATTGCTGTCAACGAGCTATTGTCTTGATCGAGATCGTTGGTCAATACTCCTTGAATGGATTGAGCTGGACCGATCGTCGTCAATCCTCCATTTACAGCCAGGAACTGAGCTCGCACTTCATCGGGTGTCAGTGCATTGGTATACGCTCGAAATTCATCAATGGCACCTTCGAACGTGCGCGATGATCCTCCGCTGTAGTTGCCAACTTTTAATGCTTGACTTGCATCGGAATTGGCTGTTCCTGCTGGCGAGCTTTCTTCGAACACGGCCACGGCCAATCCATTGATAAAGATCTGTGGATTGTTCGCTGTCGAAGAACTGTCATATACGACGGTGACTGCTTGCCAAGCGTCTGTAGTTATTGTGCCAGCGAGGGTGCTCCACCTGCCCGCCTGAGTTGAAAAACCAAACTCAAAGATCAAACGACCAAAGTTTCCAAGGCCGTTGACTTGCAAAGCCCAGCCCTTTCCGGAGCCACTAGAAAACGTTGTGTCGGATTTATCAGCGATGCGACCTAAACTATTCTCGCCCCAATCATTGGGATTGATCCAGGCAGATATGGTGCCGCCACCTGCAAATAAATTGTCCACAGCACTGGCAGAGCCAAGACTTACATCGTCATCAACGCCGTCGAAGTTTCGAGCGTTTCCGATCCTGCCTGTCAGACTGGTCGTTCCATTGTAGGCAACGGGATTGGAGAGTACTGTCGAATCGTCGGGTGTGGTGCCCATATGTAACACGGCTTGTGTCCCTGCAGCCCAGACCCCGTTTGGATTCTGGCCGGCTGCAGCGGCAGCGTTTCCGTAATACATACGAATGAAATCTGAATTTGACGAAGCGTCGATTTGCGGCACTCGTACCCAGACTTGCGAAACTCCAAATTCATTCCAAATCTCGATCTCGTAGTCCAGTAGGGTCCCATCGGTATCAACGAAACGCAAATCCTGCCCAGCATTCTGTGTCTTCGAGTAGTCGATATTGGACGAATCCAACGTAACCAAGATGACATGATTAGCTAAGTTAGAGGTGGAAGTGTTGTTAAACGTGATCTTTTGAAATGTCGACCAGTTAGGGTCGAACCAATTCCCATGGGCGGCTAGGCTCGTATCCTCCGTCAGTAAATAAGTCTCTGACATACCCGTGGGTGCATCGTTCGCGTCCGTAATGGTAATGGATAATGCCTGAGTATCGAACAGTAACCCATCGGAGACCTCGACGAATACTTCGTAAACTCGATCTAGTCCGACATCATCGGGGATTTCAAAATCGGGGGCTGATTTGAAGGTCAATTGTCCAGTGTTGGCATCCAAATCAAACCAATTTGCTTCAGCACCTCCCACAATTTGGAATTGTAGATTAGGTGCTGGTAGGTCGACGTCGCTGGCGGTCATCGTGATCGCCAGCGGCGTGTTTTCGGCCAAATTAAATGAAAAGCTGGGCTGACTGCCATTATTGGTGATAGTGGGAGCATCGTTCACAGGCAGGACGGTAATCGATGTACTGGCAACCAACGTACTGAAAGCCGATTGGCCTCCGTTGGGAATCGTTGAGGTCAGCGACCCGGCCGTTCCCGAAGTTTCGTCCCATGCGCGGAAGGCGATCGCTGCAGATCCGTTCCAATCCGCATTAGGTACAAAGCGAATTCTGGTTGTAGGGTCCGCTGACAATAGTCTTGCTTGAGTGGCACTAACGGTACCGATGTTATTCCAGTTGGAGCCGGAATTCATCGAATACTGCCAAGTTCCTTTGGAGTTGTCTGCAGACGTGATTGCTACGCCCATATCGAAACTGCCATCGGTATCATAGAATTGGCTCGCTGCCAAATATGAAACTTGCACTCCACCGTTAGAGACCGCATCTTCCGAGATACTGGGCAGTGGGTTTGCCCCAAATAGCAATGGTGCGACGTTTGAAACGTACAGCGTCAGCCCTCGAATCTCTTCGCCGCTTGAACCCATGCCCAAGTCGGTACCCTCGGAGACCAACGTTGCGGTGCCAACGGTATTGGAGCCCGACTGGGTCAGAGTGAGTACAAAGACGTCGTAAGGAGTGACCGCAACACCTCCTACAGTATCGGTATCACGGACGCTCATCAGTAATTGACCAGCTTGAAAGCTCTTCCCGCCAGCTTGCATGTTTACCTGAATTAATTCAAGTCCGCCAATAGCTTGGTCGAGCCCCAAATCGCTGCCATCGATTAACAGCACCGGGGTGGTGATGACTGTATTTCCCTGCCCAACTTCGGTAGCGCGAAATTGATATACATCGTTGTGGGTAGCGCCGGAACTGTTTACGACAAGAAAATCACCATGAGAGAGCATTGTATTTCCGACGAGCACACCTAAAGGTGACTCGACTAAGGCGATTTCCCGAATGCTGGTAATGCCACTGGGATCATCTAGTAACTTGGTGAAAGAACCAGAGGAATAATTGCCTACTGAAGTAGGCCGAAAGACCATTAGGTCGCGATCATCAAAGTTGATTCCTCCAACTGTTTTACTTCCGCTTTCAATCGAGAACAGTAGGTCTCCCGGCAACAGAGTAAACTCATTACCATTTCCGCCAACTGTAATCGTAGTTTTTATTAAGTGAAGCGCGCTAATTGAGTGACCACCATCGGTTCCAAACGTGTTGATATTGAAAACCGGCGCATAAGTCCCTGAAGTTGTACCTGGTTCAAGAACGAAACCGGGATCACCAAACGCAACAACGCTGCCGGTTGTCCAGGCCGGACCGCTTGTGGGCACGCCGGCACCCAAAGTCGATATCCAGACGGCTCCTGCATTGACTGGCAGAACAGTTATCACGATGGTTGCGGAATCGGTCAGCGGTCCGCCGAAGCCGCTATTACCTAAATCGCTGACATGGACTTGTAGCCCTGCGGTCCCTGCAAACCCATTGGTTGCTGCGAAGGTCATACCGTTCAGCGCTGTATTGACGTTGGATAGACTGCCTTGAAACACAAGACTAGTGTCGCTGGATCCATCCCCTGTGCTGAAAACTAAACCTAATGAACCAAACCCGGCTGCCAAGTTTACGGATCCATTGAAGGCGTTCAGAGTAACTTGTACAGTCCCAGCCTCTAAATCACTGACGGCAATTGTGTTGCCAAGGATGCTGGAGAAAGTCAGTGAATTACCTTGTGATACCGTTTGCGAACTTGGTACAGTGATCGACGGAGCCTGGTTCATGTGAACCACTGTTACGGCGATACTCTGAGTATCAAACAAGGTTCCGTCACTGGCCTGCACAACGATGTCGTAGACGTTGTTGTTACCATTGTCCACAGGGGACAATGAATCTGGCGGCATGACAAAGCTCAGTTCACCTGTGATGTTATTGATCGTAAAGAAAGCTGCATCCGCACCCGAAATCGAGTATTGCACAGGCTGGCCGGGATAATCATTATCGATGGCCACGATAGTCGTAACGGTTGTGTTGCCTTCCGGTACAGAGATGCTCGCGGAATCGCCACCTAGATTCGAAGTGATCGTAGGGGCAGTATTGCCAAACTGGCGTGCAAAAATGCCACTAGGATCTGCTGCTCCATCACCGCTCCAGACTACGACAAAGTCATTGATATCCAGTAGCGCAAGCGACGCCTGATGTTGTACACCAGTAGTTATCGAGTTGATCAGAAACTCGTCGCCGATACTGATGCCGTTCGAATCGTACCGCTGTCCAAAGATTCCAGAGCTGTCAACGTGTCCCGCTTGATCACCATTCCCCTCCCACACAACAATAAAGTTTCCTAAACGATCGATGGCAATAGAAGGATTCAGTTGAGTGCCTGTGGTTGTGGAATTGACCTGTACTTCTGTATTCGCAATCACCGTCCCTGGTGCGACGCCAGGAGTAAAGGTCTGCAAGAAAATCGCGGAATCTAACACGGGATCATTCCACGCTATTGCGAAAGCCCCGTCATCCTTCATGGCAACCACTGGATTTTCTGCCGAGCTGGTCGACCCAACGCCAAATTCCGGGACCAGAGTGCTCCCAGTCTCGTCATAAACTTGCGCGCGAATACCGATCGAATTTTCCCACGTCACTACGATTGCACCGGCAAAATTCATCGCTACCGATGGATCGAAATGACTGCGCGTTACATCAGAGCTAATCAGAAACTCGGCAGCATCGAGAGTTGTTCCCAAGGGACTAAATCGGCGGCCGAAGATACCCTGAGAATGGCC
>CAZVBC010000188.1:0-13261 GCA_964625155.1 uncultured Pirellulaceae bacterium
TGTAGTAGAGCTCTTAAAGCAGAATACTTTGGCGAATTTTAGCAAATTGGGTGAGTAGGGGCTTCGAATGTCCTCGTGAGTCCCAAAATCCGGCATGTGGAAACGGATGGACAGCTTGATCGCTGGACTGATTCCAAATCACAGCGTGCACGGATTGTTTAGCCATTAGTAGGCGGATCAGTTGTTCTGGAGTTGGGGGCGTTTTGCCGACTGAATGAGGGGACCGCCAAGTAGACACTGGCTGCCTGCGGTGTTCCGAATTGGCATCCATTGTAAATTGAGTTGGGCAACTGGCCACAATCATTAAAGGCAAACCAAGCTGTGCCCAGCGATCGATCAGCATTCCGATTTCTAAAGGGTCTCGTGGGAGTGAACCATCCGGCCAACAATTCAAGTTCAATTCCAAAGCTAAACCGCTTAAACCGAGGTCTGCGCGAATCAGCGCGTCAGCAAAATGTATCGGCGAAATCCCTTCGTCATGATCGCGCAGATACTCGCTCCAAGGTTGATCAATAGTTAAAAGAACTGGAGTGCGTTGATCAGCACGCCGAACCGTTTCGATGACTGCGACCGCAAATCGCAATGTCTGTTCATCGCTCCAATACAATTCGCCTGGAACATTCAGCGCTGTGGCCGCATTCCACACATGGACTCGGCCGCGATATCGTTCGACAGTCGCCTGTATGTGTTGGCATGCCCCATTTAGGACACAATCAAATCCTTGATCGAACAGCGAAAGCCATTTTGGTAACGAGCCAGTCCGAAAGTTTACTAACGGGCCGCCGCACACCCGCAGTCCATTTTGCCCAGCCCACTCAATCTGTCGATCAAAGCGTTCGAAATTGCGTTTTCCGCTGTCCGATTCGACCGCTGCCATATCCAAACTAATTGACACTAGGTTGAAACAACATTTCAGTGACTCCTCGATCTCCGACACCGGCGAATCGGGGGCCAGAGCGATCCCCAAAAGCGTAGAAAATCGACCTTCTTGCTGTAACCGGCATTCAATCGACTGCGAACTAAACATGGCCACCAGGTTCGCAATTGCCTCAGTTGCTAAATCGATCGCTTCTTGTGCTAATTGGCTGCGAGCAAGATCGTCCTCGGTACATGTAACCGCATCCAAAAAACGGCTCAACGCTGCGTCGGAAAGAGCCAAAAAGTCGCTGGACAATTTCAAACCGATGCGTTGCCATTCGAAAGTCTGATTTCGCAGCCTCGCAATGCATCCACGAGCCAATTCCAGCGGCAAGTGATACGATTGTTCCGAGAGAGGCAAGCTGGTCGTGGATAACAGTACATTGCCCAAAGCTTTCGAAGGCCAAACAATATGTACCTTGCCCGATTCGTCGATTGCCCGGCTGATGATAAACTGGTCACTCGCGATTTGGGACTCACAGGCCCAGGGAATACCCTCAAAGCCGGTAATGTATGCTGTTTCCCAGACGCGCGGGTCGTATTGGTCAATTTGCGGTACGCGAAAGCGTAGCTGGCCCATTACGTCTCAAAGCTCTCGTTAGGGTGACCTCGGAAAAAGTAGGAATCTACTCCAATCATGCTCTAGGTTCAATTGAAGTAGCTGACCGGCACCCTTAGTACATGGAAAATTTGACCAGATTCTCAGGTATTTCAGTGACCCAAGCAGACCAAGCCCTACTGTCCAGCCATCTCCCCTGGCCGTGTCGACGCGGCAAAGTGCGCGACGTTTACGACATGGGAGATCGCTTGTTGATCGTCAGCACCGATCGCATCAGCGCTTTTGACTGGGTGTTACCCAGCGGGATTCCCGACAAAGGACGCGTTTTGACGCAATTAAGTCGCTTTTGGTTCGAGAAGCTGACTATAAAAAGTCATTATCTTACCTGCGAAGTCCCCTCGGTCGGCAATCACGACTCAGACGGTAATCCGTATACGCCCTCGAACGTGCTCGAGGGGAGATGTATGATTGTCAACAAAGCTCAGGTGGTTCCGTTCGAATGCGTGGTCCGCGGATTTCTCGAAGGATCAGGATGGAAAGAATATCAGCAAACCTCCAGTATCTGTGGAATACCTTTGCCGGCTGGACTGCAACAATGCAGTCGTTTGTCGGAACCCATCTTTACGCCGGCGACAAAAGCTGAAAGTGGACATGATGAAAATGTGAGTTTTCAGTACCTCGCTGATAAATTGGGAAGCGAACTGGCAAGCCAATTGCGCGACATGAGCCTGCAGGTTTACCAATTTGGTCAAACGCTGGCGGAAGCACACGGGATTATTGTGGCCGACACAAAATTCGAATGGGGGTGGTTCGACGGCGGTTTGATTCTAATTGATGAAGTATTGACGCCAGATAGTTCTCGTTTTTGGCCCGCCGATCGTTATCAACCGGGGCGCAGTCAGCTTTCCTATGACAAACAATTCGTTCGCGAATGGTTGCTTGCCAGTACCTGGGATCGGAACAGCCCACCGCCAACATTACCTCCCGATGTAATTCTGAAGACTCGTGAAAAGTACATCGAAGCTTTCGAACAATTGACCACGCAACGATTTGCTTGGAAGTAGAATACTGCTGAGCCAATTTGAAAAATGTCTTCGCAAGAAAGAACATTACTTGACTGAATCACCTCGCAAGGCAGCTGTAGCCTTTATTTTTATTACTGTCGTGCTCGACGTGCTATCGCTGAGCATCATCATTCCTGTGCTTCCAATGTTGATCCAAGACGAATTCCTGCACGGGAATTCAGTGGCTGCGGCTCATTGGGTTGGTTTTTTCGGGACGATTTGGGCATTGATGCAGTTCATTTATTCGCCAATCATGGGCGCTCTGTCGGATCAATTTGGGCGCAGGCGCATCTTGCTGTTGTCCTGCCTGGGGCTCGGCTTGGACTATATTCTCATGGCACTCTCGCCGAACTTGTATTGGCTTTTGGCGGGTCGAATTCTGTCGGGTATCTTTGCAGCCAGTTTTGCAACCGCTGCAGCTTACATCGCCGACGTTACGCCTCCGGAGCGGCGAGCGGCAAGTTACGGTATGTTTGGCGCTGCGTGGGGGTTAGGTTTTGTGCTTGGGCCGTTTGTTGGCGGGTCGTTGGCAATGTACGACCAACGCTTACCTTTCTGGTTCGCCGCTGGGTTGACTCTACTGAATGCTGCCTACGGATACTTCATATTGCCCGAGTCGTTGCCTGAGCAAAATCGGCGCAAGTTTTCGTGGGTGCGGGCCAATCCACTCGGCTCGTTGCGCTTGCTGAGATCCCATCCCGATCTTCTGGGTTTAGCTTCCATCATGTTCCTCTACCAGCTTGCCCATCAAGTGCTGTCGAGTATTTTTGTGCTGTACGCCAAGAACCGCTACACTTGGGACGAACGCACTGTGGGCAGCACGCTGGCGGCTGTGGGGATCGCAGGCGTTATCGTCCAGGGAGGACTAGTCCGACCGGCAGCAGGCAAAATGAATGAACGCAAGATGCTGTTCATCGGCTTAGGTTTTGGCGCACTGGGCTACTTTATTTATGGCACTGCTCAAACTGGCGGATGGTTTTTGGTGGCCATCCCAGTTTTCGCCATGGTCGGCTTTTTTTCGCCGGCTATTCAGGGACTGATGACGCGGCGAGTCAAGGTTACCGAACAGGGCCAACTGCAAGGATCAAATAGCAGTATGATGGGGATCGCGGGCATGACTGGCCCACTGCTGTTCACCTATATTTATACTCCCGAATTTCAAGGTGCACCGTTCATCGTTGCCGGATGCTTGCACTTGTTAGCCATCGTCCTCGCTTGGTGCATTGTTCCGACTGCCACGTCCCAGGCACCTGATACCGCTGTTGACCCGCGCACAACTTCTCAAAGTTCGTTAGCCAACGAGCAAACGTGATGAAAGGTGCGGACGGCAATAACCTTGCTGAGGTTGACCGAACTTCTAATTCGCGGCACTAGCAACCTTTGGCGACTGTTTGAATCACTTCAAGCGGCGCGTTTGCCCGATCGACACATGTTTGTCAGCTCACTTAGCAATTGCTCTTGCATCGCTGTTTGCATTGCGTTCAAGGCACGCGCTGCAGTAACTCCGTCCATCACTCGATGGTCACAACGGAGCGTGACCCACATTCGTCCGTCGTCTTGTAATGGTCCGTAGTCGAGCGACGCCGTCAAAAAATTTGGATGAGTTCGGTTCAAAACACCAAACGACGACAAGGTTGAGACACTCGCAGTCCCCAGCCTACGAGCACGTTGGGTTGGCGAGGCATACAGCCGCCACCATAGTCCAGCGCGACGCAACACGCCCGGCAACCGTGCGTAAAGAACTTGTCGTTTAAAGATTTTGTTTGGATCTTCATTGCGATAACGATCAAGTTGATACTGTACTTCGTTTAATCGCCGCGCTTCCGGTCTTGGAAACCGCCCCCAGAACAATCGATCGCATCCTTCGATATGTCGATTAATTGAAAGCGAGATCACGCTGAAGGTTGCTTGATGTAATCTCGGCCACGGATAAGGCAGGTAACACTGCCGTAATTCAGCAACTTTGCGGCCAGCAATTCCCAACGCTTTAATAAACAGGACAGCCCAAGAGATACGTTTTTTCGTGCGCAATCGAACCGCCGCTAACTCGTCCAGTTCAAACCATTTCTCTACGCCAAAAGTAGGCACGTTCTGCGCAGCACGAACGATATCCAGCACCAAAGCTCGCTCAGAGGGAAATGAACGAGTGGTTCCGTCTACCATTTTTTTCATGACCGAACCTCACTTTGAGCGTCTGATGTTACGGGACATGCAATCTTCTACTCGCTAGAATTGGGCGGAGAAAAACGTACCTTTTCCAGCATTACGAAAGTTCGAAGCCTATGTCAATCGCAGCTTGCGCAAATCGTCGTACGTGGGTCCGCCGTACTTTGGGTGCCGCAGCCGCCGCCGCGACCGCTTGGGGATATCGCGCTTGGGCAGGCCCCTTGGCAAGCGACAATCCGTCCATTCAAAAACCTCGCCAAATTGCTTTAGAGCTATTGCGTCCGAACGAACGAGATTTACAACACGGTTTGGAATTGCATGAAAGTTCGGTCGTTTTCGAATCTTATGGATTTGCACCACGAGCAGCCATTGACGGCGACGCGATGCGGCATGCCATCGAGGCGGGAGCCAGCGACGACGAGTTAACAGACCTTCGTGAAGAAATGAGCATGACTCGATGTGCGACGGATGCCGTTGAACGGCAAGAGTTCCTTGAGGCGATGAGAGCTGCCGGCGTTACCTGTATTTTCGAAAACTGTGGTGAGGAAGGAAACGATCCACTCCGGTTGCTCAAGCGTCTGGCTCGCTATCAGTTTACGGTCGATGAAATGGCTCCTGAACTAAGCAAAGCTGTGCGCCCTGCAGATATCATCGCGGCCAAGAATGCCGGCAAATTGTGCTTAGCCTTCACGACCAATGGCGTTCCTTTAAGGCAACAGTGGATCGACGAACGCGACGAATTGCGGCATGTTAAACTCTTTCGTCAAATGGGCGTGCGCATGATGCATCTGACTTATAATCGCCGCAATCCGTTAGGAGACGGTGCAGGTGAAGCCACCGATGCCGGCTTGAGCGATTTTGGAAAGACGGCGATCCATGAACTGAATCGACTGGGAGTCATCGTAGATGTAGCGCATTCCGGCTGGCGCACCAGTCTTGAAGCCGCTAAAGCATCACAGCGTCCTATGGTAGCCAGTCACTCAGCGTGCGCTGCACTGCATAAACACTACAGAAGCAAGCCCGACGAAACCATTGCGGCAATCTGTGATACAGGAGGCTATATCGGAATCTGCTGTATCCCCAAGTTTCTTGGAAAGGATGGTAACATCATCACTTTTCTTGATCACATTGACTATGCAATTAAGAAATTTGGTGCAGATCATGTGGCTATTGGAACGGACGTTGCCTACGTCTCGCGAAATGATGCGAGCGAAAGGGCCAAACTACCCAAGCGGTCCAGCGGAAATTCATTTTTGTCTAGCCGACCATCGCGCTGGGAACACCTTTGGCCAGCAGATAGCTTCCGCGCGACTGCCGACGCAACGCAAAGTATCGCTTGGGTTAACTGGCCCCTATTTACCGTTGGTCTCGTCCAACGAGGCCACTCCGACGAGACCATTCGTAAGATTCTGGGACAAAATGTCCTCCGAGTCTGGCAAGCTAATGAGAGTTAGCAAAAATTCAAAAGTCCCGAAACATCTCGAACGTTTCGCGCAGCTATGGCTAGCCACGGACCATAGCTTGCGCTACGTCAATACCAGATTTTTAACTGCCCTGCGCAAGCTGCCCGGCATGTTCTCCATCTTCTCACCTGCCGCTCGCCTTTGAGTCGCAAACCACCTTCTACGGTGGCTGTTGGCGATACAGTAAGAACCACCGTCAAAATCGTTTAACTTTTACATTCCGCAGACCCGATACCGTTAGAGAGCAAATTGCTAGATCGTTCGGAGAAGTTGCATTCGGCTGTCATGGTCGTACTTCCCCGCCATCTGGCAAGACAGGGAAGGGTGCTGTAATGATCCAGCCGAGGCAGGCAACCATGCGCATAAAAAAATCCATCGCGTTGTTACGTACCGCGCTGTGCGTGTCGGCAATCGCCTTGCCTGCTCGAGCAGAACCACCCAAGTTACCCATGCTTCCGTCAGGTAGCGCCAACGTCGCCCTACCAACGTCGAATACTGCATCGGTTCAGCCGGTTGTCAGTCAAAGTACGATCGGTGGCTCGCGCGTCGCGAAGCTGATCGGTCTGAGACGCAAGTCGTCAGCGAACACATTACATAGCCGCGATCAACTTTCGAGCAAGATTCCATCCGCACATTCCGACTGGCTCGATGTAGCCTTGCAGGCGAAAAAAGGGACGCTACAGACAGCCGCAGCGCACTCCGTTGCCCCGAGAATTTCAAGTGAGCCAGCGAGAATTACTGAGCTCCCATTACCTGCGGCGGCTGCCTTGGCTAATTCGACGTCAATGCAAGCTGAATCACGCACGAAACCGCCATCCTCGTCGCTCGTCGCGGTGGGAGCAACTGCGGAACCTGCACTTAGGCCAGCTTCAGCGGTAAGTGAGCCTATCGCAAATGTGGAAACTCCACCGAACAACGGGACTGAACTGGCGCAGCAAGAGGATGAATCACTATTGAGCATCGATCTTGCTGAATTCCCGCCTCTTTCAACCTCAGATGGCGAGTCACCCAACGACAGTGAGCACATCGACAACGACCAACCGACCTCCGAACCAGCACGTTTGCAGATTGCCTCGATCGGTGCATCGTCCGGTGCTCCGAAGCCACTGTTGCAAGTGCAAGTCGGCAGCGTGGTGGCGACGGCCGAATCGTGCCGATTGACCGATGGCGATCCGAATTCGCCAATTGTTCAATTGGCCAATCCCATGAAGGTCTCCACGGACGCTGCAACTGAACGTGACAGCATGTATCGGCTGAGCGACACGAGCAGCCGAATCGGCAAAGATAATCACCGCCTGAGTGATCTCGATACTAGCTCGCTCAACACGCAAGAAGATTTGGGTAGTACATCACTCATTGATGCCATGCCCATGGAGCAGTCGCCTTTGACTGCGCAGTCGCTCAATGTTCAGGAAACTCAGGATTTCATCAGCGAACCTACCCTGCTCAGTAGCGGTCATCCTTCGGCAAGCACACGAGGTATGGCCGCACAACAAGCCCTCCCGAGCGACGAGAAATCGGCTTCCAGCAAAACTGCTGAAGACGCTTCGTTGGCAGAAGAGAGCGCACCAGCAAACGAATCAAACCCACCAGTTTCCGAATCGCTTCTTTCTATAGCGGCCACACCTCTAGTTCACGCCGAAACTGCGACACCGGATTTGGATATCATCCTTCCGCAGGACCGTGAAGCGTTGGTTCGCGAAGCCGTACCAACTCACCCAGTCACACATGTACTGCGCGATACACCAGCCACCGAGACGCCATTTTCTGGACTGATCGCGCACACAACGGCAAACACTGCACGACACGACATCGAAATTCCCACACGTTCGTCCAAGAGCATCGAATTGGCGGGGCCAGTTACTGACTTTGCCGTTGAAAACACGTCACTGTGCAAAGTAATGAAGACAAATACGAACTCGCTATCGTTGATCGGTTTGCGAGGGGGCCAAACTCGACTGTTGGTCAAATACGACGATGCTGAGGGCAACTCTTGTTCGGCAGTCTATCTGTTGAATATCGCGAACGCGACCAGCGCCAGTGCGAACGACCTGGAGTTGGCGGTTGAGTTGACCAAGACAATCAAGGCGCTGTATCCGGCCAGCAAAGTAGAAATCGCCATCGATCGCAATAACTTGGTAGTACGAGGGACGGCAACTTCCGAAGATGATGCACAGTCCATACTAAACCTTGTACGACGCACAACCCTCAGGCCAGTCGTCGACCGACTGTTGACACGGCGATAGACGGCGGACAATGGACAGGTTGGCCGATGGGCGCAGTCGATCAAACGAGCCTTTTGGTTGCCTGGACAGTTCAGGGAATAGGAAAACAACGCACAAGTTGACTGATGGCCAGTAGCCGAAAGTCAATTCCAGAGGATGCCAGAACAACGGGCCGATCACTGCCCGCTTGCAGAATAACTGACGTGGTGTAACTAGCAGGATGCGATTTTGAGGTTTGCCATGCGAATTATGAGAAGCCTATTCCTACGTGTTGCGCATTCCTTGGCCAGTTTTGGCCGTGAATACGCTCACACGGCCGCGCTGTTCGCTTTTGCTGCGGTTTCCACGACCAGTGACTTGGCGTACGGTCAAATCAGCTTGGGCCGCAGAGCCGAACAAGTTGATTTGCCAGCACCGGCGGTTCGCAAGACGAATCACTTGGCTCAAGTACCCGATACCACGGTACCGCCGTTACCGAACCAAGCTTATTCCTCGGTAACCGATGTTCCGGGAGTGATTGGGCCTCCCGTGGTCAGCGCACAGCCCATGATGAACATGCCCTATGACAGCCACATGACCGGCTATGAAATACCGTGTCCCGATGCGGGCTGTGATGTCTCTTTCTATACGTCGTTTGAAGCTTTATGGTTTAAACGCGAAGGGGACGAACGACTTTCGTTGTCTCGCAATGACCGGTTCGGAGAATTCGAATACGAATTGCAGGGAAGGTACACTGCAGGACGACTCTTTGATTGCGTAAACGGTATCGAAGGCGTATTCGTCGGTCCCTACGATTGGCGGCGCCAAACGATTGTCACTGGCAGTGGCGACCTTATCAGTCGTTTTATTCCATCCAACGGTTATACACCGAGCGAGGTCAACGCATTCAATTCTGCGGATGTTCATTCTCAATTGCATGAGGTCAGCCTCAGCAGTTACGAAATCAACCGTCGCTGGTGGGCATGGGATGTCCTGTCGACAATGATCGGTTTGCGAGCTGTAGACTATCGCGAGCACTATGCATTTGTTTCCTCACGTTCCGGAGTCGGAACCGGAGTCTTTACTGAAGATACAGATAACTTGATGGTTGGAGTTCAAGTTGGTGCCGACATGATGTATCCCATGGGGCTGCGTACAACGGTCGGTATGCGCGGCAAAGCAGGTGTGTTCGCCAACTTTGATGAAAGCCGAGTCCTGCTGCAAAATGCCGGAGTGCTAGTTTTGGACGCTACCGATCGTGATATCGACGTAGCTGGATTGGTGGAATACGGGATCTACGGTCGGTATCAAGTAGTACCCAGCATCCGCTTGACCGCAGGCTATGAATTCTGGTACCTACCCGGCATGGCGACCGTCTCTGCGCAAGCCATCAACCGTGTCCATCCGGACAGTGGCAATCAGGTTGAGGCTGAAGACGACATTTTCTTGCACGGCGGTTCCGTCGGCGTGCAAATCCTCTTCTAAAGTATTTAGTAACTTCAACTGCAAGTTAACCGATTACTCTCGCCGATTGAGCCGCGAAAGCCTCTCACTGGCCCTGCGCATCGCTGGAAACAGCCGCTTGCGGCGGGGCACATCGGTTGGTTCAGGCTCTGCAGCTGTATCATCCGGGTTGATCGCCTCGGATGAACCGAGAACGGTATCCGCACTCGGGTCGGCAACCTCTAACAGAGTATCTCGTACAAGCAATCGATTGATATTCTGCTCGATAGCTGTCAATTGCGTCCCTTCACCAGGCGCCACAAACGTATAGGCGATGCCATCGCGTCCCATCCGCCCAGTACGTCCGACTCGGTGCACGTAATCATCGCAATCCAGCGGAATATCGTAGTTGATAATGTGCGACACAGTGGAAACATCGATCCCGCGACCAACGACATCCGTGGCAATTAATAACTGCACATCACCACTACGCAAATCGGCAAAGACACGATCGCGATCACGTTGGTTCATGTCGCCATGAATACAATCTAGTCGGACCTTGTGAAACATTGGCAGTTGCATCAGCTCTTGCTTCAAATTTCGATGCAATCGATCGGTACCACGCTTGGTGCGACAGAACACGATAGCTTGCCGGGGAACTTCGCGTTCCAGTAATCGAATCAAAGTAAGAAATTTGTTCTCTGGATTTACTGTAATGTACCGTTGCTCGATCGTCTGTACGGAAACTTGCGACTGGGAACAATTGATGCGCACCGGATCCTGTAAGTATCGCTCGCTCAATCGCTGAATTGCAGGAGGCAGTGTGGCGCTCAACAACATCGTCTGACGATCCTTAGGGCATCCGCGCAAAATGCGCTCGATCGCTGGCCGAAATCCGATGTCCAGCATCCGGTCGGCCTCATCCAGCACAATGCACCAAAGCTCGTTTAAGACCAATGTCTTACGCTGGATATG
Source organism: uncultured Pirellulaceae bacterium (assembly GCA_964625155.1). Lineage (GTDB taxonomy): Bacteria > Planctomycetota > Planctomycetia > Pirellulales > Pirellulaceae > Aureliella. The sequence goes on from CAZVBC010000188.1 coordinate 10,793, forward strand.
ATCCATCACGCGTCCCGGAGTCCCCACAACAATTTGGGTGCCATCACGCAATTGACTCATTTGACGCCGCAGATGCTTGCCCCCAGCCAATACGGTAATCGACGTCTTACAACCGTATGCCAGTCTCGCAAGCTCTTGGCTGACCTGCTCAGCCAACTCGCGTGTCGGAACCAAAATCAATGCTTGCGGGTCGTGGACCTCGCGCAGCGGGTCCAGCATTTCTAAAATGGGAATCCCAAAGGCCGCAGTTTTTCCAGTGCCCGTACGGGCTTGGCCGACTACGTCCGAACAATTCAAAGCATGTGGAATGACTTGCGCCTGTATGGTCGATGGCTTTGTATAACCCAATCGGCTCAGAGCTCGCAGCATTATGGGTGAAAGGTCCAACTGGTCGAACGAATCAACGGATGGCGCGTCCGCCAGAGAGCCAGCAGTTGCATCTTGCAGAGTTTCGGGGCAGGTAGATTCCATGTAATCCGAGACATTTAGTAGCGATAAAAATTGCAAAAAGTTGCTTTATCATTCTCCTCATAGGCTGCGATTCACGCAATGAGGCTTCGGAGCTCTAAGGCAACTTGTTAGACTAAATCTCGCGAGTACAGCTCATTTCATGGACATCAGTGTTTCTCCTCGACAAAAAAATTGTCCGCTACCTGTTATTTGTATTAATTGAGGTGCAGGCTTTTGAATTTTCCGGAAAACGACGAAACGTACGCGGTTTTACACTGGCTTCGGAATATCGAATCTCCACAAATTCGGGGTGATTGGCCGGGAAGATTGAGCGACTATGAACCCGAAGAGTTCGGGCAGATACTCGAGATGATCGCCAGCCAATGGGCTCAATCGCCACCTCCGATCCCCGCTCGGTGGGATCTATTCACGCAACTATGTGTCGCAAGTCTTCTACGGCACCGTCAGTTGACCAGCCCCGAGGGCTGTGCAGCTCCGATCCTCGATCCCAATGTGTTATTGGAAATCTATCACCACAGCGCGGCCACTTTTCAGGAGCGGACCGGTTCGCTAGGGATCAATGAACTCAACCTATTTGCACGCAAAAAGAATGCTTGCGCGCATATTTTGCAGATGCTTTCCGCTCAAGCGGATGAGCAATCCTTGGATATATTGTGCGAAATCTTGCGTGATTCACCGCCAACCGACTGGCACTCGGTGGCACTGGGAATCAGTCCACTATTTCAGCATCCGCCCGAGCAGATCGAGATGCTCTTCGACAAACTGGGCGATTGCGCCCTGCAGGCCTCGACGGCTGGTCCCATACTTGACCTAGCGAATTATTTGTGCCGCCGAGCACTCTTGCCAACTCATCCGCTGGCCAGTCGAGTCGAATCGCTCACGACATTGCTGGGTGGATTAGTCGAACGGCTCGGCAAATTGGAAGAAAACCCAAGATCATTCGGGGACGATCTCCAGGTTGTGTATTCGATGCTCTCCGACAGTATCGCACTGACTGTGTCGGTTTGTGATGCGCTAGGCTTGATTGGCAACCTGATCGCCGAGACGAAACTTAATCAAGCTCTGGAGTTGTCACACCGCAGAATTCAGGCTGAAGCCGCTGGTGCGTTAGCGAGATTGGGATGCGTGCGCGGCAAAGAACGCTTGCTAAATTTGGTGGCTGAACCCGTCGCCAGATTGCGAGCGCTGGCCTATGCCGACGAGTTGGGAATGGAAGCAGAAATCGATGAGGAATTCCGCGAGCCCCTTGCCCAAGCCGAAGCCGCGATGGCTTCGTGGTTGGCTGAACACGAGCATTTCGGCTTTCCACCAAATAGCCTTCAGCTAGTCGATCAGCGCTCCCAGTTCTGGCCAAGTTACGATGATCCTCAAGATTGTCATTTGTGGCGATTCACCTACAACTTGCCCAACGGTGTCTACAGCAACATTGGAATCACCGGTCCCATGACCCACGCCTTCCGAGCGAATTTGGCGGACATGTCCGTCGATGATATCTACGCCGTATTCGCTGGCTGGCTAGTACAACACGATGAAATCTACGAAATCGCCGTCAGCAATATGAACGCAGCCCAGCGCAGCGAAACTGCGAGACTCGAAAAGCTTCTGCGCGAGAAGAATGTTGAGCAAATCGAAACACTTGCCCTGACATTTTTCTTTGGCGAACGCTCGATCCTAGCGTTGGGTATGCGCCATCAAGCAAAAATCTGTGCCATAACCGACAGCCTTGAAACAATCCTGTTCCCAGTCGGTCGTAACGCCACTTCCTTGACTCCAGAGCTCGTGCTGGCCCTATACCGTGGCCGAAAGATGTTGCGAACATTCAATCCCGCTCGCGATGACGAACAAGATGACTCTAATGAACTCGATTGACCATCTTTGATCGAAATCAACCCGGCACTTGCCAATTTTGCGCCGCACCTGCGTCAAGCTCGTTATTCTTCGCGCAATTTACGAGCATTCACCAAAATATCTATTTTCACCTTGCGGCAAACTTGATGT
>CAZVBC010000189.1:0-4718 GCA_964625155.1 uncultured Pirellulaceae bacterium
GTAGGGGGCGCGAAGAGTTTGAGGTCTTCTGGGAAATGCGTCACATTTATGGTGGGAATGTCACACTACGTCTAGTCACGTAAGAAATTGAATTCGGTTCCCAAAGAAAATGAAAAATCGGCACACTTCTCGCGAAACGCCACCGCGCGGGCGCTCGTTCTCAGGCAGGCGCCTGACTGGGAACACACTGCCTTGGAGGCTTCGCCTTTCTGGCTTGCCTGCATGACCTTAATATTCCCGCTCGTGTCGCAGCCGGAGCCTCGGAACCAGATGATGGTGTTTAGCGAGAAGCCAAGGGATTGAAGATTTCTACTCGCTTTGAGACGCTTCCCAGGCGATTACCTTGGTATTATCGAGCGCCATGAGTAAGCGGCGGCCATCGTCGGAAAAGATCATTTGATTGACCTTGCCAGGGCAAGTACCGAGCGAATACAGAGCCTGTTGGGTGGGCAAGTGCCACAAGACGAGTGGACCATTGTCAATTGCGGTTGCCAATGTCTTTCCGTCTGGAGAAATGGCGACGTGATTGGCAAATGGAAAATTTCCTCTAACCGAGCTTCGAAGTTCACCAGATTCTGTGTCCCACACTCGAATAACGCTGTCCCTACACAATGTCACCAAAGTTCGGGCGTCCCGTGAGACCGTCAATCCATCGATCATTGATGGATGCTTGAATTTTTGTGAAAGTATACCACTCTGGATGTCCAAGAAGTAAAGTGAATGACAATCTTCCACACGCAAGCTTTGAGCCACAATCGCTTGCTCACTCAGGAAAACTATATCACCAATCGTAAGGTCATTGGTGGAAAAACCTGGCTTAGCAAAACCTGCATTCCATACACTCAACCTCCGCTGTGTGGGACTGAGCCAGTATTCCGCGCCGACATATGTGCAATCCGGTGAAACCATTAGTTTTAGGACGTCAGCGTGCATGGGATGGTGACTGGCTAGCAATCTTCCGCTGCCAACGTCGAATCGCTGCAATACCGCTCCGCCATCTGCCAGCCAAATTGTACTTCCATCGTTTCCGAACTGGGCAGTGGTAAAAACACCAGGCTCAGAATTAGTAATCGATCTGATTGGTTTCCCAGTACGTGAATCGCAAATCGAAATACTTGTGGACTCGCGCGGGATGACCGCAAATCGCTGACCACTGGGTTCGAAAACAATACCGCGTAGAGCAATTCCGTCATCAAACACACTGCGTCGACTCAAGTGGAGCGATGAAAATTCTCTAATCTGAACGGCTCCATCATCTCTGCCAACGACGAATCGTTCGCCGTCAGGTTGGATGGCGACGCTCCACAATCGTTGAGTTGGCGCAAAGATTTTTTTTAGATCGAAATTGGTTGTGTCCCAAAACTGGCCAATACCGTGGTCATTAACGGACACGATCAAATCTCCCTTGGGCGTAAAAGCAAGGCTACGGATGGATATTCCGTCCGATGTATATGTTCGAACACTGTTTTGCGGATCGTCGAGCGAATAAACATAGATGCCACCGTTACCGGTACCGCCGGTAACCAGTAAATTGCCATCCGGCGAAAAGGCACCACAGTAAACTAACCTGTGCGAGCCCTGCCAGTTGGTGATCGGTTTCAGTTCCGGCAAGGACCAAAGAGCAAGATGCCCATGCTCATTACAGCCGACAATTCGCTTTGAGGCATGGTGTACTGCCAATGCTCGATACCCGTCGACAGAATGTAACAACTCCCTGGTTCGTAAATCGAAAACCGCGATACGACCCTCGGCATGCGTGCCCCACTTGACTTGCGTGACAATCAAATGGCGTGCATCCGCAGTAATGAAGACTTGGGCAACAGGCTGAGTAAAGTCGGCAAACCGAGCGACTTCGACTCCGGACTTCCAGTCCCAAACGCGGGCTAAACAATTCTCTTCGGCGGTGGCGAGCAACGAACCATCGGGCGAAAAAGTCACTCCGTTGACGTCATCGGAAAATTCACGAAGCGTTTGAACGGTTTCGCCTGTGCGGCTATCGGAGATGATTACACTACGATCGCGGCTGGAGGTTGCGAAGTACCTGCCATCGTTGGAATAAGCCATGCCGAAGATGTCGCGCGAGTGACGCTGTAAGATCGAAAACTTATCCTGGCAATGAGACTTTAAATGATACCACTCAAACCCGCGATTATCGGTTTGATTCCCGCTTGGCACATGCGCCGCCAATCGGTTTTGGGCGTACCCGATCTCACCGCGCCGCTGGGCAAGTTCCGCCAACTGCATGTCAGCGGCATACAAAAATTGGCTGGCGATCGATTCGCTTTGGCGAACAGCTTCCGTGGCGGCTTGTGCTTTCTTGGCGGCGGCCCTAGCCTCGGACGTACTTTGTTGAGCCAAGTTGCGCTGTCGGGTGGCTTCGCCGAGCGCTAACCAAATTATTACGAAGGCCACGAGGAGGCTGACAAAAGAAATGCCTGCCGCTACGGTCAGGCTCCGAGTGAGGGTACGATTGCGTCGAGTCCAATTGCGAATGCGAGATTTCCAGCTCGGCAATCGAACCGTGATGGGACGATTCTCAACGAATCGCTGCAAGTCCTTAGCAAAATCGTATGCTGAGAGGTAGCGGCTGGTCGGCTCTTTGGCAGTGGCCTTGAGCACGATGGCTTCCACCGGAGCCGGTATCTCGGGATTGTGTTTGCGTGGCCAGGGTGGATCTTCGAACTGGATGCTAGTCAGCAAAGTATGCCGATCAGACGATTTCCACATCGGCGCACCGGTCAACAGTTCGTAAAGCGTTGCGCCTAGGGAGTAAACATCGGTGCGCCGGTCGACGATGCCTCGAATTCCCATGGCTTGCTCGGGACTCATGTATTGCAACGTGCCCAGCACATCGCCAGTACGCGTCAGATTTTCGCCAGAATCGGTCTGGGCTAATCCGAAGTCTGTAACCCAGATTTTGCCATGGGTGTCCAGTAACAAATTCGAAGGCTTCACGTCGCGGTGCAGAACGCCAACGCTGTGCGCGTAATCCAGAGCCTCGGCGGCTTGAGCAATCCAGTCGGCCATGGTCTGGTAGGATGCTTTGGGCAAACTTGATTGGATGGCTAGTTGGCCCGCGCGAAATCCTGAGATCACGGATTCGAGCGATTGGCCTTCGATGTATTTCATCACGTAGTAATGCAAGCCGCGTTGGCAACCGACCGCCAGTACCGGCACAATGTGAGGATGCGCTAGACTGGATGCGGCTTGCGATTCGTTCAAGAAGCGTTGGATCTGGCGTTGAGTGTAGAGCGTAGTAAAAGGGAGCAGTTTCAGCGCCACTCGCTGGCCATCGGGGATCCTTTCGGCTTCGAATACGATGCCCATGCCTCCACGGGCAATCTCGCGTACCAAGCGAAAGTCTCCCAATACCTGATGAGCGCCGACCTGTGCCAACTCCTCGTCTTCGTCCGAGTTCAGTGCCTTGTTGACCGGCGATGGTCCGAGTTTGCTCATCATCGTGAGCATGGGCCAAATATCGCGCAGGTGTTCAGCAAATGCTGGATGCTCGGCAACAACTGCATCGAGGTCAACGTTGTCGCCTTCCTGTAGTCTCTTGGTCAGGTCCTCAACGAGTTGATGGAGTATTGCGTCGCCGACGTTTTCTTCAGGGGGAGAGGATTGCTGAGACACGTGAATTCCTTTGGGACTGGCTCCCAAATCCCGGCGGGATTGGAACACTTCTATACGACTTCTTTCATCAAGCTTCGCAATTCTGCTAGCGCGCGAAAGTGTCGCGACTTGACGGTCCCTTCCCGAATTGCCAGGCGTTGGGAAATCTGTTCAACGCTAAGTCCTTCCAAGTGCCTGAGTACCAAAACCTCGCGCAGGGAATCCGGAAGCTCGCGCATGCGGCTGGTAACTTGAGCGCGCACTTCATCGCATTCGAATCGCTCGCTCGGCGTAGGTTCCCTATCAGAGCACATACTTGCCGCAGGCCGGTACAGAACATTGCCACAACTGCCCGCATCGGATTGCTCTTTCAGGACCGATCGATTCTTCGCTAGAAAATGTCGCCGAAAACCATCGATCAGGCAGTTTAATGCAATGCGACGCAACCATGGATAAAAACTCAGGGGTTGTTCCGCTACGTACTTAGGAAGTCTACGCATCGCAACAATTAGAGCATCTTGGACAACATCTGAGGGATCGACTCTCCGAGCCAGACGATTGTCCAATCTCGCAGCGATCATGCGGCGCAACCGACAACGATACGCGTCCAACAACTCCGGGTAAGCCGATCTGTCACCGTTGCGAGCTCTCTCGAGCAACCGCACGACACCGGAACGAATTTCTGTCGACAAAACACGCTGCTCCATTGGTTAAATAGGTCATATTGTGAAATCAATTTGGGCAACGATTATGCAGTTTAACCGGTTGCGTGAGCTCAATCAACGAACCATGCATAGCGCCAAATGTGCGACAGCACATAGTGTTCAAGCGTCTCCGATAATCTAGCGCCCGACTCCTATTCCTGTCGGCAATACTAACTCCAAGAGAAACAGTAGCAGACGGCCTGGAACTTTCGGTGCTTGCGGCAGGGTGCACCGCCATGTCAGCACTGCGGGTCACGGTTTTCGCAGTGTGAGCAGCATCACTTCGGCTGTGCTACCGGTATTACCTTCAAAGGCAATCATTCCAAAACCCTTCGCGGGATTGTTCGGGTCCATCGGGTGGGAAATGGACGATAACAAAACATCAACGCAAGGACGCAGAGA
>CAZVBC010000189.1:4818-13170 GCA_964625155.1 uncultured Pirellulaceae bacterium
AATGGACGATAACAAAACATCAACGCAAGGACGCAGAGACGCAAGGACGCAGAGAATTGAAAGAGGATTCTCTTGCGCCTTCGCGCGCTGGCGGCTTTGCGTTGAATGACGTGACCATCGAGCTCATCAATTTCGGCGAACGTGTCGGCCGTCATGCCAGCCGTTAGATTCCCAAGTGTTTTGCAGCATATTCGATACTCAGTCGCACGTTATCGTCTTCAATGGCCATTTGGTCTTGCAGACTGCGGTGGCTGATATATTGAAGATTGCGATGTGCTCGATCTCGCACCTGTCGCAACGTGCGCGCCAAGTTTTCGCCCGGTAAATCTGGAAACGTTGCCCAGTATTTTTCGGTGAACACTGGCACTCGCAATGGGTCACGGGTTATCAGTTCCAGTGAAAAACGAATCTGTGGATGATGTTGCTGCAGAATATCTACGAAAGATTTGAGATCCAAGCAACCTCTGCCTAATGCGATGTCGGCTAACAAGAATCCGTCATCGTAGGCCGCCAGTGCTTGGTCCTTGATGTGTACCGAACGAGCCCATGGAGCTAATTTGCGAACAGTCTCGAGCGGGTCTTCAAGCAGGGCAATGCTATTGCCTGTGTCGACACAGGCCCCAACATATTCACTGCTGATTGACTCCAGCAAGTTCACGCGTTCGTCATTGCGGTGGTCTTTATGGTTTTCTACGGCTAGAGGTAGTTTGTACTTTTCGACGATGGGTACAGCCAATTGCAAGGCTGATTTTCCTCGTAGTTCCGCATTGCGAAAGTCTTGCAGCGTATTGAAATTTTCATATCGCCGACCGGGTATAATCGTCGTTCTCGCGGCCAATGCACCAACCTCGCTGGCCGTTTTAACCTCAGCCTCAAATCGATCGCAGTCAGTAGAGTCTTTCGGGACAGCGATAATTGCCTCAATGTACATGGCGTGCTGGCTGGCCCAATCGCGCAGTTCATGGCATTTCTCCGGTTCCAGCGTACCAAGTGCCAATTGGGCGCCACCTGCTCCCACCTCATAACAATGCTCTATAAACGTTTGAGGTTCAAACAGATCATGCTCACCTCCTAAAGACTCCTGGCGCTTGATTGAACAGCAGTACGTTACTAAACCCATGCCACTGCGTACCGTTGCCCCCGGAGCTTGAACACCCGCAGAAGCCAAACTGGTCGCCAGCGAATATGTACTCAGTGCACACACAAAATCGCGTCGATTCATGGTCCAGTCTCCACTCACTAAGAAGAGGAACGTTGATAATCAGCATCGTGGATTTTATTTACGGCACAACGCCATCGTAGAAACGCACATGCAGAATTGCCGCGCGCATTAAGTGCATTAGTGGTGATAAAGAACAAGCTTAAGCGATTCAGAAGTCGGCGCCTACTATTTGTACTCCGATTAACATTCCAAGCATGCGGTTTGTAATATTGGCCACGCCACTGGCCGTTGAGCTCGATTCGCCCGCTATGAGGATATTTGGTGGCGTAATCGATCTACAATTACTGCGCTGAGGATCACCGCCCCGAGCACTACTTTCTGTGTATAGCTTTCGATCCCCATCAAGTTCATTCCATTCTGAATGACGGCGATAATAAACGCGCCAATGAGGGTCCCAAGTACCTTCCCTTCTCCGCCAGCCAATGATGTCCCTCCGACGACTACAGCGGCAATTACGTACAATTCATACATTTGCCCATACGTCGGTGAACCACTTTTTAGTTGTGAGGCGAGAACGATTCCTCCCAGTCCCGCCAGCAGTCCAGATATTAGAAATGAGAAGACGATTACGCGATGGGTGGTCACGCCGGACAGGCGAGCTGCTTCGGCGTTGCCACCTACTGCATAAAGATAGCGTCCCATAGTTGTACGTGACATAACAATGTGTGCCGCACCGTAGAGTCCCAACATCAAGATCACGGAATTCGGAATGCCGTATAACTCTGCGCCTCGTCCTAACCAAACAAATGAATCTGGAACTTGATTGATCGATTGACCGGCAGCAAGCATATATGCGGCTCCACTGGCAATCAACATCATTGCCAGAGTCACAATAAAAGGAGGCACTCGCAGCCCAGTGGTTACCACACCTGTAACTGCCCCTGCTGCTCCACACAGAACAATTGCCACGGTACAGCAGGGAACCATCGTCCAGACCGTCGCTTGTTCCGCCCCGCCATAATCGCGAATCAATCGGGTTGCCACCACGGCAGACAAGGCAATGAGACTGCCCACCGAGAGATCGATACCTCCAGCAATAATGACCATCGTCATTCCAATTGCAACCATGGCAATAACCGAAATCTGATTAGCAATATTCAGCAGATTGTCTCGCTTGAGGAAGTTTGGCCAACGATAACTATGGGGCGCGACAATGGCAACTTTTCCAAGGACTGGAAAAGTATTTTCGATCTTCGCAAAGATGCCCCACGTAGCGCTGGCACTACTACAAATGATGCGATCCAGCCTGCCGTTGCGCGATACAAATTCATCTAGCTTTTGTCGAGCATCGGCTGGTTGACCAACGACGACTTCAACCGCTTCAACCCCGGCGGCTGTAAGTCCACTGGTGAGCTCGTGCGCATATGTTCGATCATCAAGATGATCGCGTACCACAATCAGCAATCGCTCTTGTCGTAGATCGGCTAGGCTAGTTAATTGACCAAGCACCTGCTCGGCTGCTGCCATCCCAACGGGCTGCTGCTCTGCCCAGGTGAGTATACTGAAAAGTGCACCGAGCAAGACCAGCACGATCAACATTCCATATTCCGACAGCAACTGCCGCCACATTACAACCTCACTGTTCGCATCGTTGATTCGGTCCCGCCAGATAAACCCATCGCTTGTGGTTGATGCAATGCGCCCTGGCGATAAAGTTAGACCACCCGCGCCCGCAGAGATTTAGTCCGCCTGTAAAGCGGCACTAGGACTCAGCATATCGAGATACAGCCATTTGTAACACATCTTGCTGCGTTGCCTGCGAGACATCTCTAATTTCACCGTTGATTGCCCCTTCGTACATTACCAGTATGCGGTCGGCCATTCCCAATACCTCCGGTAGTTCGCTGCTAATCATCAAGATTGCTTTCCCTTCGTTTGCCAGACGATGCATTAGTTGGTAAATCTCATACTTTGCACCGACGTCGATGCCTCGAGTGGGTTCGTCAAAGATGATTACCTGCGAGTTGCGCATCAACCACTTGGCCAGCACGACTTTTTGCTGATTGCCACCGGAAAGATAGCGCGCTTGCTGCTGATCAGAGGGACTTTTGATATTCAATTGCTGCTGATACGCAGCAAATCTCTGACGGAGTAAACGTTTGTGCACAATGCCGTGCTTAGACAGCTTATTTAGATTGGGCAATCCGAAATTATCGAGAATGGAAAGTCCAAGCACGAGCCCTTGTTGCTTGCGATCCTCGGTCAGCAAGCAGATTCCCGCCGCAATGGCGTCGCGCGGCGAGCGAATATGCATCTGACAGCCTGCGAGGGCGATTAAGCCTCCATCCGCTTGGTCGGCGCCAAAGATCAATCGCACTAGTTCAGTTCGTCCCGAGCCGATTAGTCCGGTGATTGCCAGAATTTCGCCGCGCCGAACTTCAAACGATACATTGCAAACATGCTTGCCACGCGATAAACCGGCGACTGACAATAGAACGTCACCAGTCGATTTGGTTCGCTGCGGAAATTCGTTCACTAGTTCGCGGCCAACCATCAATTCGATCAACTTGTGGCGTTCCATTTCACGGCAAGGCTTGGTGGCGATGTGCTGGCCATCACGTAGAACCGTAATGCGATCGGCAATACGGAAAACTTCGTCCAGTCGATGGCTGATGTAGACCACACCGATTTGTTGACGGCGCAGGTCCTCGATGATCTGCATCAGTTTCTCAACTTCCTGGGGTGTCAGCGAAGCGGTCGGTTCGTCCATGACGAGGATACGTGCGCGCTCACTAAGGGCTTTGGCAATCTCGACTGTTTGTTGCTGAGCGACGGACATATACTTGCATAACATCTGACAATCGAAATTTGCCCCCACTTTTTTCAGAAGCTGGTTAGCCGACTGCTGTTCACGCCGATGATTGATCCAGCCAAACGCAGATTTTTCGCGACCTAGGAAGATATTCTCGCGCGCGGATAGGCCAGGGATCAGATTGAATTCTTGGAAGATGACGCCGATGCCTGCGCGGCGTGCTGTGCTCGGCGAATCGATCGTTTGTAACTCTCCATTGATCGAAATCGTGCCAGCATCTGGCGTTACTGCACCGGCAAGTATTTTGATCAGAGTACTCTTGCCGGCCCCATTCTCCCCCATCAAGCAAAGGACTTCACCTGCGCACAGAGTCAAGTCGACATCGCGCAGGGCGGCAACGCCGGGATACGACTTGGTGATCCCGCGCATCTGCAATAAGGGTGACATGCTCTACTTGCGCGCCCCGCTCTTGCGGTATAGTTCCGTCGGAATAAGCTGAGTAGGTTCCAACTTTTCGCCATCAAAATAACGTGCAATACTTTGGGCTGTGAGTTGACCAATGCGATCCGGGAACTGAATGGGATCGGCGAAAATCTTGCCTTCATCAATGGCTTGCCGACCTTCGGGCTGGCCATCAAACGCAACGATTTTGATTTGTCCTGCCTTGTTGGCTTTCTCGATCGCAGCAATAGCTCCTAGAGCACTGGGATCATTGATGGCAAAGATTCCTGCCAAATCCGGGTGCGCTTGTAGTGCATCTTCAGTGCACTTGTAGCCTTGGTCAAGTTTGCCATCACCTGGCAGTTCCGCCACGACGTGAATCTTTGGGTTGGCGCTGGAGCTATTATGTTTGTCAATGACCTCCTTAAACCCTTGTACTCGTAACAGGCACGACTCACCCTGCTTGTAATCCAAGATCAGTACCTTACCTCCGGAGGTACCCAAAGCCTCGATCATCGCTTCGCCAGCCAAACGACCACCACCGAGATTGTCTGACGCAATGTGTGAAGCGATTTGCGCACCGGGCGCCAACCAAGCGGTGTCGGCAGTAAAGACAGGTATGCCTGCCGCATTGGCTTCTTGAATCGCGGTACCGATACCCGTCGCGTTGCATGGACACAATGCAATCGCAGCGCACTTAGCCACGATAAAGTCCTTGACCTGATTCTGTTGGGTTGCGACATCAAATTCTCCGCTGGTCACGATCACTTCATAGCCTTGTCGCTGCGCCTCTTCTGTAAATGCGTTGGCCAATTCCTTGAAAAATGGATTCGTCATCGTCAAGACCGATAACCCCAATTTTCCCTTAGCCTGTGTCGCAGCCACTTGGTCCGATGGAGACCGATCCCTATCGACGGAAGATGAATTTCGCGAACACCCCAACCATAAAAAACAAAGGCATAACACCAGTGCGGATTTCAACGTCAATTGTTGCCTGATAGAACGTGCTAGCCAAAATGCATGGCACTCGCGACGAGCTTGCATAGTGCGACCTTTAGTTTTCTAACGTGAATTGCAGAATTTGAAAGCAAATGTTCGCAAATCAGTACCGGCACGACAAGTAGAGCGAGCCAGTTTGGCTGTGACAATGTTTTCGCTCCCGAACATTTCCAAAACATTGTACGAGCCACCTTAGTCGAATTCCAGCAATAGCACCGTCCGGGTCCGTCCGTGAAACGCTGCCATTCGATGCGGTAGAACTTGCAAAACTGTCAGGAGTATTTGAACAGCGTCGGAAGAACAATTACGACGATGGCGGCCCAGGCAATGTATCCAGGTAGGTAGTCGGTCATCCATCGTTCGAGGCTGGCAAACGACCCACGCCCGCGCAGAAAACGAATGTAGAGCACGGCGGCCAACGCGAGATTGACTAGGAGAGTTAGGTTCTCGCCCAGACCGCAACAGCGTCGGCCAGCAGCGCGCTGACCACCAGCACAACCTGCAATACATCAAAGACTCCAGGCGGGGAGTGGGGATTGCGCGCGTTGACGGAATAGAGGAGCTGACCAAGGACCACCACCAGGAGCAAATCGAAAGTGATGAATACGTCGCGCGCGACATCGATCCCGCGCTCCGTCAGAAACACCAGAAGTCTCCACTCACGTGGGTGGTGTGTTTGGGTACGTTGGGGTAGTCGTGTTCTGTTCGGAATCGATTTTTTTAAGCGGTCAAGGAGTGCACAGAGTTTCACTCGTCGAGAGAATTCTCATCGCGGTCAGGCGAGGGCGAGGCCAGCGCTCGGTACAGCCGAGCGCGGGCAATGATCCAATGCCGTTTGGCTGTTGCCAGTGAGATGCCACGGCAGAGGGCGATTTCCTCCCACGAAAGCCCCGCGAAGTAACGCAACTGTACAATCGCTGCCTTCTCCGGTTCGTGGGCGGCCAGATCGTTCAGGGTTCATCCAAATCCAGCAGGTCATTGGCTTGTTCATCGTTGGGACAAAAGCTGGCGGTGAGGTTCAAATCGGCTCGACGGCGCGCCAGCTTTCCGCGCCGGCAGGCTTTGCGTCGAGCGTTTTCAATCAAGATGCGGCGCATGGCTTCCGCCGCGGCGGCGAAGAAATGCCCGCGGCTGTTCCAATCCTGTGGCTGCTCGCAGCTAACCAATCGCACATAAACCTCGTGTACCAATGCGGTTGCTTGCAGCGTTTGACCTGGGTTCTCGTGTGCCAATTTGCAAGCCGCCAAACTTCGCAGTTCGTTGTAGAGCAACGGCAGCAGTTTCTCCGCGGCGGTAGCATCGCCGGAGCCAATTTGTGCTAGTAACTGGGTAACTTCAGGCATAGCCGCACCATCAAAACAATCGCGTCCAGTGAAGAAGGTTGTACCAGTGTCCATGATGAACCGTAGGTTTTATTAAGCTCATTGATAACGGACAGCGCATCGATCGGAGAGACGAATCTGTCGTTGGAAACGTCGTAGCGAGAGTTGGCATAAGTGCCTGGATTTTGCCAACTCGCAAGTGAGATCGTCAAGACCAGAAACCCGTCGAGAACCCCGTCATTATCCAAGAGGGTGATCTCGCGTCGGTCCGCAGGTTGGACGCCCGAAGTGTCGATGCGCAGGGTATGGCCTCCCGGCAGCCAAATGCCATGAAGTTCATCCCAAGATCTTCGGTCGCCGAGCAGCGAACAACAATGATCGCGCAGCGGCATAGATAGCAATCCTCCGCACGTTATTATAGCCGTTGCATTGTGTGAGTGGGTGAGATACCCAGCAACTCCTCCGCCTCGGCGCGGAAGCGTTTTAGTTCGTCATCGACTCTGTTGTTTTTCATCCAGTCGGCGGCTTTGTCGTACCACTGGCGAGCTTCATCACGCTGGCCAAGTTGCCAATGTGACATAGCGAGAAACAGCCAATTGTGAACGACTGACCTCAAATCCTCAGACTTATTCAACGCTGTGATCGCTTCGCCCCACGCACCGTTGCGGTAATGGGCCACGCCAAGCGTATTCCAGTTGTTGGCGTTCTTCGGAACCAGATCGACGGCCTCGCGCGCGTACTGGACTGCTTGGGCTGGTTGTCGGAGTTCTGGGTCTAACGCCGTGGACAGGAACCATGCCAAATTGTTGCGGATCATGGCATTGTTCGGCCTCATTCGCATAGCCTCTCGAAACAATGGCAGAGACCTGTCTGGATTTCCAGATGCAATGTATGCCTGTGCAATCAGCATGAGTTGGTTATGCGCTCTGGTTTCGTCACGGTATTGATGGCGCGCGGTCGTTTCTTGCAATAGTCTCACAACTTTATCCCACTGGTCGTAATGGAGACAGCCGTTTGCGAGAAACCCGGCCTTCACTCGTCCATCTCCCTCACTGCCAGCCATGATTTCCGAGTTCAGCAGATCCTTCCACCAAACAAAAAGAAATCTCTCCCAACAATCGACGGACCGATTCTTGTCGACGATTCGCTCCAATTCGTCACCGGAGATCGGATCAAAAACGGGAGTTGCCTCAGCAGCGGATATTGATGGGAGATCAATCCCGATAGCTGCCAATTGTCGCTGAACCTCATCGAGATCCCAAATAGCTACTCCTTCCGCAAGTCCAAGGGCGAGGTACCGTCCATTGCCACTCCATTCCAAAGCAAAGATGGAGGATTTCTCTTCCGGGAGTAGCATTACTTCAGCTCCGGTTTCTAGATCGGCGATGACGGCCCGATTCGCTGGCCGTGTGCCAGCCAGCCATCGACCATTGCGAGTGAGGGCGAATCGCGGCGGCAAAAACGCTTCCGTCGTTGTCCGAATCAGTTGACGTGCACCCCAATCCCAGACGCCCGCTTTTCGATCCGGGGTCGCAAACACCAAGCGACGCCCCGAAGCATCGAAATAAAGCGTCGAAAAGGCGAAGATTTGCTCGTTTTGCGTATTTCTCTCGTCC
>CAZVBC010000190.1:0-13137 GCA_964625155.1 uncultured Pirellulaceae bacterium
GCATCGAGGCATTCGAATTGGCATACCGTATGCAAACCGTTGCATCGGAGACATTTGATTTGTCCAGTGAGCCAGAGGCTGCTCAGCGGCTATATGGTTTGGACGATCCTACGACTAACGACTATGGTCAGAAATGTCTTTTAGCTCGTCGATTGGTCGAACAGGGAGTTCGCTGTGTAATTGTTAACCATACCGATTGGGACCAGCATAGCAATTTGTTCTCGGGCCACGAAAAGAATTCGCGGGCCGTCGATCGGCCTATCAGCGGGTTGCTGACCGATCTGAAGCAACGCGGTTTATTGGAGGATACACTGGTAATTTGGGGCGGTGAGTTCGGACGCACTCCCAACACGGAAGGTAAAAACGGTCGCGATCATAACACTGCAGCTTTCTCAATGTGGCTCGCAGGAGGTGGTGTTAAAGCTGGTTTTACCTATGGAGTAACCGACGAATTTGGCGCTTATTCGGTCGAAGGTCGTACGCACGTTCATGATTTGCACGCCACAATTCTACACCTGATGGGCATCGATCACGAAAAATTCACCTACCGATATGGCGGTCGCGATTATCGATTGACCGACGTATTTGGAAATGTGGTTCGTGAAATCCTGGCTTAAGTCTGGGCTGTTAAAAATACAGTATTTTGCCAGATTTTGATTTGTGCGAGTATTATTCCACGCGTGGAACAAAAAATGCGCAAACACATTTCCCTGTAAGCCTCAGTCGTTTAAGTTGAACGATTACAACGCTCGGGCTTAAGACCACATTTGGACCGCAAAGTGGCGCTGTCCAACGAGGGTGTCTGGGGGAACTAGATTGAGATCACTTCGCGGATAGACTCTTGTAGTACCCAAGTATCAGTTGGGTAGGTCCTTCAATGATTCACAGAAAATCGCTATCCGCGCAAGCACATGTGGATCCATCGTCGTCTCGATTGAGCCATATTCTGATGGCAATCCGGTCGTACAGGGTTGCAACAAATGATTCAGATCGGGCACGATGACCAGCTCTCGTTTCGGCTGATGGGGATTTGAATCCAGCGCACGGGCCATTGCATCGCTGTTCTCCTGAGCAGAAACTTGCACATCCTTACTGCCCCAAATCGCTAAAATTGGTTGTTTCATGATCTTAAGAGGCACGGCGGGATCGCGTTTCAGAAATCCTCGGTACCAAGGTGAGATTTGTGAAAACTGTTTTTCCAACGCGTCAGCAATAGCTCCACGTTGATCTTCTGGAACATGCACGGCTTGAATGTAGTCCGCAATATGTTTGTTGCGAGCGTTTTGGAGATCCCTTGTACCATCATCTTCGATCACTAAGTCGCATTGAGAGGTGATGAATGCCTCCAGTGCTTTCAGTTTTGCGGGTGACTCTCCTTCACGTCGAGCGATCTCCACGGACTGTTTAACCACAATATGCTTACCATTCAATGCTGCACTCCCCAATGCGATGACAATCGCAATCTGCTCGTCCGCGACAGCAATTTCTGTGGCAATTGCACCACCTTCACTATGTCCGATGATTCCGATCCGATTTGCCTGTATTCCAGGTTGGGTGCGCAACCAAGCTATCGCCGAACGAGCATCAGAGATCAGATCTTCGGTTACCGCCTTCGTAAATTCACCGGTACTGTGCCCGACTCCTCGATCGTCGTATCGCAGCACCGCAATTCCGTGGCGTGCAATATGGTCTGCCAAAATCCAAAAAGGTTTGTGGCCCGCAATTGTTTCGTCACGATCTTGTGGACCACTTCCCGAAATCAATACGACTGCTGGGACTGGTTCAATAGCCAAAGGTCGCAATAGCGTCCCCGCCAATTCCACTTCGCTCGATTCAGCATTTTTCCAAGTAGTTTCTTGTACATCGTACGGAAACGGAGCCATTGGAGTTTGCGGCCGGCGAGGTGGGGCAACCTCTGGCTCGACAGCCGTCTCCTCGCGACGCAAATTGAGGGTAATCGGAATTAAGCCTTGGGACCATGTACCCTTCATCTCACGACCGTTGGCAGACATCGATCCTCGCCATCTGGCTTTTAAGGGCGGGACAGTGATCGTGATCGTTTCACCCGAACGCTGCATCGTCCCTACAATCGAAGAGATGCCTTCGGTGAGACTGTCAAACAAGACGATCGAAACGCTGCGACCGCTTTCGTCAAGCACCCGCAATTGTACCCGCAGTTTTGCAAGAATGGCGTTAATCTCACCGCGCCATACTTGTTTCGCCTCCATCGGAGGCAATTGCTCACTGCGACTCAACTCCAATGCCAGCACGGTTCCTCGTTGGCTCCAAATGCCATTACATAGCTTGGGGCTTTCTGGCTTAAAGGAACCCTCGAATTTGGCACCGACACCTTCTGCAGAGATAGTCATCTTCTCTGGCGTGCGTTCGACCGAGGAAATGGCAATGCGAGCCGCACGTTGGTCGAGAGAAACAATGTGACCTGACCAACGACCGTCCAGCTCCCGTCGCAAATAAAATGCCATGCGCAACCATTGACTCTCAGTGCGCATCGTTCCAAACCAGAGTTCATCGAATTCCTTGGATTCAAGAGAAATGACTTTGACTGCCCCCTGACCTCCATCGGGCAATTGAGCCATGGCACCCACAGTTGTCAAAACGATGACTAACGAAGTTCTCACAAGGGTACAAGAACTCAAATGATTTAGCACAGCGCTGCTCCTCGGCGATCGTTGTCCATGCCGGAATATATCGTAGCTGGCGGTTCCTCACGCAGTAACAATTCTAACGAGATCGGTTACCTCGTGCGATATCGCATGACAGCCATAATCAACAGCCTAGACCAAGCAAATCATGACTCGCCAGATGGCAATGACATTAGTCTCGACCGTCATTGCGATACCTAGCGCTGGTTTGTAGTGGAAATTTCTGTAAATGGAACTGGCTTATGTAACTGGATAGGGTAGCGGAAGTTCCTTAATTCCTGCCACCACATTGTTTGCAGCTCGTTCGGACATGGCGTTGCGGGCTGATACCGTTGCGCTTCCAATGTGTGGCACGAGCAAGCAGTTTTTCAGTTGTCGCAAAGGGCTGGTCGCAGGCAACGGTTCGGGATCACACACGTCCAATCCTGCTGCAAAAATGCGGTCGCTCGACAAGGCTTCAATCAGCGCTGCTTGGTCAATAACTTCTCCTCGCGAAGTATTGACCAACACTGCCGTCGATTTCATTTTGGAAAACGTGGTGGCGTTGATACTGCCTCGTGTGGCATCGTTCAAGGCCACATGGATGGAAATAAAATCACTGGATTTTAGCAGTTCATCGAGGTCGACATGCTGTGCACCGAGCATCTGATTTACTAAGGGTTTGGGGTGCCGCGATGTATACAGAACTCGCATTTTCCATCCGCCATACATGCGTTCGGCAACTGCTTGGCCAATACGTCCCATGCCGATAATGCCTAAGGTCTTGCCTTTCAGATCTTGGCCAATCCAACCCAACGGTTCCCAGGTGTGCCATTGATGTTGATCAACCGCCTGCCAACCTTCTTTCAAGCGTCGCGCGGCGGCCAGTAATAAAGCGACAGCGATATCGGCGGTTGCGTCGGTAAGTACTCCAGGCGTATTGCCCACGGCGATCTTGCGTTGTTTGGCAGCTTCGACGTCGATATTATTGAATCCCACAGCAAAATTGCTGACAACTTTCAATTGTGGGCCGGCGCTGTCCATGACTTCACCGTCAATCCTGTCGCTCAATAGGCTTAAGATCCCAGCGGCACCTTGTACTCCCAACAATAGTTCAGCACGAGTAGGTGGAAGCGAACCGGTATGCAGCCTGATTTGGGCATGTTGGGACAGGATATCCAAGCCAATTTGTGGTATTCGTCGAGCGACATAGACAATTGGTCGCGACATAGTGTTCTGCTGCTCCCGAATAGTACCCAAGAGAGTCAAACCTAAATGTAAAACATGGTGCTGGCGGTAGATTTTGTTTGCTCAAGTAAATCGTTGAGCGTTATCGACTGCAAGAAGTCTTGCTCACGTCGCGCCATGTCGCTCCAAAGTTGGCAAACGGCGTTTTGAATCGCTGAATGGCTACTGTCCGCGACGATTCCCAGGCTTGCCGGACAGACCGCATCGACAATGTCGCTCAGCTTCGTATGCTTTGGGGCATGTGTCAAGCGAAAACCGCCACTCGAACCACGAACCGCCTGGACTAGTCCTGCTGATCGCAATTGCTGGAGGATCTGCACCAGAAACTGATTCGGAACAGCATGTTGTTCCGCAATTTCTCGCGCAACAACCAGTCTGCCAGTTTCGAATTCGGCAGCCATGGCCAACATGGCGACCGTTGCATAATGGGCTTTTACAGGAAGCTGCATCGGCTCTCACCTAGATAATTCACTTCCGTGGAGTCTTCATTCAGCAGTGTGAAGCCCGCATTCCTTTTTAGCAAATCCACTCCAACGCCCAGCCCGTTCGTCTTCCTCAGCGGCAACGCTGCGCGTGCACGGCCAACAACCAATGCTCTTATAACCCTGATCGTGCAACGGGTTGTAAGGAATGTCTTCACTAGTAATCAGTGCCCAGACCTCCTTTTTTGTCCAATTGGCAAGCGGACTAACTTTTACCAGGCCGAACTTTTTGTCCCAGCCAATAATCGGCGCGACAGCTCGGTCGGGGCTCTGATCGCGACGAATACCACTTGCCCAAGCATGAAACCCGTGCGCGGCAGCTTCGAGTACTTTAGTTTTCCTGTCTCGACAGCATCGATCCGGGTCCGTTTTATAAACTGGTCCGCCGTTGGTCGCTTCGTATTGTTGTACCGTTAATGCCGGTTGCTTAAGCTCAACCTCGATTCCATAACGTTGCTTGACCCGTTCGCGCAGTTCGAGCGTTTGCTTGAACTGGTAACCAGTATCCAAATTGAAAATTGGAGTGTCAGGAGCAATCTGACTGAGCATATGGATAATCACCATACCCTCGGGGCCAAAGGCTGTGGCCATGGTAAATTTACCGGGAAAACGCTCCACCGCCCAACGAAGTATCTGCTGTGGCGTTGCCGACTCCAATCGTTGGCTTGTTCGTTCGAGTTCCGTCATCAGTTCTGGTGTCGGCACCAAATTGTCTTGAGCCGCAAGTGCGTCGGATTTGTCATGAATGTCATCGGGGTGCAGAACCCGCAAAGCTATCGGGCGACGAACCTCCTTGACAGCGGGCAAGTTCTTTTCGGGTTTCATTCGATTTCCTCTGAGTGCCTCAAAAGTCGCTCAACAGTTTGTTCTTTCCCACCACTCAACTAACAACGATTCTTTACAATTGTGACCATAATTGTCAACTTTAGCAATACGTCAACTTCAATCGGAGCTCAGCGGGGAAGAAGTTGAGAAAAATCATGGTGCACCGATTAGGCGAATTGGGTAACCAGCGGGCATGGCTAACCTAATTTACAAACCTACTTCGATGTAAGGTTATCCGACTTTTCTGTCCTACCGTCGCTCCGCTGAGTAGGTAGTTGCACCGCATGGGAGAGACAAAAAAGGTGCCTTGTTACGGGGCTCTGCCATGTAACGAACTACTCCCGCAGCTCCGCCGCCTTAACCGTCCCATAAGGGACCTGAATGTTGGTAGAGAAGGCATTCGCGTTAGACGAGTTTGCGTCCCGAAAGGTACATGACGTTCGTGTCGGTGATACCCGTCCAATCAAATCTTGTCCCTAACGGGACGATGGTTGACTTTTACCATGCATGTTACCGGCATCTTGTCCCTATCGAGACGATTCACGCGGAACAAAAACTCCCATCAAAAAAATGTACCTTTAGGTGCAAGCAGTCCAGTATACTTTTAGCTGTCTCGCTTGATGTCGAGCAAACGATCAATCGATAGTTACCACCAGCCGTAGTGAGAATTGAACTGAAGATCACCATTGCGATTAGTCTGTTTCATCCGACCGTTGGAGGTGCAGAGTCCCAAATGTTGGAGCTGGGGCGTCGTTGGGTTCAAGCAGGAAATCGCGTGCAAGTAATCACTCGCTCGGTTGCTGGCCTGGCTAAGCACGAAGTCGTGCATGGCATTGAAATTCACCGCACGATTCGCACGCTCAATGTTGGACCGATGTTCGGATTGACGTTCTTGGCATCACTTTATATGTCGCTGCGCAAATATGCACATGCTGACGACATAGTGATGGCTGGTCAGGGTGTTTGGGAATCGGTGGCCACCGGTCGCTTTGCTCGTGCTTCTCGCAGTCCGGTTACGGTGTCCCGAATCGCCACTACGGCTGCTTGCGGAGAGCTGACATTAATACGGCAAGCGCGCGGGGCCAGTCTCTGGCGTCGATGGTTTCAGAGAAACCATGCATTTCTGGCACTTTCCAGCGAAGCTCAACTAGAATTGCGCGAGTATGGCATCCCGGAAACGTCGACTTATTCAATTACTAATGGCGTTGATTATTGGCGTTACTATTGCGAACTTGACCATCCACGTGCCAAAGTCGTGCTATTTGTAGGACGATTGGCTCCGCAAAAGAACCCGAGTATGCTCATTGACGTATGGAAATTGGCTGGTCATCCCGATTGGACTTTACGCATTGTCGGCGACGGTCCTCTGCGCGAAATGCTCGAGCGTCAGGTCGCCGATGCTGAGCTATCGAACGTAGAAATCGCTGGAACCAGCGACTCCATGCCAGAAGTTTATCGAAATGCTTGCGTGTTTCTGTTGCCCAGCTTAGGCGAAGGATGCTGTAATGCATTGCTGGAAGCAATGGCGGCTGGGTTGTGTCCAATTGTCAGCGATATTGGCGGTAACCGAGAGATCGTTGAACACGAACACAGTGGGTTGCTCGCTGCACCTCACGATTCCGTGCAGTTTGCCGAGCACTTGCGCCGCGTCATGGATTCACAAAGCGATTTGGCTCGCCTCGCTGGGAATGCACAGCAACGAGTTCATGCACAGCATGATATCGATCGTGTGGCAAACGATTACATCGATCTGTTTACTCGTCTGCGACAAAGTGTAAGCTGACTAGAATCGCTCGCTCTCGATCGCATCGATAGGATCGAAGTCGCGGCGCAGAGCCGGAACGACAGGAGTAACGTTGACCTTGGATCGCTTGAGTTCTTCGACTTGGGCGGCCAAACGCTGTAATAGATTGGCAACTTCATTGCCAGCCGCTTCGCCGATATGAACCGCGAGCGCTTTGCGAGTTTGGTAGCTGAGACCGTGATTACTCATTAGTGAACTCCGATGCAAAATATTGTTAGTAATTTTAGATTTATTCGACAGTGACACTCTTGGCCAAATTACGCGGCTTGTCTACGTCGCAACCTCGCAGGCAAGCGATTTCGTACGCCAATAATTGAAGTGGAATGGCGTTGATGATCGGTTGTAAGAAGTCTTCGGACTTGGGTATGGTGATCACATCGTCGGCCAAAGCCATCACTTGGGAATCCTGTTGGTCGACGATGGCGATTACAGGCCCTCCACGCGCCTTAACTTCCTGCAAATTGCTTAAAACCTTATCGTAAACAGTTCCTTGGGGAACCATGAACAGCGAAGGTGTATGTTCATCGACAAGCGCTATCGGACCGTGCTTCATTTCCGCGGCCGGATAGCCTTCTGCATGGATATAGCTGATCTCCTTCAGCTTTAGTGCACCTTCCAGCGCTGCTGGGAAGTTATAGTAGCGGCCCAAGTACAAAAAATTTGATGCCTGGGCATACTTGGCTGCCACTTCGCGCACTTGGGCGTGGCATTTGAGTGTTGCTTCAATCGTATCCGGTAGTTGTTCCAGTTGGCGGATGATGCGCTGACCCGCTTCGTAGCTGAGATATCTCAAACGCCCGAAGTACAAGGCTAACATGCTCAGCACAGTTAACTGAGAGGTGAAGGCTTTGGTAGATGCGACGCCAATTTCTGGGCCGGCATGCAAATAGATGCCACCGTCTGCGACTTGGGCGATACTACTGCCGACTACATTGCAAATTGCCAGAGTATGGTGACCCTTGCGTTTCATCTCGCGCAAGGCTGCTAAAGTATCTGCTGTTTCGCCACTTTGTGTGATGCCAAAAATCAGCGTATCGTTATCCACGGGAGGGTTGCGATAACGCATTTCGCTCGCATATTCCACTTCGACCGGCAGTCGGGCCAGCTCTTCAATCAAGTATTCTCCCACCAGTGCTGCATGCCAACTGGTTCCACAACCCGTCAACACGATTCGCTTGACGCCGCGTAATTGTTGTGGCGTCAAGTTCAGGCCACCAAATTTTGCGGTCGCATTGTCTTTGTCCAACCTACCGCGCAGCGCATTGCGAATCGACTGCGGTTGTTCGTAAATCTCCTTGAGCATAAAGTGCTCAAATCCGTCGAGGCTGGCGTCACCCTCTTCCGTTTCCAAAGTCTGGACGTCGGGACGAATTTTGCCGTGATCGCGATGCAAGACCTGAATGTTGTCTGGTCGCAAGACAGCAATTTGATGATCCGCCAAGTACACGATTCGATCGGTAAAGCCAACAAGTGGAGAAGTATCGCTGGCCAAGAACTGTTCACCCTTCCCGACTCCGATAACCAGCGGGCTTCCACAGCGAGCGGCAATCAACAGGTCAGGTCGGTCGCGGAACAGTATGGCTAGACCGTAGGTGCCTCGCAATTGTTCGAGGGACTGTCGAACAGCATCGACGTAACGGTCGACGGATTCA
The DNA here is from genome assembly GCA_964625155.1 of uncultured Pirellulaceae bacterium. Lineage (GTDB taxonomy): Bacteria > Planctomycetota > Planctomycetia > Pirellulales > Pirellulaceae > Aureliella. Next base: position 8,654 of record CAZVBC010000190.1, read on the forward strand.
TGGTCGCCAGTTGCTGGCAGGGTCTTGAGCGCATCGGCAATCAGATGCGCTACGACCTCACTGTCGGTCGCCGATTTAAAGACGTAGCCACGAGCCTGCAGAGCCTGCTTGAGCGGTTCGTAGTTTTCGATAACACCATTGTGCACCAAGTAAATCGCCTGGTTGCCGCCCATATGAGGATGCGCGTTCTCTTCAGTTGCTGGTCCGTGTGTCGCCCAGCGTGTGTGCCCAATGCCGATAGTGCCGTACATTGGCTTGCGCACCAGTGCTCCCTCCAGCAATTCGATGCGTCCTGCGACACGAGTCACCCGGAAGCCATCCGAACCGGTCAACGTTGCAATGCCTGCACTGTCGTATCCGCGGTATTCCAGCCGCCGTAGTCCGCCGATCAAAAAGGGACAAGCATCTTTGTTACCCACATAGCCGACTATTCCGCACATCCGTTCGATTCCTCAAAATCTGTTTATCCTTCCCGGTGCGTGCATAGAACTGCAGTCCGAGAGCTTTGACAAAAACGCACTTTAAGAGCCTAGCTCGAAGAATTGAGCGCGGATGAGCCTAAAGGAGAAAATCGAATGTGTCGCGAGAATTGGCAAGACTCGCCAAGGCAGGCAGAATAGAAAAGTCGAAAGGGTGTGGACGTTCGACTAAGTAAGTTCGTAAGACTTCTGAGAAGCGCGCAGTAAGGCAAATTCCTCTACAAAACCCGAGCATTCCTGGCTTGGGTTGCTCGGACATTAACTACTCGCAAAAGTTGCTTGATACCCGAACGAATCGACCTATCGTTTGGTTCGGCGACTCTTGGCGCCACCTTGTCGGATTTTGTATCGCGGATTGCTTTTGCAAATCACATAGATTCGACCACGACGACGCACAACTTGGCAATCTGGGTGCCGATATTTGAGGGCACCAATTGAAGAAACAACTTTCATCGCGATCTATCCGACTAAATCGACCTAATTGGGGGATTCAAAACAAACGGGAGGGTAATTGTTACACATTCCTCCCTGCTTGGGAATAGCGGATTCTAAACGAAAATGGGATTGTGGCAACACCAACTTTGTCCCCTTGGACGAACTGGCTGACCATTGTTACGATGCCAGGCATGGGAGACAATCTTAATCCGGAGCAAGTTGAAGCCGTCGAAACAACCAGTGGGCCATTATTGGTCTTGGCAGGCGCGGGGTCAGGGAAAACTCGCGTCGTTACATTTCGAATAGCGAATCTTATCAAGCATCGGGTACCTGCGGAACGCATATTGGCAGTGACGTTTACGAACAAAGCCGCACAAGAGATGCGCGAACGTGTAAGCGAACGATTAGGGATTAAGAAGAAGCCCAAGAAATCAATGCCCCCTTCACCGGTTGTGGGAACCTTTCACTCAAACTGTGTACAGATTCTTAGACGGCACGCAAAAGCACTTGGTTATCCTGACAAGTTCGCGATCTACGATCGAAATGACCAGGAATCGATCGCTCGCGATGTACTGCGACAATTGCGAGTCGACTCGGGTTTCCTCAAACCCGGTGATTTTTTGTTTCACATCAGTCGCTGGAAGAACTCTGGTGTGCGACCGGATTTAGCCTTTGATATGGCTCGTTCTGACGCCGAGCATGTTGCAGCCAGTGGTTATCGGCGGTATCAACAGGCACTTAAATTGTCGGGAGCAATGGACTTTGACGACCTGCTGCTGTTGACCCAAGATTTGTTTGATCAGCATCCAGCAGCGCTGGTTGAGGAACAGAATCGCTTTGACCACATTCTGGTTGACGAGTACCAAGATACCAATCAAACGCAGTACCAAATTATCAAGCATCTGGCGTCACAACATCGCAATCTGTGTGTCGTCGGTGATGATGATCAGTCAATTTATGGCTGGCGCGGGGCCGAGGTCAAGCACATTTTGAATTTCAAAAATGACTGGCCAGATGCCAAAATAGTTCGCTTGGAAGCCAATTACCGAAGCACCGCCGCGATTCTGGAAGTCGCCAACCGATTGATCGCGTTTAACAAGACGCGGCACATGAAAGTACTGCGCGCGGCACGTATGGGTGGTGCGCCTCCAAGTGTGTTGCAATTCAAGAACGAAGTGGAAGAAGCCAAAGGAATCACGCTGGAAATTCAAAAAATCCTCGGTCGACAAGTGAGACAGCCAGGGGATTTTGCCATCCTTTTTCGGACCAACGAACAGCCGCGAGTATTCGAAACGGAATTGAGAAAAGCCAAGATACCCTATGTGCTGCTGGGTAGTCAGTCGTTCTTCGATCGCAAAGAAGTGCGCGACCTGCTCAGCTATTTAAAGTTGATCGACAACCCGCGCGACGAGATCGCGCTTCTGCGAGTGATTAATGTGCCCCCCCGAGGCATCGGCGCTAAGACCGTTGAGCACTTGCTTTCGACAGCAGTGTCTCGAGGTACAACTGTCTGGGAAGTCATGCAAGATCAAGCCATACAACAATCGTTTTCAGATGCGGCTCGCCGTGGTATTGCAGGCTTGCGAGGATTGGTCCAGAAATACTCTGACCGGGAAAAAGCGGAGCACTCATTAACGGATATCGTGCGCGAGTTGATCGCTGAAATTCGTTATGCTGACGATCTGATTCGTCAATATCCTGATCCCGACGAACGGCAAAGCCGCGAAGCTTCGATTGAGGAGGTTGTCAACGCTGTAGCGGAGTACGAAGCGGACACACAACATCCCACCTTTGCTGACTTTTTGGCGGATGCTCTGCTGGCCGGCAAGGAGTTTGGTAGTCCAAAAGAAAAAACTCTTCAACGTAATTCTGTGGCACTGATGACGTACCATAGTGCTAAAGGCCTAGAGTTCCCAATCGTCTACATGGTTGGTATGGAAGAGGGAGTGCTCCCACACCGACGCTCGATTGCCGAAAACTCTGATGATGTTGAAGAAGAACGCCGCCTATGCTACGTCGGTGTTACTCGAGCCGAGGACGAATTAAAATTGTCGCTACCACTCGAACGCATGAAATGGGGCAAACCGCGACCTACCTTCCCAAGTCGTTTTCTATATGAAATGACCGGGCAAGCTGACAATCCGAATCGACGACGCGCTATCGAAAACGCAACTCGCGAAATTCGGCGCGATGGAAAACGAGATACTAGGGCTAAAAAATAGCCAATACCAGCTTTGTCCGCCCATCACTGTACATTGCTTGTTTGCTTATCCCGGCTGAATTCCAAACTAATACGACCAAATGGAATCGTGGTTCTCTGTGGCCCAGGAGGGATATGGTCAGTATCTCAAAATGAGACAATATTCTCACTCTTGGTCAAGTTGCGAATTAGAACCGATTTTTGTTTTGCAGCTCGTGGCGGCAGTTCGCCATATTTCCCTTGGAAAAGAATGGAAACAACTATGTTTCTGAAAATTATTTGAAACTGGCATGCGATCTGCTTCGATTTTTGGTTTATCGATTTGGTGGTACAAGTGAACCTGGGGAGGTGCATGATGAAGTGGTTAAAAAGTGGATTTGCGGGTTTAGTAATTACGTTTGTCGGCGGGGTAGCTTCAGCACAGAGTAATGCTTTGGCAGTGGCCCCGATCAATAACTGGAGTTACTTGCGACATTCAAGTACGCCAATCGAAGGCTATCTTAGGGGGCAAGCGAGTGTTTTGAGCGCAATTGGCCAAACCAATTACGCAAATTCGTTGGCTGCCGTCAATTTCCAGGAGGCTTACCGGCGCCAGCTTGAGAATAGCCGTTTGTACGTTCAAACCTATTTTGAGCGGCGTGAATTGGTTCGCCAATATCATGATAAGTACAACAGTGCTCCTCCGACCAAAGATCAATGGGCACGCATCACTGAGGCGGCACTTCCGGACCGATTGACGAAGGAGCAATACGACCCGGTGACTGGCCAACTAGTGTGGCCGCACATATTGCGGAGTGACGAATACTCGGCTCTGCGAAATCGAGTCGACAAGTTGATGGCCTCTCGGACTCCCGAAAACAGTGGCGATGGAAGTCCATCTCACAAAGAATTGTCACAGTTGATCGATGGCTTGAAGCGATTGCTGAAAGAAAATATTGACGAGGTTTCTCCTCAACAATATGCGGGTGCCAAGTGGTTTCTCCTTTCGCTCGATTACGAAGCCGAACTTCCAGCACCTGGAAGCAAACCAGCGGCAGTTGAACCGGCGAAGCCAGCAGCTCCTGCCGATTCAGCGACCGCAAGTTAGTCAACGACACAACGAAGCTCCCCACCACGGGCGTCTTCTCACTTCGAGAGGGCGCCTTTTTTTGTTTTTGTTTCGCGCCGAATTCTTGGATTCGCGAAAAAGTGTCAATAATCAAAAGAAAAAACCGTTGCGATTAGCAACGGTTTTGATGGACAAATTGCAACTGAAGTAATGGTTACTTCTTGCCTTTTTTCTTCTTGTCGTCCGCTTCGTCTTCCTTCTTGACTTTCTTTTTCTTCTTTAGCGAGCCTTTAACGACGCGCGTTTTGCGAATCCCCAACCC
>CAZVBC010000191.1:0-13027 GCA_964625155.1 uncultured Pirellulaceae bacterium
GCCGCTGCCGCTGGGGCCAGTAATGACACTAAGCGTCCCTAGTGGAAAATCGACGTCGACGCTCCGCAACGTATGTGCTTTAGCACCGCGCAAGCGAATGAACCCCTGACTCGTGGCGCGTCGGCTAGCAGGGGTGGGGACGGACAGTTTGCCACTCAAGTATGGCCCGGTAACACTCCCATTTTTCTTTGAGATTGACGTAGGCGTCCCTTGCGCAACGAGGTGTCCACCATTGCGTCCTGCGCCGGGCCCAAAATCACACACCTGATCCGACCCAAGGATGATTTCGCGATCGTGTTCGACAACGATCAATGTGTTGTCGAGATCACGCAGTTTATGGAGTGCACCCAGCAGCCTGGCATTATCGCGAGGGTGCAAGCCGATAGTGGGTTCGTCGAGTACGTACAGTACACCAACTAATCCGCTTCCAAGCTGGCTGGCTAGGCGAATGCGTTGTGATTCTCCGCCACTGAGTGAATTGGCACCACGAGATAACGTCAAGTACTCCAAACCTACGTCGATCAGAAACTCGGTTCGCGACCGAATTTCACGTACTAACTCACCGGCAATCGCGACTTCGCGTTCGTTAAGTTGCCATTGCTTAACATGACGGCAAAACTCATCCAGAGTCATTTGCGTATAATCGCCGACCGTCAAGCCTCGAAACTTGGCTGCCGAAGCCTCGCGATTCAAGCGGCTTCCATCGCAGCTTGCACAGGGAACTTTGGCCACAAACGGTTCGAGAATGGAACGTAGGGTCGGATTGATATGAGCCGCTTGTTCCAACGTCGGGAAAAGACCTTTCCATTGAAACTCGAATGACGATGTGGCTAGATCATCCACGCGAAACCATCGGTCTCCGGCTCCATGGAATATTATTCGCCGCTGTGCTGCGGTCAGTTTTTCGAGCGGTTGTTCCAGAGGAATTGCCAGCGCTTTGGAGATGCTCTCCAACATCGACTGTCCCAATTCGGTCTGTGCCGTTGGCCAGATCAGAATGGCTCCTTCTCGAAGTCCTCGTCGACTATCGACCAACAAGGCTGGATTGGTTCCTGTTTGTGTCCCGATTCCTTCACAATCGGGACACCAACCCAATTGTGTGTTGAACGAAAAACCATGTGGAGTAAGTGGTTGAAGACTCCAGCCACAACTGCGACAGGCTAAGTGTTGGCTGTGGCGAGTCGTTTTCCATAACGGTTCGTCAGCATTGTTATCAGGCTCGATCGCCAGCAAAACACCTTCACCTCGGGAAAGCGCCAGTTCGACACTTTCGCCGATGCGGCTCCGATTCTCAGGTGAAATCACCGTACGATCGACGACGATCTGCAAATCATACGAGGCCATAGTCGAAAGTTTGGGAGGCGCATCGAGTGAGTAAGTCTTGCCGTTGACGCGAACGCGGACCAACCCAGCGCTACGCAGGTCGTTCCACAGTTCATGCGGGTCAAGCGTCGGTCGCCATTCGATGGGTGCCGCAATGATCAAACGTGTTCCATCAGGATACTTGAACAGCGTGTCTGTTATTTGATCAGCGGTTTGAGTCGAAACAGGAATATCGCACGCCGGGCAATGCGGTGTTCCCAAGCGAGCCATCAAGACTCGCAGGTAATCATAGATCTCCGTCACCGTCCCTACCGTGCTGCGAGGATTGTGCCCCACGGTCTTTTGTTCAATGGCGATAGCTGGCGCTAGGCCAGTGATTCGATCTACGGAGGGCTTGGGCATCTGGCCGACGAATTGGCGAGCGTAGGATGAGAGGCTCTCAACGTACCGACGCTGGCCTTCAGCGTAAATAGTGTCCATAGCCAACGAACTTTTGCCACTGCCGCTCGGTCCGCAAAAAACCGTCATAGCGCGATGCGGGATATCCAACGAAACATCTTGCAAATTGTGTTGAGACGCACTTTCGACGTGAAGTTGTCGTGCCAGCCGCGTCGGCTTGACAACCCCTTTGCGTTTCCGACCGCTCACGACTTCCTTCCCTGGTACGCGAGGCAATTTTAGGTGACGTGCAAGTGAACGCCCCGTATGAGACCGATCGCATTCCGCAAGTTGTTCGGGAGTTCCCGCAAAGATGATCTCACCTCCTTGATGACCTCCTTCCGGACCAAGGTCAATGATCCAATCCGCAGCCTGAATGACGTCGAGGTTATGTTCGATAACCAAAACCGTGTTTCCACGATCTACCAAATCCTGCAGAACCTTGAGAAGCAGCCGCATGTCATGAAAGTGTAGTCCAGTTGTCGGTTCGTCCAACAAATACAGTGTTCTGCCGGTCTCGCGGCGCGCAAGCTCTTTAGCCAACTTTACTCGTTGAGCTTCTCCGCCGGACAGCGTTGGTGAAGGTTGCCCCAGCTTGATATAATCCAGCCCTACTTCCTGCAAAGTACGTAATTTTTCTGCGATGCGTGGCACATTTTCGAATAGCAAATACGCTTGCTGAACGTCCATGTCGAGCACTTGGGAAATTGATTTTTCTTTGTACAACACCTGCAGAGTTTCATGGTTGTACCGACGGCCCTCGCATACTGAACAGGTAACCCACAGCTCGGACAGAAAGTCCATTTCCAACTTTGTCGAGCCATTTCCTTCACAGGCTTCGCACCGTCCACCTGAAACATTAAAACTAAAGCGGCCAGGCGAGTACCCTCTCCGTTTGGCTTCTACCATTTCGGCATACAACGAACGAATCTCGTCAAACACTTTGACGTATGTAGCCGGATTGCTGCGAGGTGTTCGTCCGATCGGACTTTGGTCGATATCGATGATTTTGTCGAGATGTTCGATACCTTCAATAGTACGGTGCTTGCCTGCGACATCCTCGGCAGCATGCAATCGGCGTCTCAAGACGGGTACCAAAATATCACCCACTAACGAACTCTTGCCAGAACCGCTAACACCAGTGATACATACGAATCGGCCGAGCGGAATATCGACGTCAATGTTCTTTAGGTTGTTGTGAATAGCTCCTAGAATTCGCAAATTGTGGCCATTGCCCTGCCGCCGCGATATTGGATAAGGAATCGACTCGGCGCCGGAAAGAAACTTGCCAGTAATGCTGCGCTGTGATGCAACTAACTCGCCTAGCGAACCTGAGGCGACCACTTCGCCACCGCGAACTCCTGGCCCCGGGCCAAAGTCCACAATCAAATCGGCTGCACGAATCGTATCCTCGTCGTGCTCAACGACGATTAATGAATTACCTTGATCGCGCAGGTTTTTCAGTGACTCAATGAGGCGATCGTTGTCTCGCGGATGTAATCCAATCGATGGCTCATCGAGCACGTACAAGACACCGACGAGACCCGAGCCGATTTGACTGGCCAGCCGAATGCGTTGCGATTCACCACCAGACAACGAAGGTGCGGACCGCGATAACGACAAATAATCTAAGCCTACATCCAGCAAAAAACGAAGACGACTGGAGATCTCTCGCAGAGCTTCGGCTGCGATACGTTCTTCGGTTTCGTTTAGCCTTAGACTGGACAATACTTCCAAGCACATGGGTATCGGTAATTCGCACAGTTCTTGTAGGTTGATCCAAGGCGAACTGTGACGACTGGAGTGCTGAGCATACAATTTGATCTGACGCGCTTGGACGTTCATGCGAGTACCGTCGCAAGCATCACAGTGGCGTGTCTCCATGTATTTTTCAAATTTGCTGCGAGCCGTGGAGGACTTGGCCTCGCGGTACTGATTCAACAATTGACCGATAATACCTTCAAAGTTGCCTCCATACTTCACAGGGTTTTTGCCACCGCGCCATGTAAAGGCAATGTAGCGGTTGCCGGTACCACGCAGCCAAATATGCTGAATTTCTTCGGATAGCTCTTGCCAAGGCAGAGTTAGGCTCGCACCTGACTTGAGCCCCAGTTCCTTGTCGATCAGCTCGCCGATGCTCAACAACTGATGGCGATGCCAGCGTCCCATATCGTTCCAGGAGCCAAGCAACTCTATGGCCCCACGGTGAATCGACTTCGACGAATCGGGAATCAATAATTCGGGAACAAAAGTGTACTGGACGCCAATACCTTCACATTGCGGGCACATTCCCTGTGGACTGTTGAAACTGAAAAGCTGTGGAGTCGGCGGTGAGAACGAAGCCATACACTTTGGGCAGGCATACTGTGACGATAGCAGCAGATCATCCACAGCGCCTCTGCGCCGCGAACTGCGACCAGTTTGCTTGAGAGGCGTCCGAGGTTCATCACCTGCCTCTTCCTTGTGCGGTGCAACGACTAAAGAGTTCTCGCCCAGTCGCAGAGCTTCGTTCACAGCATCAGCGATCGTCGTGCGCGTAGTTTCATTGGGAGCTATCTTGGCGATCACGACCTCCACATCGTGACGCTGATGACGATTCAGGTTGGGCGGTTCGGACAGCAGAAAAACCTCTGAGTCGACGCGTACCCGCGCGTATCCTTGCCGGCGCAGGCTTTCAAACAAGTCTCGAAATTCACCTTTCTGGCCACGCACGACCGGCGCTAGAATCAGATAAGTGCTTTGATCTTCGAGCTGCTGAATTCGTGCTACAATCTGGTCGCGAGTCTGAGATGTGATTGGTACTTCGCAAGTGGGACAAAATCCAACACCAACACGAGCATAAAGGACACGCAAGAAATCGTGGATTTCTGTAATCGTACCCACTGTGCTGCGAGGATTTGAACTGGTCGATTTCTGACTGATGGAAATCGCAGGACTTAGTCCACCTATGTAATCGACGTTGGGCTTGGGAAGTTGTCCGATGAATTGCCGGGCATAACTCGACAGACTTTCCAAATATCGCCGCTGGCCTTCGGCATACAACGTGTCAAAAGCCATTGAGCTCTTGCCGCTGCCACTGACGCCAGTAAACACGACCAATTGATTGCGCGGCAGAACAAGATCGACGCTGCGCAGATTATGCTCGCGCGCGCCTCGAACCTCGATGGTCGTGTGTTCCATACTGGTCAGGTTGCCGGTGCCGACAATGGGGCAATTTGGTAAGCTCGCGAACGAAATAGAAAATCGATTAAATTGCCTTCGTGCGGCTGCAACCAATTCAAACGATTGGTAGGAATGGGGCCTATGTTTAAACGATCAACGTGAACGCTGTCTGTCAACTGACGTATCAGTTGTTCATCTTGAGTAATTGCGGTGCACACGAGTGTTTGTCCGATTTTCGAAACCATTTCTTTCTGAGGACAGGTGACAATGGCCGCAAATGGAAACATATACTCTTTGTTGGCGATACCTCGGTCTGCAGAGTCAACATGAGCAATAACCGGTCGCAAATAAGCACAACGTGGTTTCTCGACCAACCGATTACCAAAACCGGACGTCATGTCCGTTACACCAGACTCGGCCAAATCCTGCTGAACCATGGCCCACGTGCCTGTCGCCATATGTGCGTTGGTGAACGCGGCTAACCCTGCTTCAGGATCGGTCGGAGGTTTTACGTCCACAGATCCTAATTTTTCTGCCAATGCGTGAGCGATTTCTTTGGTATGTCGAGAAGCCCATATTCCCGAACAGTTTATACAGCTTCTCCCACTATTGGAAAAAATGCTTTCCACCATCAGGTCCAAGTAATTCTCCCACCGATCAACTACGTCGTCGCCCAACAGGATCTTCGAGAATCCAGGTCCATGAGCCTGAACCTTCGGATTTCCATCATACTGCTGAACGGTCTGCGCGCTACCGAACACCATCGATCGCGAACAACGGTTGAGCAAAGTCTGACCGACGTCGTGTCCGCCGGGATATAACGCAAAAGCTTCGGCAGGAATTCCCGCTTCGATAAATGCAGATATCATCCGATAGGGAGTCCATGGCTCCTGGGAGCCGGGTTTGAGCATCAAACCGATTTGCAACGCAACTGCGGGCAACCACAGTGTGTGTACACCTGGGGAATTGTTCGGCAAAACGGCTCCCAGTACTGGTGATTGAACTTGATAGCTAACCGTAACTCCGCGCCCTTCTTCACCATAACCGCGACTAAGAATCTCCAGATCTAATCCTCGAGTGAGTGCATCGAGAATCTTGTCCATATTGGCTAGGACAAAGGAATTCTTCTTCATATTGTTGCGGCACATGTGCTCGGGCAAGCCGGTGCTGGCCGATTGCTGATGGATAAAATCATCCACGCTCTGCGAGGAATCTCCCAGTGGTAAACTGCCATGCTCAAATAATTGAGCTGCTTTTTTACAACGGCTTAACAATTCGGCTGGTGGAATCTCACGTAGGACTGCTCGCGCTGTTGCAGTCTTTCGTATGTCCATTTGAAGCATGCCGCCATTGACTTGCGAGAGTTTGGCAATAGGCTCGCCCGTGTCGAAATGGAAAATATCCTGAGTTTCAAGAGACTTATAGTTCTTGCCCCAACGCAAAGCTGGAATGATCAACACTTCTAGCCTCCAAGAACGAAATCAAAATGTAATCGCTGAGTGTTCGCCCCATCCACACGTTTTTTGGGCTAGTACACGCCCACTGTGGTCGAAGCAGCAAAGACGTGATATGGCCGAACGCCGCTGACTCCATCCCACGGATATTTGATATACGGTGGCTCGCGTTCTCCTTCATCACGTTCTAAAAACCCAGGAATGAAGACCTCTTTGGTTAATGTGTATAGCTTTACTCGCCCAGTGCCGCCTGGCGCAACGATTTTGGTATGGTCTTCAAAATCAACAACTTCCACTACAGCGCGGGGTTGAGGTGCGTAGTATGAGATTTTGTAGTCGTCAGCGGCAGTGACCGGCTTGCTGCATGCCAACCCCATTAAAGTATTGCCGTAAGTGGGTGTCATATACACACCACTTTCCTCGGTTGGCCCTCCGAGCAGCTCTTCAACGCAAAAGCGAGTCCATTGTGGAGTAAATTCAGTACCGCCAGAAAAAATGCCCGTAATACCAATTTCCTGAATTGAAGTCCCCTTTTCGGCCAATCCATACGCCAGTGCTTCCAGCAACTTGGGTGTCGTGAACATACATTTGATGTCATGCCCCGCAGTCAAAATAGTGATCGCTTGGTCAATACAATGTTTCTTATATGCTTCCAGATGTTCCATCCAGCCTTTTTTAATCAGCTTGACGACCCAGCGCGGATCCAAGTCGATACAAAAACAAATTCCGCCACGAAACTGGCATAGATGTTCAACTGCCAATCGCAATCGCCGTGGTCCACTTGGGCCAAGCATTAGCCAATTTGCCCCTCGGGGGAAATACTTGTCGGGCAACGTCGAACTAAACAGCTCGTAGTCAATTCTAAAATCGTCCACCACCACACGACTCTTGGGAATTCCCGTTGTTCCGCCGGTTTCAAATACGTAGGCCGGCCGATCCGCAAGTCCCTTCGGCAACCATCTACGTACCGGTCCACCACGCAGCCAATCGTCTTCAAACAGCGGAAATTTCTTAAGGTCATCAAATCCTTTTATGTCTTTTAACGGGTCGAATTTTAGCTCTTTTTTCTTTTCCAACCAAAACGGCGAACCCGTAGAATCATGAAAATGCCATTGAACTGATTCGACAGTGTGTTGATCTAACGAAGCACGTGCTTCAGCAATTTGCATGGCAAGGTTTTGATCGTCGCTACTCATGGTTTTTATCTGACCATCATTGGTGAAAAATAAACTTTAAAGCGCCACAAGGTGGGATGCGGTTCTAGGTGGGACGGTGCGTTAGAAAGTCGATTATCAGTTGCGTTATCTACCGATTGCAAGCGCAAGCGGAGATTCTGAAAGTACGGCCAAGATACCAATTTAGCGAAAAAGGACAACTCGGCTTTTGCCGAAACCTGTGGAATGACAATTGTGTCGCACTTGAGCAAACAAAAAAGGTCCGCCGAAAACTTTCGACGGACCTTCATATTAATCTTCTGTGGCCGTAAAACGAGCTTACCGGACAACAGGGGTCACCGGCAAATTGTTCGCGTCATCGTCATCAGCCAATGCGGCTACACCAACAGCAAGACCGGCGATACCCAGCAGGCCTCCTAAACCTCCAATGCCTCCCAAGCCTCCACCACCACCTCCTAGCCCGCCGCCTCCTAACCCGCCGCCGCCGCCTACAAATCCTCCACCAATCGGCGCTCCAACGACTGTCTCACCGATCATTTCGCCGCCGCCACAACATGGTTGCTCAACCATCTCACAACAAAGTGTGTCGACTGGAGCGGCCCCTTGTAACGCAACAAACCGTTTCTTGCTGTTGCGCTCCGCAAGTTTTTGCTCCATTGAAACGGCCTCGAAACCCAGAGCAGCAACTCCGTCGTCTCCAGCCACAATCAAATCGTAAACTCCTGGCTTGAAATTGGGCACTTCGAAATACCCATCGCGAGAAACTGGTACATGCGCAACCAAGTTTCCACGCTGCAGAATATGAGCCACATTACCGGTAAGGTCCTGCTCAGAAAATTGCCAACCAGGCTTTGAAACGCGTCCAACTAATTTTCCATCTTCGCGTAAAGCGATTGCGGGTGAGTCACTAAACTCGCGCTTTTCAGCCAAAGGATCTTTTTGAAATGAACGATAGTACGCAACAGCACCGATATCTGCTGGAACCACGTGGCTTCGAACGATTTCTTCAGCTTGTTTATCGCCCACGACACTGGCCACCACCTCCATGTGTGACGATAGCTTGCCGGATGAATTATGCGGCAGAACGTGCAAAGCATACGCGGCAAACGTACCTGACGACCTACTGGTAAACGCATATGTACCAGTTTCTAATCCAGTGATGGAAAACTTTCCGTCCGGGCCTGTCACAATTTCTTGCACGACCTTATCGTCCTTGGTTAACGAAATCTGAACGTCAGACTTGCTAACAAAACGACCAGAAACGTCGAGGACTCCCAGTTGTCCGGTTAACTGACCACGAGCATCAAGCTGAACCCATTCACGTTGGTGTAAGTGATTGATCAAACCAACATTAACCTGGTCGACGATGGAAACAGCGGGCTTAACTTCTTCTTGGGCAAAGGCGAAAGAAGACGAAAAACCGGCAACCAAGCCTAGTATCGTCAGAATTCTCACTCGGTGGAGCATGAAAGCCTCAATGATTGTACAGAGTAATCCAGACTTTCGGTAATTTGGGGCGTCTGGGAGATTCATGACGCAAGTATAAGCACCCCATGAATAAGTGTCAACGGATTTGTCAAAATCTGTTTCGAAGGAGTTTCTGAAAAGCCGACCAAAGGATTTCTTGGTCTGCGAATCGGCTTGACAGCCGCTAGAATACTGCCAAGTTGTAGCTTTAATATTCCTTCGTACGAAAAAGCGAAGCACGAGATAATTGCAATTAGTCCTTGTTAGTATTACCCATTTGAGTGGAATAAAATGCCAAACGCTGTCAGTGCGCCCAAAACAATGTTCCAGAAAATCTGGGACGACCATGTTGTATTCGCGGAACCGGGCAAACAAGCGATTGTGTACATCGATCTCCATTTGGTCCACGAAGTGACTAGCCCACAGGCTTTTGAGGGCCTAAGAATTGCCAATCGTCGAGTACGACGTCCGGGGCGGACAATCTCGACAGTCGACCACAACATTCCGACGGAAAATCGTAATCTGCCGATTGCTGACCCGATCTCGCGCCAGCAAGTTGACACATTGCGACAAAACTGCAAGGAGTTCGGTATCAAACTGTATGATCTCAACGACTCGCGGCAAGGAATCGTGCACATCATCGGCCCGGAACTCGGTTATACGCAACCTGGAATGACCATTGTCTGTGGTGACAGTCACACTGCGACACATGGTGCCTTTGGAGCGTTGGCATTTGGAATCGGTACCAGTGAAGTCGAACATGTGCTTGCCACTCAAACTTTATTACAGTACGTTCCAAAAACGTACGAATTGAATGTGCGTGGCAAACTCGCCGAGGGTGTAACTGCCAAAGACTTGATACTCTATTTAATTGGCCAGTTAACGACTCATGGTGGCACAGGTTATGTGTTCGAGTACACAGGACAGGTGATTCGATCGCTGTCGATGGAAGAACGCATGACGGTTTGCAACATGTCCATTGAAGCTGGCGCTCGTGCCGGGTTGATCGCTCCAGACGAGAAGACCTTCGAATATTTGAAGGGACGTCCGTTTGCACCTACCGATTTCGATACAGCGGTGCACAAATGGCGGTCGCTGGCCAGCGATCCCGGTGCACTGTATGACAAGGTCAGCAATTTTGAAGGCGGGGATATCGAACCGCAAGTGACCTGGGGAACGAACCCTGGACAAGTCTCGTCCGTTACAGCTCTTGTGCCCAATCCAGCCGATTGCGGTGATGAAACAGAACAAAAATCCACTGCCCGCTCTCTCGAGTATATGGGTCTTAAACCGGGTACCCCAATTTGCGATCTATCAATCGATCGCGTTTTTATTGGCTCGTGTACCAATGCCAGAATTGAAGACCTGCGCGCAGTAGCCAAGGTGGCCAAAGGTTACCGAGTCAATTCCAAGGTTCACGCCATGATCGTTCCGGGAAGTGGTCAAGTCAAACGTCAAGCCGAGCAAGAAGGACTCGACAAGATTTTCCGTGAAGCTGGATTCGATTGGCGCGAAGCGGGTTGTAGCATGTGCTTAGCCATGAACCCGGATCGCCTTGAACCGGGTGAGAGATGCGCATCAACAAGTAACCGAAATTTTGAAGGGCGTCAGGGTAAGGGCGGCCGAACGCATTTGGTGTCACCCGCCATGGCCGCCGCAGCTGCCATTGAAGGACGCTTTACCGATATCCGACAGTGGAATTACAAAGCATAGCCACTGCGTGCCTTATTGTCTGCCTGCAACCATGCCCGCTGGGTCCAGCAACAAATGGGCAAGCTAACTAAACACTCAAGTCAGAACTAAACACTCTAGTCAGTATTGAAAGTTAATACATGCAACCTTTCACCGTGCACACTGGATTGGTCGCGACCATGGATCGAGCCAACGTCGATACCGACCAGATTATTCCCAAACAATTCCTCAAGCGGATTGAGCGTACTGGATTTGGGCAGTTCTTATTCTTCGATTGGCGCTATCGCGATGATGGCTCGCCCAATCCTGAATTTGAATTGAATCAACCACAGGTTTCGGGGGCGTCCATCCTCGTGACTCGTCGAAATTTTGGTTCCGGCTCCAGTCGCGAACACGCAGTTTGGGCTTTGGATGACTACGGATTTCGCGCCGTGCTTGCACCATCGTTTGCGGACATATTTTTTAATAACTGTTTCAAAAATGGGATGCTCCCAATTCGCTTGCCCGAGTCCGTGATCGATGATTTATTTATTCGTCAAGCTAAGCATCCGTCCTATAAATTAACCATCAATCTAGAGAGCTGCGTAATTGAGGACGGCTTCGGATTGTCGATTGAGTTTGAAGTCCAGCCCTTCCGACGCCACTGTCTGCTGCATGGTCTGGATGATATTGGTTTGACGCTCGAACATGCTGACAAGATTCAGCAATACGAAACAGCGCACGGAATTGCCTAATTGGATAGTGCCCAGTGGCGAAAGTAACTAGCCGCAGGTAATGCAGCTGCTTTCTTGTCGGCATTAAACATTGAGTGGGCTGGTTGTGACAATTCGCACGGCCTGGAACGCAAGAGCTAGAAGGTCGTGTAGTCAGTACTCAATTTGAATCTCAGAGAGCCATTTCTCAGGCCTGCGGCGTTGATTGCCTAAGCGGAATTGCCAAATTCTTTCAGTGCGGGTTGCGCACCTACTTGAAAAGCGACTTTCGAATCGCCACAAATGTAACCGTGCCTGTTTGTATTTGGCTCAGGTTGGTTACAACCAGCAGTCTGATTGTCATGGTCTTTCAATCATCTGCCCCAATGGTCTGAAGTTCTGAGGAGTAACTCATGTATCTTTTACGAAACCAATTGACCATGGTTCTTGGCATGTTGTTGGGGTTGCTTACCATTGCCGATACCCATTGTCAGGAGAATAAGCCCGCAACGGTCTATAACGTGGCGGCCCAGCCAGTTGCTGTTCACGCGCGGCAGTTGATCGAGGCGTTGGAATTCACTGGTACGCCACTTTCACCTGCGGAGCGGCGGGAATTAGAAAGAGTGTTAGCTGAAAGCGACGAGTTGAAGGTTGTTGAGGGAGTTCAAAGAGTTTTCGACAAACTATGTTTATTGTCGGTGCACATCAATCCAGAGTCACGAGTAAAAGTGGCTCCAGGCCCAGCCGTGCCTGTTCTCGTAGAGCAAGGTTGGTCACAATTCTTGGTCAAAGTACACAATGAAGCTGGTGTCACTGCAGAATTGAAAGTAACCAGTCCACAAAGCGGTAGCGTTTACAAAACCGTCTATCCCGAGCCAACTTTGAAAATCAGTCCAGCGGAAATACGGGAACGGTGGTGTGATATCAAGATGTTCAACGGCCGTCCACTGCGAGAAACGCTGTCCGGGTTGGCATTAGAATATCGCATCGTTCAGATCTACAGTCGTGATGTTGGGCAACGTGCGGCAGTGATTTCTTTTGATGTTGGACAGGGGACTCAGGACGTCGGTTTTCGATCGGAAACCAATATCGTGTTCAAGGCGCAACCAGCGGTAAATGTCACGTTCGACATCCGTGATCATGATGGGAAACCAACCACAGCCGGATTGACGATTCGGGATAGACGAGGAAACGTGTATCCATCTCAGTCAAAGCGACTGGCGCCCGACTTCTTCTTTCATCCGCAAGTATATCGGCAAAGTGGCGAGACAGTGCTGTTGCCCGCTGGTGAATACACTCTTGAATACTCACGTGGGCCAGAGTACATCATCGAAAACGCAACTTTTCAAGTTGCTGACAAACCCACGACCGTACGCATCCAGCTTCATCGCTGGGTAGATCCTTCCGAGTTTTCTTGGTGGTCGGGCGATCACCACATCCATGCGGCCGGCTGTGCTCATTACACCAATCCTTCGGAAGGCGTTCACGCGCCAGATATGCTGAGACAAATTCTTGGCGAAGATCTCAAGGTCGGTTGTAATTTAACATGGGGGCCTTGCTTCGATTATCAAAAGCAGTTTTTCACCGGCAAAGATGACCGCGTTTCCATCTATCCTTATCTGCT
>CAZVBC010000192.1:0-13012 GCA_964625155.1 uncultured Pirellulaceae bacterium
CGGAAGCCGCTGGGCAATACGTGTTGCAGGAACCGACGAATGAACTCCTCGGCGGACACTTTCTGACACCAAGCGTCTTCGTTGTTGGAACACGATTGCCAAACGAAACGACTTCGACCTATTGGCTAACCTGTAGCGCAGAAATGGCACGTAACAAAGCGATCGGGACAGGGGCCCGGATTGCTCCGGACGCCTTCCCACACTGCGTAGCATGTTGGGCAGCACTAGGCGGTTCGACTCACCGGAACAAGCTTGGTCCAGCCACGTAACAGGCTGAAGAATCCAAATCATCCAGCCACCTAACAGGCGGCTGCGTCGTGGCGAACGCCAAGCTGTTTGAGCTTCTGGAGGCAGGTGCGAGGTAAGCGCCATTGGTTTCAGATGCAAGCGCGCAAGCGGCGGCGCGAAGCCACTTATCGAGCTCAGCAAACAGACTCTTGCGTTGTTCTAACGCGAAGTAACCTATCCAACCTCGAAGGTACGCCGTCAGTTCCTGCAAACGAGCGCGAGTCGACTTGCCGTGGTTGCGATTGAGGATCTCGCGGGTGGGCTGCTTGAACTTGACGAAGCTCTTCGGACTGACGCATATTTGACCTTCGGGGCCGTCAATCTGATAACTCAAGATTTTGTCCCTAAAGGAACGCTGGGCGCGTAACAAAAACTACGCAACAAAACATCAAGCTAGTACCCACAATTGCTCTCCCAGCAGTTCAGCCTTGTACTTAGGGCGAATTCACTTAATTCTGAATCGCAACGGGCATCACGAAATCGGCTGCTGCTGCGATTTGCAAGTTGCTGCAACGATCAATCTGGAACTGACGCGGCTCTTCGCGACACAGACAAAGTGCAAGGAATCGGTTAGGGGCCACGAACCGAATCGGGCTCACAACTCGCCTGCTCATGGCACCTTTGGCATCGGCGTAGCTCATCACCAACACCAAATCGTTTGACTGCATCATCACTCGTTGGATCATTTCCCGCATGTGAATACCCACTAAAAGTTAAAGTGCCGTCGACGTTTAAGGCTAAGAACCGCTAGTAGTTATTGGAAAATATCGCCCTTGCAATGACACCTTAGGTCCTTATCGTCGTTCGTGCGAGGATTTTTTCAACGGTTAACGTGTGAAAGATGCAATTCGTTGGATGCTTGTATTTTCGTTCAGAACCTGCACCCGCATTCTTGGCTGGTCGACCAATGGTTGGTACTTGTCCGAGTTTTTCCTAGAATGTGCAAACCGACGACGCAAGCTCAATTCGACAACGGGAGCGAGACAGTGAGAAGCATTTTTTGTGTGATGTTTTTTTTGGCGGTAACGGTTGTGCCTGCCCAGTCACAGGACCGACCTAATATCATCTTGATATATGCCGATGATGTTGGCTTTGGCGACGTTTCATGTAATGGATCCGCGACAATTCAGACGCCTAACATCGACCGGCTTGCGCGCGAAGGAATCAGGTTTATCGATGCTCATTCTTCAGCGGCTACTTGCACTCCTTCGCGGTTTGCATTGATGACGGGGCAGTATGCGTTTCGTCAAAAAGGAACGGGAGTCTTAGCTGGAAACGCGAACTTGATCGTGCGGCCAGGGACACCTACGATCGCCAGCCTGTTACATTCGGCAGGGTATGCGACGGGTGTCGTCGGGAAATGGCATCTGGGGTTGGGAGATGGAGCTGTGAACTGGAATGCTCCAATCAAGCCAGGCCCTAATGAAATCGGCTTTGATTATCACTTTTTGATCCCTGCAACCGGAGACCGTGTTCCTTGTGTTTACGTCGAGCAGGATTTGGTTGTAGGGCTGGACCCCAACGACCCAATTGACGTCAGTTATGGCCCACGTATCGGCAAATCGCCGTCGGGACAAGAACGGCCTGACTTGCTCAAGCAAAAATGGTCACACGGCCATAACAGCACGATCGTCAATGGTATATCCAGAATTGGTTGGATGACCGGCGGCGACAAGGCTCGGTGGGTCGATGAAGATATGGCTGATGCAATTACTTCGCACGCTATACAGTTTATCGATACACACCGTCAGCGTCCCTTCTTTCTATTCTTTTCCACGCACGACATCCACGTACCACGAGTTCCTCATAGTCGCTTTGTTGGACGTTCTCAATTGGGATTGCGAGGCGACGCAATGTTGCAGCTCGATTGGTGTGTTGGCCAGCTCCTCCGTCGACTCGATGACCTGGGGATCGCCCAGAACACTCTCGTGATGTTCACCTCCGACAATGGCCCAGTTCTGGACGATGGTTACCACGACCAAGCCAATGAGAAATTGAGTAATCATGATCCGAATGGTCCTAATCGAGCTGGGAAGTATTCTCAATTTGAAGGTGGAACGCGAGTCCCTTTTCTTGCCCGATGGCCCGACAAGATTCGAGCTGGGCAGGTTTCTCACGCTCTATTTGGTCAAATCGACTTGGCGGCGTCGTTTGCGAAGTTGATTGGAGCAGCGATTGAGGGAGGAGCATTTCCAGACAGCCTCGATGAATCCGACACATTGCTTGGCCAAGATACCATTGGACGCCCGCATTTAGTCCACGAAGCAGGAGCACTTGCGCTGAGGATAGGGAAATGGAAGTATTTACCTCCCGGTAAGACCCGTGACCATCTCGGGCCATGGACCGATATTCAAACGGCTGCTCCAGGCGCTTTATACGATCTGTCGACGGATGTCGGCGAAAAACACAATCTAGCCGGCCAGTTTCCTGAGCAACTCGCCGCCATGACGCATCTACTTGACGAGATCCGTCGTGGTCCCGTTCGTTGACTCCCACACAAAAAGTAAGTTCGCCGTTTTTTTGGTCCAAAGGGCTGGCCAGTATAATTAAACCGATCGAGATCACCTACTTGAGCCTGTTAGCCGCCCATTGTGACGGCTGAGGGCGGGTGCTTGCTAGTTGATTTTAAGACGCGGGGATGTTCCAATAGTTTAGCTGCATTTTTCCTGCCTAATTGCTGAAACTGCTAATTCTTACCCTGAGTCAAAGATGATCGCAAAACTTCATGTCGAGATGCTCGAACGCAGGTTTGTTTGGGCACGAGGACTGTCGTTATGCGCGTGGGTGCTGGCGACTGTAGCAAACTGTTTTAATACAACCGCTTCTGAATTAGTGATCTTACCGTCGCAGGTACAGATACACAGTGGTTATCCTGCGCGCATTGTCATTTTAGAGAAGTTCGAAAATGGCGATTGCGTTGATCAATCGAACAATCGCGATTTGATTCTCAGGACCGACCGCGAGGATCTATTGGAACAAATCGGTGTGAGTACTTTTTCTGCGGTGAATTCGGGACAAACAACTTTGCGTGCTAGTTGGCGGGACATGCTGGCTGACGCCGAAGTGAATGTTAAGGTTTCTCCTTCGACCGACCCCAGTTTCCCACGCGAAGTTTCGGCAGTGTTGGGGCGAGCTGGTTGCAATTTGGGTACTTGCCATGGAAATTTGCACGGTAAGGGTGGATTTCGGCTAAGTCTTCGAGGCGATGATCCTTTGTTGGATTTCGAGACGATCACGCGTGGTCAAGGTGGTCGCCGCATCGATTTGTTTTCACCAACAGAGAGCTTACTCTTGCGCAAACCAATCGGCGATGTTGCGCATCAAGGTGGCGTGCGATTCTCGGCGGAATCGGCTGAATACAAGATTCTAAAACGCTGGATAGAAAACCAATGCCAATGGACTCATGGACAAGGTGAACCGTCGTCCAGCGCTGATGAAGTGGTAGGGTTAACGGTCTATCCAAAGTCTGTTGTCTTGCGCAAGTCGTGCCGCAAGCAGCAATTGGTTGTGGTAGCGCAATTTGCTGACGGAACCGAGCGCGATGTGACTCGTTGGTCGAAATTCGAACCCAGTTTGCCGACCGGTGTACGGATTGATGAACAAGGGGTTGTGCATGCTGATGGTCCGATGGATGTTTCAATTTCAGTCGCCTATCTGCAGGGGCGAACCGCAAGTCGCCTAACGTTTTTGGCTAGGGATCAACTTCCGACTCCTGCACCGGCGTTGCCTCAGCAAGCAATAGATCGCTTCGTCGATAATCAACTTGTGCGAATGAAAATCGAGCCTGCCGCAATCACTGACGACAACACCTTTCTGCGACGAATATACGTGGTCACCGTGGGACGATTGCCCTCCAGCGAAGAGGCCCGGCAATTTTTGCTCGACCAATCCATTACGAAACGCCGAGACTTGGTGGATCGATTACTCAGCCAACCAGAATTCGCAATGCTGTGGGCTCTGCGCTGGAGCGACTTGTTACGGAACGAACAAAAGGTGATGAGTTCTAAAGGTGCCGCGCTTTGGCACCAGTGGATGAGCGAACAATTTGATGCCGACAAACCGCTGACTGAAATTGTTGCCCAGATGTTGACGACGATCGGCAGTACCTACGAGAATCCGCCAGCGAGTTTTCATCGTACGCATCGAGACCCAGAAACGGCGGCAGAAACGATAGGACAGGTCTTTCTTGGCGCACGACTGCAATGTGCGCGATGTCACAATCATCCATTTGACCGCTGGAAGCAGGACGACTACTACGGGCTAGCCGCCTATTTCTCTACTGTCAGCCGCAAACAAGTCGATAATGCGCCCAAAGACAAATTCGACAAACATATTATCTCGGGCGATGAGATTATTTCTCTGGAAGCGAAATCGCCGGAAGCTTGGCACCCTGGACGAGCCGAGAACATTGGACCCAAACCGTTAACCGAAAAACGTTTGTTAGTCACGACCGCAGCGAATGCAGATAAGGGCGCTGAACAAAATCCTTTGACGGCGCTGGCGACATGGTTGACGAACGATAATCGGCAATTTGCTCGCAACTTGGCCAATCGCACTTGGTATCATTTGTTTGGCAGAGGCATCGTCGATCCGCCCGACGATTTTCGAGATTCCAATCCTCCCTCCAATCCGGAACTGTTGGAGCACTTGACCGACGAGTTAATTCGTTCGGGTTACTCGCTGAAACAACTTTCTCGCTTGATATTGTTAAGTGAGACTTTTGCACGTCAGCCTGCTGAGATGGAGAACTCGTATGAGTCTTTAGCAGGTGCACCGGTATTTGCTGGTTACCCACTGCGACGGATGCCGGCAGAGATCTTGTTGGATGCGATTTGTGACGTTACCGGAATTCCACAACAACCAGATGCATCTGGGGATGGGATGCCACCGATTCGCAATCGAGTCATGTCGCAACCCATCGTGCCCACTCGAGCTGGATTCCTGACGGCTTTCGGCAAACCGGGAAGGTTGCTGGCATGCGAGTGTGAGCGTTCCGCAGACGTATCACTTGGTCAGTCTTTATTGCTCGCAAACGGTATCGAAACCCGCGAAAAGCTGGCGCAGCCTGGTAATCGGCTCGACCAAATACTGCGTACTACCACCAGCACATCGGAAATAATTGAAGAGATGTACTTGACTGCCCTGGCTAGATTTCCCCGCAATGACGAGATGCTTGCTATGAAGCAGTATCTTGAAAGCAGCAACGATAGGCGTGCCGCGATGGAAGACCTAACTTGGGCATTAATCAACAGCAAAGAATTTGGTCTGATTCGCTAGTGTTCGCGGGGCATGTCTGCATTTGGGCTGATGGATTTACACAGCCCGAACGAGTTAGCAATTTGAGACAATCGCGATGCCAGCCAGGGCAACTGTCGGGTAGAAATGGGTTAGGGGAGGAATTGTCGTGAGTGGGTGTGCAGAATATCGCAGCGTCTTGGCCAATCGTCGTGCGGCAATTCAATTCGGCTCATTGGGACTCGCAGGATTGGCACTGCCGGGTATCTTGCGAGCCGACGGTCAGGGTATCCACAAGAACTCTGGCGGCGCGCCTCCGCGCGCCAAAAACGTGATCTTTCTTCATCAGCACGGTGGCCCGAGTCATATCGACACTTTTGATATGAAACCTGCGGCCCCAGCGGGTATACGCGGCGAATTCCGTCCCATCGCTTCTGCAGTGCCGGGCCTGAACGTTTGCGAACACTTGCCCAGGTGGGCTCAGTCGTTGGACGTTTGGGCGCAAGTTCGATCCGTACACCACAATATGAAAAATCACAATTCGGCGGGATATTATTGCCTGACAGGTAAAGCGCCACCTACCGACGATCAACGATTGCGTGACTCGTTGGATCTGTATCCCGGTTACGGATCGGTTGTCTCCAGATTCCTGGGTTCGCGCGCATCAGGGATGCCCGCTTTCGTCGCGTACCCGCACATTGTTCGCGATGGTTCCACGACTCCGGGGCAACACGCCAGTTTCTTGGGTAAACGGTTCGATCCTTTCTTTTTTAACTCGGACCCGAATTCGCTCGACTTTGCACTGCCGGAACTGCGATTGCCTAATAACATCGACTTGGCAAGACTGGATCGTCGCAGGCAATTATTGCAGGTCGTTGACTCTCAGTTAGCGCTGCGCGAGCGATCTGCGGTGGCGCGCGGAATGGATGAATTTCAGCAGCAAGCGTTATCCATTCTTGCGGCCCCAGGTCTGAAAGAGGCGTTGGATATCTCTTTAGAGCCACAGTGGTTGCGGGATGCATATGGCCGTACGAATTATGGTCAGTCCTGTTTGCTTGCGCGGCGATTGATCGAGGCTGGAACCCGTTTTGTGACAGTCTATTTTGCGAGTAGTATTGGCGGCAAAGGGAGTGAAGGCTGGGATACGCACCAAGACAATTTTACAGACCTCAAGAATCGGTTGCTTCCAATCACCGATCAAACGGTCCCGACGTTGATTGCAGATTTGCGCAGCCGGGGTTTGTTGGAGGAAACCTTGGTGATCTGGATGGGAGAATTTGGCCGAGGCCCGAAGGTCGGCGACCGGGATGGGAAAGGACGCAATCACTGGCCAGATTGTTATACGGTGATGATGGCCGGCGGGGGCATCGCCGGCGGAGCAGTATTTGGTGCAAGCGATTCCTACGGTGCCTATCCAGCGAGTGATCCAGTTGGCCCCGAAGACATTGCGGCAACATTGTACTGGGCGCTGGGTATCGACCCGGCCAGCGAAATCATGGATACCCTATCGCGACCGCTGCCGTTGACCACCGGTTCACCGCTAACCAAAATCTTTGCTTGATATGCTGGTTTTATAAACTTGAGACGGAGAGTTCTTATGAATGCACAGAAGACAATCAGTCGCCGCAGTTTTTCGAAGTCAGCGGTGGCTGGCTTAACTGCCATCGCTGCTCCGGGAATTCTGCGTGGTGCACAAGCGACGGCGCGATTAAATCTGGCTTTCATTGGAGTCGGTGGCCGTGGAAATGCGAATCTGACCGCGATGGCTGCCGACCCCAACGTCCGAGTTGTGGCGTTGTGCGACGTCAATGCCCAAAATCTGGAGCGCGCAGTTAGTCGATTTCCTGACGCAAAGACGTTTCGCGATTTTCGTAAATTGTACGAAGACATTAAGGGAATCGATGGTTTTGTGGTGAGCACGACGGAGCATACGCATGCTTATGCTACGTTGCCGGCGTTGCTACAAGGTAAACCGGTATATTGCGAAAAGCCACTAACACAAAACGTCTATGAAGCTCGCCTCATCACGCAGGCGGCAGCCAAAGCGGGTGTGCCGACTCAAATGGGAACTCAGATTCATGCGACGCCCAATTATCACCGTGTGGTCGAGCTGATCCAGAGTGGTGCCATTGGCCATGTCAAAGAAGCTCACGTTTGGGTTGCTCGCGCTTGGGGACGCCAATCGGCTGAAGATGCCAAGGCCAATAAGGATATTGTGCACGTGATGGAACGACCGACCGAATCCATGGTTCCTCCCGATTATTTGGATTGGAATCTGTGGCTTGGCCCAGCTCCAGATCGTCCCTATCACGAAGTCTACTTCCCGGGTCCCAAGTGGTATCGATGGTGGGATTTTGGCAATGGAACCATGTCCGATCTAGGAAGTCACTGGATTGACCTGCCCTACTGGGCATTACAACTGGATGCACCATTATCGATCGAAGCGGACGGCGATCCGCCTCACGAAGAAATTGCACCGGCATCAATGACGGCCAAGTACAATTACGGAGCGCGAGGAAACCTGCCAGAATGTTCATTGACTTGGTACCAGGGGACCCATAAACCCAAGATTTGGCGCGACGGTGGAATTCCTCAGTGGAACAGTGGAGTACTGTTTGTTGGCGAACTGGGAATGCTCCTGGCTGATTACGGAAAACACGTATTGCTGCTGGGAGAAAAGGTGAAGTCATTTCGCCGTCCAGATCCATACGTGCCGGATTCGCCAGGCCAACAGCTTGAATGGTTGGCTGCTTGTCGAACCGGTCAACCCACCGGGAGTCCTTTCAGTTATGCTGGCCCGCTGTCAGAAGCCAATCATTTGGGCAATGTCGCCTATCGCGCCGGTGGTAAGATCTTGTGGGACAGCAAGAATTTGCGGATCACAAACAACGAAGCGGCGAATCGTTTCTTGACGCGTGCGCCTAAGCAAGGTTGGAGTTTAGGCTAAATCTGTATCGACCCATTGCAAGACTTGGTAATCGAAAGCCGCTTGTGGTACCGAGCGTAAATTCGTACCACCCGTGCGGCCTTCACTTGACACATTGAGAGAAAACTAGCATATGAAATTGCCTCACACATCCTTCGGCAACTTGGTTGCGTTTTTAATCTTGGCGGCGACTACCAGCTACGCTAGCGCTCAGTCTCCGTCGCAGAAGAATTTCCGAGCGATATTCAACGGGAAAGACTTGACGGGCTGGCATGGTAACAACCCGCACGACACAGTGAAATCCGCTCTGGAAAAACGTCAGGCGGCAATTGAAAAACAACAAGATGAATTTAAGAAGCATTGGACGATCGAGAATGGGGATTTTGTTAATGACGGTAAGGGTCCCTACGCGACGACCGACGATTCGTTTGGCGATATCGAGCTGCTGATCGACTACAAAACCGTCGCGCATGCCGACAGTGGCATTTACTTGCGGGGTACGCCACAAGTGCAGATCTGGGACATCAACCAGCCCTTCAAACCTGAGAATCCCAACCGAAACCCAGGTCTCGGTTCCGGAGGCTTGTTCAATAATTCCATTCAATCTCCTGGTCGCAATCCGCTCGCTCCTGCAGACGAACCGTTTGGAGAATGGAACAAGTTCCGTATCATTCAAATCGGTAGTCGCACGACGGTCTACCTGAACAATCGTCTTGTGGTGAAGAATGCGATTATGGAGAATTTCTGGGATCGGAAACTGCCGCTCCCTGCATCCGGTCCAATTCAATTGCAAACACACGGTGGTGAAATCCGTTGGCGAAACTTACGAGTGCGCGAAATTGGCCCAGATGAAGCGGTGCAGCTTTTACGTGGCCGCGACTCGGAACAGGAATTTACAAGCCTATTCAATGGCCTGAATCTCACGGGCTGGAGTGGCGCGGTCGATAATTACGAGGTCGTCGACGGCGCCATTGCGTGCAAAGCTGGCAAAGGTGGAGTGCTGCATACGGTCGACCAATATGATGACTTTGTCGTGAGAGTTGAGTTCAAGGTGCCGCCGGGCGGAAACAACGGGCTGGCAATTCGCTACCCCGGTAAGGGACGCGCATCTTATGACGGCATGTGCGAATTACAAATCTTGGACGACACGCATGCGAAGTATTCCAAGCTTGATCCTCGCCAATATCATGGTGCAGTGTATGGCATGGCGCCAGCTCACCGAGGATATTTGCGGCCCGCTGGCCAGTGGAATTACCAAGAAGTGACCGTTAAGGGCTCAACGATCCGCGTAGAACTAAATGGTACCGTGATCGTTGATGCGGATGTCAGCAAAATAACAGAATTCAAAGACGATCGCCCGCATCCTGGGAAAGACCTGAAATCTGGGCACTTTGGTTTTGCTGGCCACAATGATGCTGTTGTGTTTCGCAATATTTCAATCAAAAGATTGTAAATTGTTGGTTGCTAATGTTCGTCGGCTAATTTCTTTTCGCTCGTAAGAATTCATTCCTACAACATGATTCACTATCAACAAACGCTGCTGAAGCCGGGGATCGCTATTTGTTTGATTCTGGTGCTGGGCGTGTATTCACATGCTCAGAGTCCTGGCAAACCCAATGTGCTGTTTATTGCCGTCGATGATCTGAACGATTGGACTGGGCACTTAGGGGGTCATTCACAAACTCGCACTCCGCATATCGATCAATTAGTTAATCGCGGGGTAATTTTTACTAATGCACACTGTGCTGCACCGGCGTGCAACCCTTCGCGTGCGGCGCTGATGAGTGGCTTGCGACCCTGGGAGACTGGGATCTATACCAATGGTGATCCGGCGCAAGGAGTCCTGCGCGAGACGATTACTTTGAATCGACATTTTTTGGCCAATGGCTACCAGGTTCTCGGTGGCGGTAAGATTTATCATGGTTTTGCCAGTGAAGGGCGACTCGACACGTGGAGTTCCTGGGTAGGCTTGTTTCCTGGGGTAGACTCGCATGAAGAGAATTTTAATGGACTGAACAAGAGCCATTTTGATTGGGGGCCGCTCCCCAACAAAACGTCCGAGATGAGTGACACAAAACTGACAGATTGGGCGATTGAACAACTAAAAACTGCTCCGACGCAGCGCCCGTTGTTCTTGGCTGTCGGTTATGTCAAACCGCACTTACCTTGGTATGTTCCCGCTGAGTACTTCGATCGCTTCCCGCTCGACTCCATTCAATTGCCCACTGTGAAACAAGACGATTTGGCAGATGTGCCCCCAGGGGGAATCAAAATGGCCAATCCGCTCGGAGATCACGCTGCTGTTGTCAATGGAAATCAGTGGCGGAAGGCCGTGCAGGCATATTTGGCAACCATTTCCTATTTGGACGACCAAGTTGGTAGGTTGCTAGCAGGCCTCAAAGCCAGCCCACGCGCGGACAATACTATCGTAGTGTGGTGGACTGACCACGGGTGGCATCTCGGTGAAAAAGAACATTGGCGGAAATTTGCACTTTGGGAAAGAGCTACACGTACCTCAATGGCGATTGCCGCACCAAATATTTCGCAGGTCGGTGTCAAATGTCCCGCGCCTGTCGATTACACGAATATGTACTCTACAGTCTGTGAGTTGGCAGGCCTGCCGATTCCCAGCCATGTTCGCGGCAGAAGTCTAGTTCCGCTGTTAAAAGACCCTCAGGGTCAGTGGGATGGTGTCGCGGTGTGTACACACGGTCGCGGACACCATGCCGTACGCGATGCACGTTATCGTTATATCCGCTATGCCGATGGAGGAGAAGAGTTGTATGATCACGAGTCCGATCCGCATGAATGGAACAATCTGGCTAGCCAACCCGAGCTTGCTGGCGTAAAGGTTCGATTGGCTAAACACATGCCAAGTCGCGATGCTGAAGTAACACCCACTAGCGCAGACGAGAGATCAACAAAGGCGGGAAACACTGGGAAGCGTCGGAACAAAGCTGTGCAGTAATCAATTGCTCAGTTTGTTGACAACGCAGTCTGTGTGTTCTGAGTTGATGGGTGGCTATTCATGTGTCTGCTGGCACCATTTCTCTGCGAGCGTTGTGGTCCCATAATGCAAGGCCATCCAGGCAACTCCACCAGCGGGGCCTGCAACAGCGCAGCCGATGCCAAGGGCAGTCAGGTGACCACTTATGCGTGCGATTCGCTGACTCGCAGTGGCTGAAAAACCTGCAGCGCAGCTTGAGGCGATGGCTATCAACTCAACTCCATCGGCCGCCAATTGCAAAGGATGAGGCTTGACTGCGATGCGGCTAGTAACGCGAGCGAATCCGGTTCGAACACCAGCCATCGATGTTGCCCAGGCAATTTTTGTTGCTGCAGACGCAACGGACGAAGCCGCGCTGCGTCCGAGTTCGACTTGGCGGCTAATCGCTTGGCCAGTTGCGCAATACGTGGCAAAATGTTCGCAGTTACCATTGAGCAAATGGTATCCTCGACGTCCCACTTGGTTCAGCGCCAGTTCGCAAGTCGTTTGGACTGGCAAACGGTCGACGTGTTGCACAACGAGTACAGGTTTGCCCTTCGAAAATTCTTCGAGTGTCGCTCGCCGCACAGCAAATTGGCCCGACCGATCGACCAGTGTAGCCCGCGTGCCGTCGGAAGCCGACAAATGAATCACTGTTCCGTCACCCATGTCGATGCCATGGTGTTGAAAGGTTACCCAGCCAATGCTGGTCACTACGTAAATATGGTCTCCTCTGGCCAATGAAGGACTCCTAAGACATTACAGGGGTGGTAAGCAGTGAGCAAATCATATGGCTTGGAATTCGACAGGGAAAGGCGCGAGGTCGGAACAACTTGAGGTTAAGAACTGCTTGGCCGTCCTTCCCCCAACCTCCGGTTTTCGTTTAGGATATGGCTTGGTTTTGCACTTGTGAGTCCGCTCAGACCAGAGAAATAATGGAAAAAACCAAGGTTGCCATCGTTGGCGTGGGTACCGTAGGGTGTGGCGTAGCGAGGTTGTTGGTTGAACATGGCGACCGAACCGCACGGCATGCTGGTCGAGCACTTTGGCTCGAAAAAGGAGTTGTTCGCGATCGACGCAAACCGAGAGATTATCAGCTTCCTGAAGGGGTGATCAGCGAGCGATTAGAAGACATTCTTGGTGACAAGGAGATTTCGGTCGTGGCGATGTTGGTCGGTGGGCTCGAGCCGGCACGCACCTATACACTAAAGTTGCTTGATGCCGGTAAAGACGTGGTAACGGCCAACAAAGCTTTGTTAGCAGAACATGGAGGCGAACTGTTTGATCGAGCGAGACAGTTAGGACGCTGTATCGCGTTTGAAGCGGCTGTTGCCGGCGGTATTCCAATTATTGCTAACATCAGCCAGTGCTTGTCGGCTAATCAGATTTTATCGCTTCAGGGAATTCTGAACGGTACTAGCAACTTTATCGTCACACAAATGGACGAGAAGGGTTGGGAATACGATCGTGCGCTGCGCGAAGCTCAGCGATTGGGGTACGCGGAGTCGGACCCAACCATGGATGTTGACGGTAGCGATGCCGCGCAAAAGCTTGCGATCTTGTCGCATCTTGCGTTT
>CAZVBC010000193.1:0-13005 GCA_964625155.1 uncultured Pirellulaceae bacterium
CGATAAACAACTCTTCGTGGCTGAGGATTTCAGACCGCCAGGCCGACCGATCAAATGACTGGAGTTCGTCGAATTGCTCTTCTGGAAACTCCAATCCCGTCCAATCAATATCCTGATAACGCGGCATCCAACCGATGGGAGTTTCTCGAGCAGGACCTCCGGCTCGTACACGGTTGCAGATCCATTTCAAGACACGCATGTTTTCCGAGAAACCTGGCCACAGGAACTTTCCGTCGCGATCTTTGCGAAACCAATTGACATGAAAGATGCGTGGAGTCTCAGATAGCGTTCTCTGCATATTGATCCAGTGACGAAAATAATCGCCCATGTTGTAGCCACAAAAAGGCAACATCGCCATTGGGTCGCGTCTCACTTTACCGACTGCGCCGCCAGCCGCAGCGGTCGTTTCGCTGCCCAAGGTCGCACCGATGTACACGCCACTAGACCAGTTGAAGGCTTGATAGATTAAGGGCATCGTTGTCGCTCGCCGCCCGCCGAAGATAATCGCACTGATTGGCACTCCTGCGGGATGCTCCCAATCAAGGTCCATGGTAGGACAGTTTCTTGCTGGTGCCGTAAAACGAGCATTGGGATGAGCCGCTTTGGCGCCGGTGTTCTTAGCAATTTCAGGTGTCCAGCAAGCACCTCGCCAGTCAATAACCTCTGCTGGAGGTTCGTCGGTCATGCCCTCCCACCAAACGCCACCTTCGGGAGTCAAAGCACAGTTGGTGAAGATTGTGTTCTTAGCCAGCGCAGCCATCGCATTGGGGTTCGTCTTAGCACTGGTACCTGGTGCAACCCCAAAGAAGCCTGCCTCGGGATTGATCGCTCGCAATCGTCCGCTTTCGTCAGGACGCAGCCAAGCGATATCGTCGCCCACAGTCCAAACCTTCCAACCTGCGTTTTGAAAATGTGGCGGTGGAATCAACATGGCAAAATTTGTCTTGCCGCAAGCACTTGGGAACGCAGCCGCAACATACGTCTTGTCACCATCCGGGCTCTCGACTCCGAGTATCAACATGTGCTCGGCCATCCACCCCTCGTCGCGAGCCATCGCCGACGCAATTCGCAGGGCAAAACATTTCTTGCCAAGCAGCGCATTACCGCCGTACCCTGATCCATAACTCCAGATTTCGCGTGTCTCGGGAAAATGGACGATGTACTTTTCTTGATTACAGGGCCACGCAACGTCTTTAGCCCCCTTGCGCAAAGGTGCACCCACTGAATGAACGCAAGGTACAACTCGCTTGCGATTCGCGTCGATCAATTTGAATACTTCTTTCCCAATGCGCGACATGATGCGCATGTTGACCACAACGTATGGCGAGTCGGTCAATTGGACACCGATCTGCGCCATCGGAGAATCAAGTGGTCCCATGCTGAACGGTAAGACATACATCGTCCGTCCAGCCATACAGCCCTTGAACAACCCCTTGAGCTTTCGCCGCATTTCGAACGGGTCAACCCAGTTGTTGGTCGGCCCCGCAGCCTCTTTTGACAGTGAACATATAAACGTCCGATCCTCTACGCGTGCCACGTCACTCTGGTCCGACCTTGCCAAAAAACAACCGGGCCAAGCTTTCTGGTTCAGCTTGATCAACGTCCCGCCAGCAACCATTTGGGCACAAAGTGAGTCGTACTCTCGCTGGGTCCCACTGACCCAATGAACATTCGCCGGTTCACACAATGTGGTCATCTTTCTGACCCAGCGAATCAAATGCTCGTTCTTGGTTGGCGGTACAGATGCATCCATGAATCGTCTCTCCGGGTATCAACCTCAAAACAGCTTCAGAAACAATCGTCTATCAACCTATTACCAAGCTTTGCATTTTTTGTCTCTGGAAAATAGAACAGCGCAAATTCTAGCCGAACCGATAGCTTGCTTCGAGGGCGGCGAAAACATCGAGATTCCAGAGACTTGCTGGACAGCGCCACTTCAGAATAGCCGGAGCGCATTAGCGTGCTGACTAGGCCAAAACGAGGTAATGATTTTTCGAGTACTAACCTTGGCTCGATCAAACAAGTCAATCTTCTACTCGATGAACGCGTGGGCTCAGAATTAGACCGCGCATCTATGTGACACTTCATCACCTCGAGGTCAGCGGATGCCACTTCGCAATTGACTTGAGTTGCTTGCCAAACGCACTGCTGGCCAACAGCGAAGATGATCTGAAACCAGCGTCCCTGTGCCGATCCGCTCGAGGATTGTTTAGCTTTCGAAAGAGGGCGGCCTCGTTTACTGGGCGCGTTACGCCCGAGTTCCACGCACAGTAGCGAGGCCGACCCAAATTAGGGAGGCATGTCAGAAATCTCTCGCATGTCCGAAGATTATTTCGGTATACCACAAGATCTTTCCACGATCAAATTGTTCAGATTTGTAGATTTTGGCCTTGGTTCCACAGCGGCCATGGTTTGAGGATTTGTTTTCCACTTCCAAAACCATCGTTGACAAACTCACCTGCCAGGCGCGACAATCAGGCCGCTGCCGTGAAATTCCATAGTTGCAGTTTATACTTCTCTTCCTTGAACCGGCTGGTTTAATTAATCGAATGAATATCATCGCCACTCAGGACCCCGATATTTGGGAGGCCATGCAGGCCGAGTTTCGTCGCCAGCAGGATGGCTTGGAGATGATTGCCAGCGAGAATTACACTTCGCAGGCGGTCATGCAAGCTGTCGGGAGTGTGCTGACGAATAAATATGCCGAGGGATATCCTGGCAAGCGATATTATGGTGGATGCGAATACGTTGACACGATCGAACGCATCGCCATCGATCGAGCTTGCCGGCTATTTGGAGCTGAGTTTGCCAATGTACAGCCGCACAGTGGTTCGCAAGCAAATGCGGCTGTGTATATGGCTTGCTTGCAACCCGGCGATGTCGTCTTGGGGTTAGATTTGGCTCAAGGTGGACACTTGACCCATGGCATGCACTTGAATATCTCGGGCAAGCTGTACCACTTCTTTCCGTACGGAGTTGATCCGCAGCACCATCGTATCGATTTCGACCAAGTCGTTCGACTAGCTCGCGAGCACAAGCCAAAACTGATTGTTGCTGGCGCAAGCGCCTATCCTCGAGAAATTGCCCACGCTCGCTTCGCGGAAATTGCTCGTGAAGTTGGTGCTAAGTTGATGGTTGATATGGCACATTATGCTGGGCTAGTGGCGGCAGGGGTCCACGACAATCCATTGCCCGTCGCGGACTTTGTAACGACCACGACACATAAGACGCTGCGCGGTCCACGTAGCGGTTTGATCTTGTGCAAAAACGAATACGCCAAGAGCATAAACAGTGCGGTCTTCCCGGGCTTGCAAGGAGGGCCATTGATGCATGTCGTTGCTGGCAAAGCAATCTGTTTGGGCGAGGCATTGACCGAAGAGTTTCGTAATTACGGCAAATCTGTCGTAGTAAATGCAAAACTTCTTGCGGAAGAACTCCAGCGCAGTGGATTACGATTGATCAGCGGCGGGACCGACAATCATCTGATGTTGGTCGACGTCACCAGCATCGGCTTAGGGGGTAAATTGGCCGAGAAAACGCTCGACGCTTGTGGCATCACGGTCAACATGAATATGATTCCGTTTGATACACGCAAGCCAATGGATCCCAGTGGAATTCGCATTGGTACCGCTGCCCTGACAACGCGCGGCATGGGCACCACTGAAATGAAACAGATTGCCGCGTGGATCAATCAGGCGCTGCGGACTCCCGACAATCTATCGCTGCACCAAAGTATCCGAAACGAAGTTCGCGAGTTGTGCCAGAGTTTTCCAGTTCCGGCTGCAGCGATGGCTAATGTGTAAATGCCAGTACACTATTTTGGACAGGAACCATGGTCGGCATTAAAGGATGAAACGATGCACAATAAAAACAAGATCCTAATCGCTGACGACAATGCGGCTAATCGAGAACTGTTGGAAGCATACTTGATAAGCGTGGATTGCGAAATCGAACTGGCCGTTGACGGTCAAGATACTCTTGATAAGGTCCACGGGTTTCAGCCCGACCTGATCCTGCTTGATGTCATGATGCCCAAATTAAGTGGATTCGAAGTTTGCAAAAAACTCAAAGACTCCCCGGCAACTTCTAAGATCATGGTATTGATGGTGACTGCCTTGAACGAGTTGGGGGACATCGAACGCGCCGTCCGAGCGGGAACCGATGACTTCTTGTCCAAGCCTGTCAATAAATTCGAGTTGCTAAAGCGAGTCGAGAATATGTTGCGATTGAAGGATACGACCGACGAACTCGAACGACTTCGGCAGTATATTCAAGAAATGGAAGAACAAGCTGGTCCACGACTTGGCCAACGTCGTTGACCTTCGATTCTCATGATTCAGATTCGCGCACGCTTGTTTTGTCAAACGCCAATCGGATAACTACAGTCCTTCGGAACAAAGGTATCGTTGTCAGCAGATGACTTGGTTCTTCGACTTGGACGATGCCTTAATTTTGAACCGCGATACAGCAAACGTGGGCCCTTAACTGCTACCAAATCGGACTCGGACCGGGTACCATGACGCTCCAGCCAGATTCTGCCGAATTCACTCGGCGGGTCAATCAAGTCCGAGAAACAATTTGGAAGAAATTATTCTAACGGATTTGTTGGACCAGCCGGATGGTAGCGCCGAATAGTTTCTGGTTGTTTTACCGCATCCGAAGCGACCGTCGCCATGGATTATCAATCACGTCTGTCGACAAGTTCGCGATATCCGTGCGGGTCAACTCAGAGGTTTCGAGCAATTACCCAACTGGTTCGTTACTAGGCTTCGCGGCAGTGCAGGTACTGCCGTAGCAATTGTCATTATTGCTCCTTAAATGATCAGCGACCTTGAGGTTTACATGCCAAGCTATGCCAGAGCTGCGACGAAAGAGACTTCCTTCTGTTACTTCGATCACATCAATTCCGAAAGCTTGAGATTTGACCGTTTTAGGCTTCAAGCCATGAAGATTGTAAACACGTTGCGAGTGGCGACGTTTGCTTTGCTCGTCATGGCGACGCTTTGCCAAGGCGTCGCCGCTCAAGAGAACCCTTCTTCCCCGGCCAATACATCGGCCGAAAACGTTCAACCGAATGCATCGCAAACGCCGCAATCGGGTTCGGGCTCCAGTGAATCTGAAACTGCAATACCGCCATCGCCAACGGCAGAATCGAGCAAGACTTTTAACGATCGTGTTTTGGAGATCGCTTGGATCAAGAAGATCGATGATTTCTTTCGTGACTACTTGGTCACGCCCATTGGCATAGTTTTGTTTTTTCCCGTCGGCACAGAAAAACACAATATTCCTTTCGTAGTTGGATGGTTGTTGGTCGCTGGTATTTTCTTGACCTTGCGCATGGGATTTATTAACTTTCGAGCGTTTCGACACGCGATCGACTTGGTGCGAGGCAAATACGACGACCCATCAGAGACGGGTGAAGTCTCACACTTTCAAGCACTTTCCTCAGCGCTTTCCGCCACAGTAGGCTTAGGCAACATCGCTGGAGTGGCATTGGCGATTGGACTGGGAGGCCCAGGGGCGACGTTCTGGATGATCGTGGTCGGGTTGATTGGAATGACCAGTAAATTTACAGAATGTTCATTGGGTATGATGTTTCGCCGAGTCTCAGCCGACGGAACGGTATTGGGTGGCCCGATGCGTTACCTACATGTCGGTTTGGCTGAACGAGGATTGGGGTCGATCGGATTGGTATTGTCGACACTGTTTGCATTCTTGTGCATCGGAGCGTCTTTTGGTGGCGGAAACGCCTACCAAATTGGCCAATCATTGGGTGTTCTTCAACAGTCAAGCGAATTAGCTTTCTTGCGCGATATGCCATGGGTTTACGGCATAGTGATGGCGATTGCAGTCGGTGTAGTAATCATTGGCGGAATCAAATCCATCGCCAACGTAGCTGAAAAGATCGTGCCATTTATGTGTGGTGCCTACATTCTGGCGTGTGGCTATATCATTATTACCCATATCAGCGCAGTTCCGGCTGCATTTGCTACGATCATTCTTGAAGCGTTCAGCCCAAGAGCAACCATCGCTGGTGGATTTATTGGAGTATTGGTTTGGGGGACTCAACGAGCCGTATTCTCAAACGAAGCGGGCGTGGGGTCCGCCGCCATTGCCCACTCGGCTGCAAAAACAGATGAGCCGATCAGTGAAGGTATTGTCGCACTGATGGAGCCATTTATTGATACCGTGGTTGTGTGTACTTGTACTGCCTTGGCTATTGTGATCACTGGAGTCTATCTCACACCCGAGGGGCAAGCGTTTGCGGCGGCGAAAAATGGAGCCGCTATCACGCGATTGGCATTCCAAACTGGAGGCTTTGAGTGGTTTCAGTATATTCTTTTCATGACTGTGATCTTGTTCGCATATTCGACATGTATTTCTTGGAGCTACTATGGGGAACGCTGCTTCGCTCAACTGTTCGGCGATGGTTCGTCCCTGATCTATAAGATCCTATTCTTAATTTTTACCGTACTGGGATCGATCATCAGCCATGGAAATATCCTTGACTTCTCCGACTCCATGATCCTGGCGATGAGCATTCCCAATTTAATAGGTGTTTACATTCTCAGTGGCCGAGTACGTCGAGAGCTGGACATATATTGGTCCAGATACCAGAGAGGTGAACTTGAACCTGCGGTCACATACAAAAAGTAACCGTCAGACGAAAGTATCCCAACGCCAGTAATTTCGTAGCAGCAGTCGTCGATTCGCTGGATTCTCAGCTCGCGTCGTCATTGCCGACGGAATAAAAAGTCGTGTTTTTAATTTTTGCAGCTTGCATTTCACGACTACGCTGATTAGCGTAACGCTCGCAGTTAATTCCTAATTCATAGTTGTTCTGTGTTAGGTTGTTTGCTTGGTTCGTTTTCTGTTTCTTTTTTCTGAGGAGGTTTTGATGCGAAAGTTGTTAGCGTTCTTCGCACTGGGGATCGTCGGCATGGTTGCGACGTTGGCTCCTGCTGCGATTGTTCAGTTCGACTTAGTCGGACGTGTCGGGGCCGGTTTGTTGGCTGGCAACGAGGTAAATGCGGACGGCACCCCAGCCACCATTAATGGGACTCCGGGTACTGGCGGAGAGTCGGGAGCAGGATTTTCCTTCGACAATGTAAGTCGAGTTTTCACTATCAACTTCTCATGGACTGGCTTGCAAGGAGCCACTGCCGGGACGCTGGGTGCGGCCACCGGATTTCACATTCACGGCCCCGTTGCAGCCGCGAATCCCCAACTGGGTAACGCAGCAGTGTTGCACAACATCAGTGCCGGAACATCGGGCGGAGGCACGACTCCGAGCTATACGATTGTGAATAATGCAAATGGTACAGGTAACATTTCCGGTACGATTTCAGGAATCACTGCGGCTCAAGAAACTGACCTGTTGGCAGGACGCTGGTATGTCAACGTCCATTCGGGACTTAACGGTGGCGGTGAAATCCGTGGCAATTTGGTAGCCGTTCCGGAACCCAGTTCTTGTGCGCTATTGGGATTGGCTGCAGCAGGCATTGCCGCTCGTAGACGGTGGTCGACGAAGAAATCGGCTGTGTAATCCGATCGATTTGTTCTGTCCACCTTTTGAATTGTGGCACAGAGTATCGAACTTACTTCGTCGTGGTAGGTCCGTTACTTCTGTGCCATTTTTTTTGAGATAGTAGGTATACCAGAGTTGCCCCGCCATGAAAATCGCAGAGCGCTTCAGGCATTTTTGAAAGTCGACATGATATTCTCCTTGAACGTCGAGCCGAGTACGATGGGCGTGTGTCGTAGTCCAATCCTGAAGCACTTGGAATGAGAATGTAATTTGGAATGAAATGAATTCAGACCAATTATCTGGAAAAAGTGAACGCGTCGACGTCACCTGTTTTGGCATCTTAGCGGCGTTGGGTACCTGCCATCTGCTGAACGATTTGATCCAGTCGTTGCTCCCAGCGATTTACCCGATGCTGAAGGAATCTCTGCAGCTCAGTTATTCGCCAATTGGTTTGATCACTCTGGTTTTTCAAATGACTGCGTCGCTGTTGCAACCCGTCATTGGGCTGTACACGGACCGTCATCCTCAACCATTTTCGTTGGTTGTCGGCATGGGTTTCACTTTGATTGGCCTGATTTCATTGGCGTTATCAAATTCGTTCGGACAGATTCTGATATCAGCGATGTTGGTTGGTTTGGGGTCGTCAGTTTTTCACCCCGAGTCCTCGCGCATGGCTCGCGCGGCATCAGGTGGCCGCCATGGGTTGGCGCAATCAATTTTCCAAGTCGGTGGTAATGCAGGGACGGCTTTGGGGCCATTGTTGGCAGCGTTTATTATCGTTCCCAAAGGGCAAACCAGCGTGGCTTGGTTTTCGCTCGCAGCAATTGTGGCTGGCCTACTGCTATTTCACGTCGGTCGTTGGTACGTGGATTACCTTGCCCAGCACGTTCGATCGAGCCACAGTTCGCAGCAACCGCAACATAGCGGGCTGACTCATTGGCAAGTCGTCTGGAGCATGACAATATTGGTTTGCCTGATGTTCTCGAAGTACATTTATCAAGTCAGTCTCAGTAGTTACTACACGTTTTACTTGATCACAAAGTTTGGAGTCTCGACCCAAGTCTCCCAGTTGTACTTGTTTCTTTTTCTCGGAGCTTTCGCGGCCGGCACCGTCGCAGGAGGAGCCGTCGGTGACCGGTGCGGATACAAAGTCGTGATTTGGGGATCGATTCTGGGAGTTGTCCCGTTTACGTTGGCGTTACCCTATGCCAACTTGTTTTGGACAGGTGTTTTGACAGTGCCAATTGGATTGATACTAGCGTCCGCATTTTCATCGATGTTAGTATACGCCCACCAGCTTCTTCCTGGTCGAGTCGGGATGGTCTCGGGGTTGTTCTTTGGCCTCGCTTTTGGAATTGCAGGTCTTGGCGCGGCAGCACTTGGAGAATTGGCGGATCGCACCAGTATCGAATTTGTGTACCAGATCTGTGCCTACCTCCCGCTGATCGGACTTCTGGCTGGTTTTCTGCCTCGCACCGATCGACGGTAGGACAGCGTCACCGTCGACTATTGCACAAAGAATTAGTCAATGAAGAATTTGTCATTGCAGTAAAATCGTTTAACCGCGTGCCCTTCGGGCCGCGCGTGTTTGCGATATCTTCACGCTGGATTTTGGTTTTGCGATTCAAGCGCGGCGCCTGCTGAGGCAAACGCGATTAAATGACTACTTAGCTTGGTCTTAGAATCATTTTTTTTGACGCGGAAAGTGGCGCAGACCACCTAGTGTTTTGTTACAGTTAAGCATTAGGGTTCGCGGAAACGAGGGTGCGAGGTTCCTAGTGGGCCGACGATAGGAGTGAGTGACTGAAAATGGCTTTGCATCATCCAACGCTAAACGTTGCTCCAATTGCCCTTGGTCGGCGAGCATTTTTGAAGATCGGCGCGCTGGCCATGGGCGGCTTGAGTTTGCCAGAGTTGCTGGCTCGGCGAGCGCATGGTGGTTCGCGTTCGTCGGCTGCGGTCATTCAGATTTACATGGGAGGCGGCCCGAGTCATATCGACATGTATGATCTCAAACCCAACGCACCCAGCGAAGTTCGAGGAGAATTTCGAGACATTGCGACCGTGCTCCCTGGGTGCCGAATCTGCGAACACTTGCCTCATCAGGCGAAGGTGCTGGACAAGTTAGCGATCGTTCGTTCGGTCTGCCACGAGAATTCCGCTCATTTGCCCGCATCGCATTGGATGATGACTGGCCACCAGCCGCCGCCGGACACCACGACGAATAAGAGCCCGTCGGTTGGTTCGGTAGTGTCCAAATTGCGAGGCTCGAATCATCCATCGATGCCCGCTTATGTGAGCATACCCAAGCGGCAGTTGCTGGGAGCTTCAGCGTTTTTGGGACCGACGCACAATCCATTTACTCCAGACAGCGATCCGAGCAAGAGTGACTTTGCAGTAGCGAATTTACAGCTACCCATCGGCGTCAACGCCGTGCGGATCGAAGATCGTAAGACTCTTCTCAAGACGTTCGACCGTCTGCGCACGGATCTCGACATGCGCGGCGAGTTCGCGGGTATCGACAAATTCTCGCGACAGGCGTTGGACATGGTGACGAACCAGCGGGTCTTGGAAGCATTTGATCTCAATCGGGAAGATCCCAAGACACGAGCCATGTATGGCTCGTACAGCGTGGGTCAGGGATGCCTCCTGGCGCGCCGACTGGTCGAATCGGGAGTCACCTTTGTTACCGTGCTGAGTGGAGGAGCTTGGGATACACACGCAAATAACTTTTCAATACTGAAAGACGATTGTTTGCCCAGAGTAGATCAATCGATCGCGGCTTTGGTCACCGATCTGTACGAGCGACGGCTCGACCGCAATGTAATGGTGGTCGCCTACGGCGAATTTGGCAGGACGCCGCAGATCAACCGAGATGGCGGTCGAGATCACTGGCCGGGCGCCAATTGCGTTCTCTTTGCTGGCGGCGGACTTAAGGTGGGCCAATTCATAGGTGAGACCGATAAAATTGCCGCCTATCCCATTTCGCGCCGATATTCACCCTCCGACGTGCTAGCTACCGTTTACCATTTTTTAGGCATTGATTGGCATCAAGAATTTAAGGACGCCAATCAGCAACGGTCGTTTCCCGTCTTGCCCGATGGACAGCCAATCCAGGAACTAATTGGTTAACTCCAACTGCCACGGGCTAAACATAGCGTTTATTTTTGGACACGCTAGTTTTTCATTCTGAGTGACTGGAGCAGAGAACATGAACAAGCTTGAGACATTAACAGCCTTGACGATTGCGTTTTCGCTGAACGTTGGACTGATAGGATTTTCTCAGGACAAGATTTCAAAGGGATCGGCCAACTCTTCTAAGGTCCCAGACAAAGCCGCTGCGGCGATGTCGAAGGCTGCTCAAGAAATGGCTGATGCCGCGAATACTTTTATGGCTGCACTATCGCCCGAGCAACTACGCCGGACCAAGTTTTTGTTCTTAGACGAAGAACGTCGCAACATCCATTACTTTCCCGTTCCGCGACGCGGCCTGCCACTTAAGGAAATGAATACCAGCCAACAGCAACTTGCCTATGCACTGCTCAGTACAGGCCTGAGCCTGCATGGTTATGTCAAGGCGCTGACGATCATGAGCTTAGGCCAAGTACTGCGCGACATGGATCCCGGAAGTCCTAATCCGCTCCGCGATTCCGATTACTATTACGTATCGATCTTCGGTACACCGGGACCAACGGGTATCTGGGGCTGGCGTCTGGAAGGATTCCATATTTCAATTAGTTTTACAATCGTGGATGGCAAGCAGGTTGCAATCGCGCCATCATTCATGGGTGTTCATCCCGCCACAGTCCTGGACGGTCCGCGCAAGGGATTGCGAGTGATGAGCCAGGAAGAGGATCTCGGACGAAAGCTCGCCACGTCGCTCGACGAAAATCAACGAGCGATTGCATTTTATGAGATTCCAATTTTTCTGGAAGAAACCGTTGGCGGATTGCTGACCGCAAACGCTCGGAAGATCGAAAATTTCGAGCCTTTCGGAATTCCTGCCTCGCAGATGAACGCCAACCAAGCCGAAATTCTGTGGGAGCTGGTTCAAGTCACAGCGCATCGGCATCGCGGCGAGGTGGCTGAATCCGACCTGGCGCGCATCGAGCGCGCGGGTAAGGGCAATATCTTTTTCCGCTGGTCTGGATCGATCGAGCCTGGCAAAGGTCACCACTACATTGTTCAGGGTCCAACTTTTCTCATCGAGTACGATAACACCCAAGACGACGCCAATCACGTCC
This sequence comes from uncultured Pirellulaceae bacterium, assembly GCA_964625155.1. Lineage (GTDB taxonomy): Bacteria > Planctomycetota > Planctomycetia > Pirellulales > Pirellulaceae > Aureliella. Next base: position 11,773 of record CAZVBC010000193.1, read on the forward strand.
ATTGTATGTGGCGGGATCTAGAAAACGATTTTGGCGAAGATCTTATTCGCAGACACTACCAGTTGCATCATCAAGGTCGCCCCGGCAGCACAAGAAAGAAGTAACATCCAAAATACGTGAAGATTGCCCAACCATGAAGGGGCAAAATCGATAAGTAATTTCGTGAACAGAGTCGCTCTCAGATTTCCGCTTGGTCATGCAAGCGCAACAGCGAACGATTCGAGCGGACGTTTTGTTCTCTTTCATGTTTGGGCGAGTTGGTGCCAACCGTGTATGGATTCGATGCCAGAACTCAAGGCAGAAATTGGCGAGTTAAAAAACGCACCATTTACAGCAGTCGGTTTCAACGTCGACGCTGACAAAGAACGCGGGCGAATCCTGGCCGCACAGCACGAGCTTGCCTGGGCACAGAACTATTTAGGCGAGAAATCAGATTTTGCTAAGCAACTTGCCGTCAGCTCCGTGCCAGCTTATTATCTGATCGGCTCGGACGGAATGCTCATCGGCTCGTCAAGCGACTGGAAGGAAATAAGGCGTCTGCTAAAGGAGAAGCTCGTTGTTAATCGTTGAAGAGCTGTTCCGAATCGCTGAATCGTTTGCAAAAAACGGGCTAGAGTATGCTGTTTGTGGAGGCCTAGCCGTGGCGATCCACGGTAGGCCACGTCTGACCGTGGATATCGATATTGTCGTTGCTGCAAACGACGTCCAACGAGCTGCAGAAATTGCCGCCGCTGTTGGATTCAATGACGTCGGTGGCTGGATTCCCCTTCCACCGAGCAAGTTGGGCATAAATCGCTTGTTTCGGCTCAATAAGTTTCTCGGCAACGAGGTTTTGACTCTTGATCTGCTGGAGGCCGATTCTCCCTCGAACACTATTTTTATTGACCGGGAGACGTTTGCTGTTGAGGGCAAATCCATTCAAACGCTCTCACGCAATGCACTTATTACGATGAAGCGAGAATCTGACAGAACGAAAGACAGACTCGATGTGGAGATGCTCAATGACCAGTCCGATTGAACAAGCGAGTCAAATGAAACGGAACAGCCGCGGCTGGTCGGATGACATGGACAGCACGGCGATTGCTCGCCGCTTGGCGATTGTCGAAAACCTCTACGCCGCATGGCTCACACTAAAGAAAGCCCGCCGACAATCGGCACCGGTTAATCCGGCTGACCCCCGGTTAAACGACTCTTAAGCGTGCAACTTTATATCGTCAAACATCGATCGCGGGC
>CAZVBC010000194.1:0-12997 GCA_964625155.1 uncultured Pirellulaceae bacterium
TATCTCTGGCAATTGAACCGGACGCTAGCGCGTTCCGGCTGATCAGTCGTAGGGCGCTAATCCACGGTTGGCCCGGCTTAAAATCGACGCCGCTTTCGTAATTTATCAGCAACAACTGCTGATCAGCTTTGTAAAAACGCACATGCCGTACCAAACCTGTCTTGTTATTGCAAATCGTTACTAGCGAGTACGTTACGAAAATTGTCCTGCTTTTATTTTCATCACGACATTTCGTGCAAACACGAAAGGACGTTGTGCGCGCACGAAATATCGTGTATAATGCCGGGATGCTTGAACAACATTTACCTCTGATCTCCGATCCGAAATCGCTGCTGCTGGCGATGGCACAGCAGCGAAGCGTGGATGAAGTGCTGAAACTGGTCGTTGCAGAGCTGACGAGGTCACAAGTGGTCGGCTTGGCCCGCATCTGGTTAATCCGACCGGGGGCTGGTTGCGAGACCTGCCGCATGCGCTCGCAGTGCCCTGCCCAAACGAACTGCCTTCATTTGGTGGCCAGCTCCGGGACTTCCATCGTCGACCCGGCTAATGCGCTCAATCGCATTGATGGATCGTTTCGCCGCTTCCCGCTAGGTGTTCGCAAGGTGGGTCGAATTGCCGTGACTGGTGAGCCGCTTGAGATCCAGAACATCGACGGTGAGCCTGAGTGGCTGGCAAATCCCAAATGGGCCAAAGACGAGGGCATCCGTGGTTTCGCTGGACAACCGTTGGTTCACCGTGGCCAAGTGTTGGGAGTGCTCGGTGTCTTTAGCCGATCAACGATTGGTGACCAGAGTCTCGATTGGTTGCGGATGATCGCCGACCACGTAGCCGCTGCCATCGCGAACGCACAAGCGTGGGAAGAAATTGAATCGTTGCGTAAACGATTGGAACTCGAAAACGACTATCTGCAGGAAGAATTGCGAGGGGAGTCTTTCGGCGAGATGATCGGTCAAAGCGCACCGCTGCAAATGGTGGCGCAGCAAATTAGCCTGGTTGCCCCAACCGACGCGACTGTTTTAGTGACCGGGGAAAGTGGAACAGGCAAGGAGCTGGTTGCTCGCGAGATCCATGCCCGCTCGTCACGTCACGGGAGACCATTGATCAAGGTTAACTGCGCTGCAATTCCTCGCGAGCTCTACGAGAGCGAATTCTTTGGGCACACTAAAGGTAGCTTTACGGGTGCACTAAGGGATCGGGTTGGTCGATTCGAATTAGCCGATGGAGGCACCTTGTTTCTGGATGAGGTCGGCGAAATTCCACTCGATCTGCAAAGCAAGCTGCTGCGTGTTTTGCAAGAAGGTGAACTGGAAAGAGTTGGCGAAGAACGAACTCGTAAAGTCAATGTTCGCATCATAGCCGCCACCAATCGCAACCTCAAAGCCGAAGCGGAATCCGGGAAGTTCAGAATCGATTTGTATTATCGCTTAAGTGTATTTCCCATTGAATTACCGCCGCTGCGAAAACGCAAAGAAGATATAGCGCTGCTCGCCGAGCACCTTCTCGGAATTCTATCTCGGCGTCTTGGAAAACAGCCGCCACGATTGACGCAAGCCAATTTGGCCGAACTGTTACGATACGATTGGCCTGGCAATATTCGAGAACTACAACATGTGTTGGAGCGTGCTTTGATCACTTCGCCGAAAGGCAAGTTGAGTTTTGAGCTCAACTCTGCCGAGTCTAACAAGGCGACGGCAACGAGTTCCAAAACGACTTCGAACGAGGAGATCTTATCCGATTCGCAGGTGCGATCTTTCGAAGCTGCAAACATTCGTCGCGCTTTGCAAGCTTGCGACGGCAAGATCTATGGTGACAAAGGCGCGGCCGCTCTGCTTGGTATCAAGCCAACAACACTAGCGTCTCGGATAAAAAGCTTAGGAATTGCCATCAAAGATTAGTTAGGCATCAGGCTTCTGAAACATCCCAGCGTCTGTAAGTGGTCCTACGTTACTTCTCAGTATCTGTTTTGCTCTGAGTTGCCCTTTCGACGCTTCATAAAAGGTCGGAGCGGCCAACCAGCGCTTGGTCATCATCGGTCATTGCAGTTTTTCCTGATTGCGATATGAAAGAAGTCACATGTTAGAGCTTTCATTCGATCTAGAGCAGTCTGAAGAAATGAGGTCAGCTTTGGGAGTCGTCGGGAGGATGGAGGAAGATCATCCGTGAATTCTCGAAGTGAGGAACGCGTGCGAGTTAGTTCTCTCAACGCAGCTCCCATTCGCGATTTCCTCGAACGGTGGATCAACAAGTACGAGGCCTACTGATCAAACACCCTGCTCCGCGTTCGTGATGCCGCGGAGCAACAGCAAAAGAAACCGGCTACAAAAAAGCAAAGAAGTGGATACCTCTCCTTGCGGCTGATCTCTCTAAATCAACTAACGCATAGATTTGCAAAATGGTATTTCGTTGTTCATTCTCAGGTGAATTGTGGAAGTATGGCGGAGAATCTTCCTGGTGGTTCATCAGCTTACCGGTCGAGGACGCAGAAGATCTGGAGAAGTTTTGCTCCCATAGTAAACGCAATTTTGGTTCTATTCGCGTGACGGTGAATATCGGCCAATCGTGTTGGCAAACTTCCGTTTTCCGAGACAGCAAATCGAATACCTATCTGCTCCCCGTTAAGGCAGAAGTTCGAAGCAAGGAAAAACTGGTCGAGAATAATTCCTACGAAGTTACGCTTACTGTTGTGTAGTTCTGGTTCAGAGCTTGATAAGAAAGTTGCCGCGCGTGTCGCCTTCTAAAATTTGCATGCTCGCTGGCAATGCTCAGGAAACAGTAGCTATTTCTAGACTTCGCATCGTCCGCTCGCCTAGTTTGCGTGTAACCCTACAGATAGAGATCTGTTTCTTTCGGTCTCGCTCGATACCCGGTTGTTAATCAGATCGACGGCTAGTTCGTAGAAACCGGTGATTTCGGGCTTCACATTGCCTCTGTTGGGAGATTGCTATGCCGAAGGTCCGCGCTGTGGACGAGATGAATGAAACCGGGCTGCAAGCTGAGCTCGTTTCGCTGCTCGCGGATGGCGTCATACGCTACATGCAAAGCGAACAGTTCGCGATCGACCACGCAGATCGCGAATTCGACCATAGTGTCAATTTGGCACTACAAGTCAAATGTAGGGAAGGATAAGTAGAGGTCCGAGGCGGATGTTCTAGACATCCGCCGACCAAAACACTTTTTGTACATCGACAATTCAGCAGGAATGCAGTGATTCGAACACTGTCCATCGGTTTTGGAGACCAATGGAAGTTGGAATTGTGATGTTAGAAGTTTGAATCGCGAATCGCAAGGGTTCGCATTTTTTCAAACTTCACACTTCTTACTTCTCTAATTCAACCCCCCAGTAGGCTTCGCTAATGAACTTGGACCAGCTCTTCACGCGATTCATTCGATCGGCGTCTTGGGATTGCCGTTGATCTCGATTTCTACTTTCTTGACGATCGCGGCCATGCAATTGAAATGTCTTCATAAAATGGCTGCGTTCTAACGCCGAAAGACTTTGAGACGCAGAGATTACTGCATACCAAATTGCAACCAGCCTTCATCGAGAGCTAGATGGATGACGTTCAGCGGCGGCAATTTTGGACCAATGCGACTAGTGTCGATTTGTTGTTCTTTTGTTCGCTCGGGGAATAGCTTGTCGAATTTCGATTTCATAAACGCACGCATGGTTACGACACCCAAGCCACGTTCCTGGGCCAATTGGATGTCCACATCTCCCTGTCTCTCCAAATAAACCGAGTTGCCCGCGCGGACTGGCAAAAATTTGGCGGTGATTGTCGTGGGCTGATTCAATCCACGATCTCCTTTTTTGAAATCTACCGCTCGCATAGCCACTTTTACAAAACCATCATCGAACTCAACTTCAAAAGGACGATATTGAGCGAGGGTAATTGACCAAGGTTCGTCCGATTGGACTTCGTTCCATAATTCATCGGGAACCCGCCCGAGGAACTGTTGAGCTAGGTCGTCCAAGTCCTCGTTGCGAATAATGCGACCTCCGAGCACCATGTCGGTAAGATTCGTGATTACTGACTGATGAGCCTCAATGACGACGCCAGAATGGGGCTTGGCAAGAGGACATGGTTGCGCAGCTGACAACTGGTACGCAGAACTTTCGGTGACCGATACTTCGACACTTTCGCCTGTCGAAAATACAGACCATGAGGGATGAGGTATTCCCAATCTCGTCAACTCAGGCGGTTGCTGGTTGAGCGTACTTAAGCGGCCGTTGGCTTGTGCTAGTTGCGATTCAATCTGTTCGTCGAATTGGCGAGCGATTCGCCGCTCGAGTCTCCCCTGTCCAATCGCATTCGCAGCAGGTTGCATTTCAGCCGCTTTCTTGCTGGCAATTCTCCTTACCAAACGCAGCCGATGTTCGATGGAAAAGATATGAGAACTCAATGGCGCGGAAACAGACGTGGGTTGGGAATGGATTGTCGGACGCGAAAGTGATCCAAAGGGATTAAAAACGATCAATTTGGAGGCATTGACAAACGCCGCGCCAGTACTGCGTACCAATACGCCACGATTATGCCCGATGTTGTTACTGGAGAAATCGGCACCCAGATGGACAAGTAGCGAAACTCCGTTGGAATTCGGTTGTAAGTCACCAGATACTTGCCCAGTTAGGCACGCGTCTCCTAGTACTCGAGTGCCAAGGAGGCACTCATCGACCGGACTAGGTTCCGCAACTGCTCGACCAAGCAACTTGTTGACCAAGGATTCATGAACGTGCACATTCAGATTGGGGCGAGCATATGCGTCACGAATTGCGCTGATTAAATCTTTGGCTTGACGACTGCCATGTAATCTCCATAAGGCGGTACCAATCTGTCGATTTCTTTCTGTGTCAGCACCCAGCGCAGGCTTGTTCAAGACCTCGCCTAAATTCGTCAAGAGTTCGTTCAATGTCTTGAGCGTACCCTCGGGGTTACTGCCGTACCGTAACGCATCGATATATCTCCCCAGCATTTCTCGCACTTGAACGAACGGACCATACTCCAGTCCCAAATAATTTTGCTGAAACGCGGCGTAACAATCGATCAATTGCGATCCATCCGGTCGCTCGCTAGCCAGTTGTTCTTGTAACGTTTTCCATTTCAGAATCTCCAGCCACTTGCGCCCGTTTTCAGTTGTTTCGGGAGCGAGGTACTGTTCGAGGGCAATCATGGCCGATTGCAATTTCGCCTTCTCTTCGCCAGGAGTTGGTAGAGCGTCGGCGGTCAACTGCTGGCGCGAATTCTCAATGAGTTGCGAAAAATCGAGCTGTTGAGCCAATAAGGAACTGCACGGCAAGGCGAGCAAAGCACACCTGGCAATTACCCAAAAACTCCCACGGCACGGATTCATCAATTTTGCATCAAGCACAGATATATATCCTAATAAAGTTGTGTCTTAAGTTGCTCCATTGTAGTATCTTCTGCGACATGTCCAAGCTGCCTAAACGCCCACCCTTTCCCGTTTGCCGGTTATTTAACGTGTGTTTAAGTCATTTGCGATCATCGAGAACGGTAACTTCAGTGGCCTGCATGGTATCCGCGTGGTTGGCGGTTATCAGCATCGAGAACTCGTTGCAGGGTGCAGATACTGTGGAGACCGTGATCGCTGCGTTCGCAAGAACCCATGACGGCTGGAGTAGTGATGAAGTGTTGCTGGACGACCGTAGAAGGCGGTCGTTCCTCGACGAGTGTCGACGTCACCAGCCGAATGCGACTGAGTTGGAGTTGTGCGAAGCTCTGCTACGAATTCGCAAGCAGGGCGGAAAGCTGCCCACTGCGACCAAGCGGGATAGTCGACCTGTCGGCGACATTGAACCGGTTGCCGAAATAGCCGCGCGACGCATTCAAGATGATTTAAACGCCCACACAGATCGGTTGTTGGTCGATCCCGAAGTACGACGCGCGTTTGACAACATGTGTCGAGGAATGCTAGGTGAAATCGACACCTATGTCCTGCGCAAAGGTGCAATCCGATTGCGGAAAACCAGGCGTTTGGAACCGGAATTGGTTAGTAGAGTCAATGACTGGAAACGGGAGATTCGCGAGTATCCGCTCGAACACTTACAAATGGAAATCAAAGTCATCCCGAGTCAGCCTGGTATCTACCTATTCCGCGATAAATCGGGATACTTGTATATTGGACAAGCTCAGGATCTTCAACTGCGGTTGAGAAAGCACTTGGATCAGTCAGATCGCCTCTCGCTGGCTCGGTACTTGGCAAATAGAAATGCCAGCCCCGGTGTCATCATTGAAGTGCACGTGTTTGGTCCAGGTTCACCCGGCGAAGATTTGCGCATGCGCAAGGCATATGAAAGCGAGCTGATCCGTAGTCGCAATCCGCGTTTTAATTTGGCTCCATAATCTCCATAGAGTTAATTGAATGTTGAAGAAGTGTTTAAAGGCATACACGAAGCTGGCTTGGTCGATGTATTTGTTGGTCATGTTCTGTAGACCAATGTGCAGAAAGATCGGCAGCATTGGAAGCGTGTTCTTAGTGATCGTTTGTGTCGGCTGTGGTAATTCTAACTCTCCCAAACCCGCATTACCAAGAAACTCCGATCTTGCGTCGCCACCTCAATTGCCGGCGGATGATGCCAACGTTGTGGCGAGGCTCGAGGGTGCACAAGCGAAGTTGAAACGCGATGCGCAGCAGCGTGTTGTCGAAGTTGATTTGCGAGGGCATGTCGTCAAGGACGAGGAAATTTCCGGGCTTTCGAAGCTGGCATCGCTGCAGGTCCTGTCAATGGACTCTGTGGAGCTCACTCAAGCTGGCTGGAGCGAAATCGGGTTGGTCAAATCTCTTCGGCAATTGGATATCCGCGAATGCGCCTTGTCGAACGAAGACCTGGCGCTCTGCATCGGGAATTTACCTGATTTGCGTGCACTAAGAATGGCCAGCAAGTCGGGTGCCACGTCAGTAGACGATACGGGGTTGGTATCTGTAGCCAAGTGTAAGGAATTGCGAGTTCTGGCGCTCGACTATTTGTGGGTATCCGCAGAAGGGTTGGGAAAACTTACGGAATTGCAGTCGCTAAGCGAACTTTATTTGGCAAACACGATTATCGATGATTCCAGTGTAGCCGTCCTATTGAAGTTTCCGCAGCTTAAGAAGCTTCGCTTGGCACGTACACAAATTGGCGATGAAGGCTTAGTGCAACTAGCAAAATTGAAATCCATCGAGGATTTAGATTTGAGCGAATGCAGTCAGATCACGGACGCCGGCATGGCAGCTTTAGGGCAGATGCAGTCGCTGAAGCGATTGAATTTGTGGCGCGATGCGATTTCAGACGATGGGGTAAAGCATTTTCGTGGATTGACCAACATGGAATGGTTAAACGTCGATAATACGCAGCTCAGCGACTTGGGACTGGAAGCGTTTCAGGCAATGTCGAAACTGACCTTTTTGCATCTTGGTTCGACTGGAGTATCGGACGCTGGCATGCCGAAACTGAAACCGCTGAAGAGCCTCAAGGATCTAAAGGTGACACGAACTTCGGTAACTGAAAAGGGTGTTGAGGAATTGTTGAAAGACCTTCCCAGCACGTCGATTCAACTGAAGTACACTGAATCGGAGTAAATTGGCCGTCAGTGCACTTTTGATAGTCCGAAAGGTTTTGGCGAGCTAATTAGCCGAAATGCGTTCGCACCCAAGTTCCCTTGATTTCGCGGCAAAAGCCGGACGCTAACACGTTCCGGATGAACGAAATTAGCGTTGTCCAGTTAGGCGGCCAGCAATAATTAAACTGATTGCCACTGGGCCGTGATGAGAGTTGTCTAGACAAACGAACTTTTCTATCAGCCAGATTGAACTGCTGTCAAACATGAAATTAGGTGACTTTTTTAAATTGCCGCGTCGCGGTTTGTCGTTCGAGTTGTTTCCACCCAAGACGGATGCCGGGGTTGAGCAATTGATGAAGACGGTCAGCGATTTGGCTAAGTTTAAGCCTGATTTTTTCACTTGTACCTATGGTGCCGGCGGTTCGACTCGACAGCGGACGATGCAAGTGGCGCAAGCTGTGCACCAACAACTCGGCTTGCCAGTCGCATCGCACTTGACATGTGTTGGTGCGACCAAAGACCAGCTTAGAACCTATTTGCAGGCGGCTTGGCAATCGGGCATCGAGCACATAGTCGCCTTGCGAGGTGATCCGCCGCAGGGAGAGTATGAATTTCGAGCAGTCGAGGGTGGGTTATCGCATGCAAACGAGTTAGTGGCATTGATCCGTAGTGAGTTTCCGGGTTTTGGTATCGCTGTCGCAGGATACCCTGAAGTCCACCAAGAGGCTCCAAGTGCGGAAGTGGATTTAGCCAACTTGCGCCGCAAGGTGGATGCTGGGGCCGATATTGTGGTTACGCAATTATTCTATGACAACGAAGACTATTTTCGTTTCCGCGACGCCTGCGTGGCCAGCGGGATTCGTGTTCCCATTGTGCCTGGTATTCTGCCAGTAACCAATTTGGCACAGATTCAACGGATCACGAAAATGTGCAAAGCCAAATTGCCTCAGCCATTTGTAGAAAAGCTTTCCGAACGGAACGACGAGGCTTGGCAATATGAAGTCGGTGTAGATTTTGCACGCGTCCAGGTGCAAGAGTTGTTGCGTTCTGGCGCTCCAGGCATTCACTTTTACGTGCTTAATAAATCGGGAGCTACTTCCCGCATTCTCACCGAGCTGGATGGGTTTCGCGAATAAAGGTTGGGATGGTGAGCACGCCTGCGCTGAAGCAACTTGTCGAATTAGGCATTGCGTTCACCGAGCACCAATACGCCTACGAACCCCATGGTGGAACGCGAGCCAGTAGTCGAGCTTTGGGAGTTCCCGAGCACCAAGTGATCAAGACCTTGGTGATGGAAGACGATACGGGACTGCCCTTGGTTGTATTGATGCATGGCGATATGGAGGTCGATGAGAAATCGCTGGCGAGAGCTATTGGTTGTAAGAAGACGCGACCATGCAAACCGGAAACCGCAACCAAGCACTCGGGGTATTTGGTCGGTGGCACTTCGCCTTTCGGAATGAAAAAGAAGTTGCCAATATTTGCAGAAGAGTCGATTTTCTTGCTGGATTCTATCTTGATTAACGGTGGGCGACGTGGAACATTGGTCTGCCTCGCATCAACCGACTTGCAATCCGCTCTGGCACCCACTCTGGTTCGTGTCGGTGTTCTAAAGTCTACGGAATAAAGAAAGCACATCGTAACCGCTTGGAAGTCGCTGCAGACTGCAATAAGACTGGTAATAAGCTGGTTCCTCGACAGCATTCAACATGGGAGATCATAGTATGACACGCAAAGAATTCTTGGCCGCTTCTGGAGCTCTCTCTGCGCTAGCGTCCTTCGCACAAGCAGATTCACCGTGGCAACCGAGTCAGCGGTATCCTGATCCATTGATACGTGTAATTGATGCGAGTTTTACCAAGTACCGTTTGAACTTAGCTAAAGTAGAACGCCTCGCTACTGGCATGCGCTGGTCAGAAGGGCCGGTTTGGTTTGGCGATGGTCGGTTCTTGCTTTGGAGTGATATCCCCAACAACCGCATTCTTAAGTGGGAGGAAGAGACGGGAGCGGTGAGTGTCTTTCGTCAGCCATCGCACAATGCAAACGGAAATACTCGCGATCGGCAGGGGCGATTATTGACTTGCGAACACGATTCCCGACGCGTAACACGCACGGAGTACGATGGAGCAATCACGGTGATTGCGGATCAATTCGAAGGCAAGCCACTAAACTCACCGAACGATATTGTGTGCAAGTCGGACGATTCCATTTGGTTCACGGATCCGCCCTTTGGAATTCTCGGTTATTACGAAGGGCATGTCGACACACCTCAATTGCCAACCAATCTTTATCGCTGGGACGCGCATTCAAAGGGTCTGACGGTGGTTGCCAGTGATGTCAATCGACCTAACGGACTCGCGTTTTCCCCTGACGAATCCAAGCTTTACGTTGTCGAAGCTGGAGTCCTGCCTCGAGTGATTCGAGTATTTGACGTGGTGAACGGCGGAAAGCAGCTTGCTAATTCGCGCACACTGATCACAGCCGAGCCAAACGGGACACCCGATGGCCTCCGCGTCGATGTAGATGGCAATCTTTGGATCGGTTGGGGAATGGGCGAAGCTGGCCTGGATGGAGTATCAGTATTCAATGCTGACGGCAAACTGATCGGACGAATCGACTTGCCCGAACGCTGTGCAAACTTGTGTTTTGGTGGGCGGCATCGCAATCGCCTTTTTATGTGTGGCAGCACATCGTTGTACTCACTCTTTGTCAACACACAGGGTGCGCTCGGTGGGTAACGTATATGAGCTAGCTTTGCGGAACACGGTTCGAGTGCAGCACAAATAAGGCTAGTCACCGGTCAACCAAGCGAGGATATCTTGCAGACACCCGATATTTTAGTCATGGCCGTTTATGCGTTAGGAATGTTGGTTGTAGGTTGGTACTACTCCAGCCGCAACGTTACAGCGGACGACTACTTGTTGGGTGGCCGGCGCATGCATCCCGGGATGATCGGGTTGTCGTTGTTTGCGACTTTGATGAGTACGCTATCGTACCTCGCATATCCAGGGGAAATGATCAAGAATGGCCCCATGATGTTCGCTCAGGTTACGGCCTATCCGGTCGCTATGCTGGTGGTAGGGTGGATTTTGATTCCGCGCATCATGCGCGAACAGGTCACGACGGGCTACGAATTGCTGGAAAAGCGTCTAGGGGTTACTGGGCGTTTGCTCGGTGCAGGTATGTTTATGGCGCTCAGGACCATATGGATGGCCGCGATTCTTTACACTACCAGCGCAAAAGTCTTGGTGCCATTGTTGGGGCTGAGCGGTACTTGGGCGCCAGTCATCGCGGCGGCGATGGGGGTTGTAACTTTGATATACTCAGCTTCTGGAGGTCTGCGCGCTGTGGTTGTTACCGATGCGCTCCAATCGTTAATTATGTTCGTGGGAGCCGTTTTGGTGTTAGTGTTGGTGACTAACAAATTAGGCGGCGTCGCAACTTGGTGGCCGACCGCTTGGGCGCCACACTGGCAAGAACCAGTATTTGAGTTTCGTGCTGATGTGCGTGTGACGTTTATGGGGGCGTTTCTGAACATGTTGGTTTGGATGACTTGTACAGCGGGAGCGGATCAAATGGCAATCCAGAGATACCTCGCGACACGTGATGCCAGCGCCGCCCGTTGGTCGTTCGGCATCCATTTAGTTACCGAAGCACTAATGTCTTTCATTCTTGGTTTAGTCGGCCTAGCCGTCTTGGCTTACTTTGTGGCTTACCCGCCAGCGAGCTTGCAGGCAAGCGAACTCATTGAACGTGCGGACGAACTACTCCCCTTGTTTGTTGTTACCGTCTTGCCCGGAGGAGTGGCTGGTTTGGTAATCGCTGCAATGATTTCGGCTGCGATGTCCAGCCTATCTTCGGGAGTCAATTCAGCTAGCGCGGTGATCATGAAAGACTTTATCGGTTGCTTGCGCAGCAAGTCGCTCACTCCCAACGAAGAAGTGCTCATCGCGCGCTGGTCAGCCGTGGCGGTGGGAGTAATTGCAGTCTTGATCAGCATGTTTGTGGGCCAACTCGGGACCAACCTATTGGAACTGTGCGTCAAAGTCGTCAATCTGCTGACCGCACCTTTATTCGTCCTTTTCTTTTTGGCTTTGTTTGTTCCCTGGGCTAAGCCCGTAGGAGCCATCGCGGCAACGATCGTTAGTGTCGGTCTGGCTATTGCGATCGCTTTTTTCAGATTGGGTGGACTCGAGTTCTTATGGACAGGACCACTATCCTTTGTGGCCGGTGTCGTGGCGGGTGGTGTTTTCAGTTTGAGTTTCGAGAGGGCCAAGTGACGAAGTATTTTTGTAGACCAATCTCAATCAATGTAGTCGCTGAGCGATTCTGAGCAAAAATCATTTCGGAATCGATTTCTAACTTATTCTACGGCGTGCAAGCTGCATACGAACCGCGGACGAAGGTCCCAGTACGATATTGCGGCGTTTGGCAACGACCGGGCGCGGTTCGAGCAATTCGAATTCATAGCGCTGTAAAATCGTGCCGAGCACGATAGCCATTTCAAAGGTCGCGAATGCGGCACCGATACAGCGTCGATGTCCGCCCCCGAAGGGCATGTACTCGAACGGCGAATACGTCCTTTCGATAAATCGCTCAGGTCGAAACTGATCTGGCTCTGGGAAAACCGTAGGATTGTAGTGTGCCAGAGCGGAACACGGGGCAACGGCAACACCGGCAGGCAACGTGTATTCACCCAGTTGCAATGGCCGGGCAAGCAACCGCAGTACTTCAGTTACAATGGGATTGAGTCGCAGCGTCTCCTGGACAACGCCCTTGAGATAGGGAAGCTGTGCCAACAATGCGGGTTGGTCTGGTCCGACAGTGTCGAGTTCCGCTCGTAGTTTTGCCAGCGATTCGGGATGCTGGTGCAGATGATACATGGCCCAAGTCATCGCCAGTGCACTTGTTTCGTGGCCTGCGAACAAGAATGTTCCCAGTTCATCATAGATATGTTCGCGCTCCATTTCCCTGCCATCTTCGTAGCGGGCGCTCATCAACAATGAGAGAATATCGCCGCGTTCGCTGGGCGCGGTTCGCCGCCGTTGTATCTCTTGGTCAAAACTGGCATATAAATCTTGTTTGGCACGATGAAATCGATCCCAAGGGCTCAAACCGAAGAAGGAAACATGCGTTTTCTTAGAAAAGAATAGCACAGGGTTGCTGGTACGAACCAGACGCCGTCCTTGCTCGATGAGCATTGATAGACGCTCGTTTAGCTCGCCTCCAAAAATCGTTCGCGCGATTATTCTCAAGGAAATTTCATTCATCAACGGCAGAATGGTCAGCGGTTGTGCGAGTTTCTTGTGGCTAAACAGTTCATCTGCAACCTGGCACATCACCTGGCTATAGGCTCGCATTCGGTCGCTGTGGAACATAGGCATAATCAGTCGGCGTTCGCGACGGTGTGGCTCTCCGCTCATCAATAACATCGAACCAGC
>CAZVBC010000195.1:0-12986 GCA_964625155.1 uncultured Pirellulaceae bacterium
TGATCAACGATGTATTGTTTCCCGGATTAAATGGTCGCTTAGCCCGTCAGTCGGTTGCAGGTGGTACGTTTCGATCGCTGGAAGGAACCGACCTGATTGATAAAGTGATCCGTGTTGATCAGTCTCCCATCGGGCACAATCCCAGCTCCACGCCAGCGACTTATAGCGGCGTTTTTGAACTGATGCGCCAGTTGTTCAGCCAGTTGCCAGAGTCCCGAGCGCGTGGGTTCACTCAGCGGCAATTTTCTTTCAACGTCCCCGGAGGGCGTTGTGAGAAATGTGAAGGCAATGGTCAAATCCGAATCGAAATGCACTTTCTTGCAGACGTCTGGGTACCCTGCGACAGTTGCCACGGCCGCCGTTATACCGAAGACACCTTGGCCGTACAGTATCATGGATATTCGATCCATGACGTGTTGGAAATGCAGATCGGGAAAGCTGTTGAAGTCTTCGGAAACGTCCCTAAAATTCGCCGAATTTTGCAGACTTTGGTCGATGTCGGGCTCGATTACGTAGCACTGGGCCAACCAGCAACTACATTGTCAGGTGGTGAAGCTCAACGCGTGAAGTTGGCGGCTGAACTGTCGCGACCCGACACAGGTCGAACAATGTACTTGCTAGATGAACCAACCACGGGACTCCATTTCTCGGACGTTTCCAAGTTGCTTGAGGTCCTGCAGCGTTTGGTCGATTTAGGCAACACGGTTATTGTCATAGAGCACAATCTGGAAGTTATCAAATCAGCGGATTGGGTTATCGATCTTGGGCCCGAAGCTGGATGGAACGGTGGTCAGCTTGTCGCTGTCGGAACTCCAGAACAAATCGTCCAGCACGCGCTCAAAGTACAATCGACGGTTGATAACGAGCAGCGACCGGATAAACGCAAGGCCAAGAAACAGGAACCACCTATTCAACAACTGCGTAGCTATACCGGCGAAGCATTGGCCAGCGTCTTGGCTGCATCTCAGCGCGTTGATCGCAAACGATACGATCTGCAGGCGGCAATGGCACCGCAAGCAGGCGATGTCGAGCTAGAACGCATTGGGAGCGATGTCCTGTTGCCCTGGCAATCCAATGGCAGGCAGTGGCATACACAAGACAGTGTCGATCGCAAAGGCGAAGCCGTCCGCTGGGATCGCCAAATCTTGATCAGAATTGTCAAAGCCATCGAGGATTTTGGCGGTTTTGCGCCAGTGGCCTGGGAACATAGCTCGATCGTTGAAGTGACTGGACCGGTAAAGAGCCGAGGTTGGTTCTTACATGCAATCACTGGCGAGACTTGGCTATTGAAGCTGAAATTCCGAGTCCCACGTCGCTCGTTTATCAAGAGTCAATTAATGTCGGTGGTTCAATTGCCGACGCTTAATCAAATGGAAAACATGGAGGTCCACGGCAATCAACCGCGAGTCAAAGCCCGAGCTGCAGGAGCTTGGCTGGAATTGGAATTGCAACCTCATACCCTCGCTGAAATCGACCAGCCTGGATTTTGGGAGTGGCTGAATAAGGCTATGGCAGAGTTCGTAGGCCAGACGTCGGACGGTAGTGCTGCTGGGAACGATTCGGCGAAAGCGATGCCATGGAAAGTACTTGGTCAGCGGTGGCATGTTCTGCGCAAAGGCTTTCCAGCAGGGCGCGAAATTCTGTGGCCAGCAGAAACTGTGTCAGTGTTAGTGCAGTCGGTGCACCAAACGGCTAAAGAAGGTTCCTGGCGCTGGGATGAACGAGCGATTGCCAAATTTCATTTACCAGGCCACGACGATCCTTGGTTGACTCTGCATACCAAAAACCCAGAGGGATTGATCCTGGTAATGGATGGGCCCACCGGGTTGGATGTGGACGCCTGGACTAAAGATCTGCCAATGCCGCACACTCTAACCAATCGCGGAAACGATCGTCAGCAACTGCAGATCGCATTTACGCAAGCCCAGCAACCTCGCCACGCGGCAGTCCGTAAGCTGTTGCAAGCTCATTATGCGGCAGTTTGCTCGCCTTTGCGTGCTCCCTGAATCTGATTGATGAGAGCAACGTGTTGCTTTTTTTCAACGTGCGCACGCAAGTAATATTTCTGGAAATTCTCGAAAAAACTGCGACCTCCATTCCGAATTTGAGATAGGTTTGAAATAGCGTTCGGAGTTTCTCCTGGACGTGGCATATCGGATTCCCGGCATTTCTCCGCGAAATGGCAAACTGATCGAAAGGTCAGGACGCAAAGCTATGGGTCCGAGATTCAGTGGACTGGTATTCAAGACAATTCGCGTCGCTCAAACCAATCACGACAACCTGTACCCTGTCGTCCTGTGGAGCGAGCAACGGAGTCTTTCCGGTTCAGTTGGATCCTCGGATCGCCAAGCCGCCGAACGGGGACCTGTGTGCATTGACGTGCTGCAGCATCGGCTTCCGCGCACGCTTGCCAGCAAGCGACATGAGAAGTTACTGCATCATGCAAAAAGAGCCCAGTCGTGATCGACAGTTCACTTTTGCAACAGGGAGCCAGGTCCATGAGTATGATGAGTCTGCGGATGGCGATGTTTGGTTTATGCTTGGCCAGTGCGTCCAGCGTATGTTTTGGGCAAGCGACAATACTACGGGTCGAAGAGGACTGGGAACTGTTGGTCGAGCAACCCGACCAACAACTGGATGCGCCTCAGATCACTACTACGC
This sequence comes from uncultured Pirellulaceae bacterium, assembly GCA_964625155.1. Taxonomy (GTDB): domain Bacteria; phylum Planctomycetota; class Planctomycetia; order Pirellulales; family Pirellulaceae; genus Aureliella. The sequence goes on from CAZVBC010000195.1 coordinate 2,662, forward strand.
TGATGCCGTTGGGTGAAGCGTCCAGTCTCTATTTCCAACTCGATATGAATCATGGATCGGATCCAGCATACTCGACTGGTGGAATTCAAGTCAAAGCTCTCAACGGTGACAGTTGTCTGAATGCTCAACGTTCACTCGCTGGCCAACGGCTATATGTGCCGTCGGAACGGATTACTTGGACTCAAGTGTTGATCCAATCGGAGCAGTGGTTACATTTTGGGATCGTTGCCGGCCAGAGTCAGTCGTGGGGCGCCTTTGGCGGTCCACAGAGCTTCGTGCACTTACAATCCTCGGGAACTCTCGAGAATTACAATCCCGAACATTCTGCCCAAAACTCGGGTGTGATCTACGCGGGAAATCGAGTCGGATACCTTCGGTTGGCTAAGGTGCGCTACTTTATGTCCACCGGCGATATCGTCGAATCGGAGGTCAATCTCGATGCTCAGCACTGATTCGCATTGCCGAATCAACCAAGTTGGATGATCACTTGGTCGGCTGAAATTCAGCCCGACCGAATTCTGAGAAAACCTGCACCCATTGAACACCGACGAGTAACATCATGAATATAAACTGGCTCAAAAAGAAAAAAATGAACAGAAAGGCAGGGCAAGCACGACGCGGATCTGCCCTGATTTTGGCAGTTGCCTTGTTGTTCGTTCTGTTTTCGTTTCTCGCCTTCAGTATCGACTCGGGTTTCTTAGCGGCAACAAAAGCGGAAATGCGGAGGACTGCTGATGCGTCAGCCATGGCCGGTGCCTGGCGTTTGTACGAGAAATTGGTCGAAGGTGTCGCGCTGGAGAACGCAACAACTGACGTACAGTCGGTGTGCAGCACGACCGCTGCCAGCAACGCGGTGTGCAACGCTGCACCCCAGTTGTTACAAGCAACAGGTGCCCAAGACATAAACATCGGCTATCTAGCTGACCTTTCGCCTTCCACCGCAATCAGCTCCAACAATAGTTTTCCGTATTTTGCAGTCCAAGTAGCCGTGCGCCGAAACAGCTCGATTAATGGCGAGGTCCCTTACTTTTTTGGCAAGATATTCGGCAACCCAGGGCAGACTATGGACGCCAGCGCGACTGCTGTGATGGCTCGCAGGATTAGCGGCTTTGAAACTCCACCGACTGCTGCGGATACGTTGAACGTGTTACCCTTTGCCTTAGATAAACAAACGTGGGATGCTATCACCAGCTCTACTGATAGTTATTCTTTCAACCAGGCAACAGGGGCTGTGACCTCTGGTTCCGATGGAGTTCGTGAAGTCAATCTTTATCCGCAAGGAACAGGTTCTCCTGGAAATCGTGGTACCGTGGATATTGGTGGTGCCAACAACAGTACTGCCGATATTGCACGCCAAATTCTCTCCGGTATCTCTGCCGCCGACATCACAGCTTTGGGCAAGGAATTGAAATTCAATGCCGCAGGATCCATGACCCTTAATGGCGACACCGGCATCAGCGCTGGTGTGAAAGATGAACTAGCCAGCATCATTGGCAAGACCAGGATCATTCCTATCTTCTCCAGCGTTAGTGGCAACGGTAACAACGCCAACTACACCATAGTGAAATGGGTGGGCGTCCGCATCTTGGATGTCAAATTGACGGGCGCGATGTCTCAGAAGCGGGTGATTATTCAACCAGCCCCAGTCATCGCACGCAACGGGACGGTAACCACAGGCACATCAACCAGTGATTACGTTTATAGCCCAGTCATTCTTGCTCGCTAGCTTTCGAGTCTCACCTCGTTTGCACTCGATGCGGCGGGGTGAGACTCAAGCTCGATCATTTGGCAATTCTAGGTCTAGATAATTCGCAGAGAAATACAATGATTCGAGAACAGAAACATAAGAACCTGCGGCGTAGTGCAGTACGGCGAGATAAAAAATCGCAAACTGGTGCGGCTGCAGTAGAGTTCGCATTAATTGCGCCCCTAATGATCATGCTAACTATTGGCATGATGGAGTTGGGACGTATGGTGATGGTCAAACAAGTACTCGTCAATGCTTCGCGCGAAGGCGCTCGCAAGGCAGTACTACCCAATGCCACGGCGGAATCGGTAATTTCAGCAGTGCAAGGTGAACTGGAAAGTGCAACCGTGAATGGTGCAAGCATCACGGTAAGTCCAAGCACCCTCGCAACGACCGCCTCTGGTACTCCCGTAACCGTTACAGTTTCGGTACAGTCCGCAGATGTAAGCTGGATCCCAAACCCGATGTTTACGTTCAACAGTACGATGCAGGTATCCACCACGATGCGTAAGGAAAGCCTCTAACCCACACGTGTGCAGGCAGTACACTGCAATCCGCCGCAGTCTCGAAATACATCTGCTGCGCTTGGCTCAAGGGCCATATCGACAACCATGTGAAGACACATGGATATGATCGACTGGACGATCACGGCAGCAATCACAGTTGCACATCGAAGCTGGAACAAAAAGCCCTAAGCACAATAACAAGCCACAAACCAAGTGGCTCAAAGGGGCTCGTCAGACCGCCTATATAAAATGGTACCGGTGCCGATGGAAAACGGCCGCGGTTCAATGGAACACCATTTGCAACAGTCTTTACCTCATCGGCAGCCTCGCTAAATCACCATCGACGACGTTGTTCGTCAGTGATAATCACAGGCATGATGATTCCCACGACTCTAGTGATTTGTCGCAGCTTAATTTTGGGGATCGGGAGAACAAAGCTCCGGCTGAGCCAAGTGAGAGCGGCTCGGTCGAAACCAAGCTCTCCCGTTTCTGCGAATCCTAGTTCTTAGCTGTGACAGAGCACTAGCTAGACTAAATTATTGCCCTACAAGGAGCCTGAAATGTATATGCCCCAATATTCATTACCAGCAACAGTCGTTGGCTGGACAGCTAGACTGGGTACTATTGCCTTGTTTGTGTTGTTCACCGCGTTCTTGTTTGGACAAGAGCCCGCACCAAAATTGCTACAAGAACCACTGCGGGTGCAACTAATTTTTGCCTGCTGGGCAATCGTATTCGGCGGTTACTTGGTAGGCTGGAAGAGTCCGAGTATCGGCGGACTTCTAGTCCTGGCTGCTATCGGAATGATGTATTTGGTCGAGTACTTAAGTAGCGGTCGCTGGTTGGGTCCGGCATTTCTCTTATGGTTAGCGCCAGGCATCTTGTACCTGGCGTCAGCTTGGATGGGTTATCGCAAATCAAGCTAATCAAGGAGTGCCGGCTAGTCTTTTAAATCAAAAGTGAATTCGTTGGTATTTCCGCTTTTGACTTCCGCTTGCAAGCCTGACATTCCGGGCAATGAGTATTTTGGGGGCAGCATGCTCTTTACTTTTGGAAGTGGCGACGCACCTGGCGCAGGCGCATAATCTGCACTGTCTTGAGACGCTTCGACCTTTTGATTAGTGAACTCGTCCTTTGCGATCGAAACTTGGTGACTACCCAGCACCGCACCGTCGCCAGTTTCGTAAGTCATCAGCTCCGCCTTTCCTTGTTCATTCGTACGGCCAAAAGCTGGAGGAGGAGGCGCTGCTTCCTTCCCAGCGGCTCCGGTGGACGTACTTGTAAAGGCAACGACCGCATTTTCTACGGGCTTTCCTTTGTAGTTTACCGTCACTGTGACTTTTGCTGTTGGCAGGCGACCGTCCTCAGCATTGTTGCAACCCAAAATATTACCAAGCAACACCGGAAGTAGTGTTGAAAAACAAATTCTAAAAACCTTTTCCATAGAACATCACTATATGAAAATTGCTCGAGAAAGCCTCTATCTACGATCGGCTGTAGACAGAGGCCGTAAGAGAACAAGTAGAAGCTGGAAGAAGCCTACTCGGTATAGGAATTGACTTCGCCACCGTCGATCGATCCAAGTGCTCCCCATGCACCGTAAGGACTTGGACCAGAAGTCACCGGACGAGCCGTGGTATTCCCCGTATCGATTGAATCCGATACGAACCGAACCGAGCCATCCATAAATGTTGCGTTGACTCCGCCCGTGTGATAGCTGCTGGGATTTAGGATTCCTCCGTTCGAGTCCGCATTGACATTGGCATCATTTACACATGACGGTTTGTTCGGTCCGAGTATAGTCGTGAAACCCACTCGCTCGGCCTGTCCATCAGACCACAGTGCACCGAATCTCCCTTTAACTTGAATCGTAGGAGCGTAGAACTGTCCCACTGCAGTGGACAGACATGCGCCAGGAAAGGTGTTGACAGTCGCTAGCACCGCAGTTCCTTGCCGCACTAGGTTTGTTGCATTCGCACGCAAGCCGAAGTTCCCACTCCAAACACGCTCGCTTACGGCAATCGTGTTACTAGTTCCATCAGTTAGACTTCCAAATTTCTTGTAGTTCTGCGGTGATCCAAACGCGCCACGCATAACGACGGTGTTTGAGTTGTGGTTGATCATGGTGTCACCAAGACTGAAGGCGTAGCTATTTTTCGCATGAACGCCCCCTATGACCGGATTATCGGATGGGCAAAGAACGGTCGGAATTTGAGTTCCCCAAGGGACAAAATTAGTCGTCCCAAGTGTTCCACCATACCATGCTGCCGGTCCGCCCGGAGGAAATCGAATGGCGCCGTTCGGTGAGGTCCCTCCTGCGTCAACCATGTTGGAAAGGTTAGTTTGTTCAATAAAAGACAAGAGCGCAATGAACGCGCTCTTTCGATAGTAATTGGCCGCGATACGAGCCGGATCGCTGGCGATCACACCATCCGTACCACTCCGTCGCGCGGGGATTGATTTGTAAACATCGTGGTAGTTGTGAATTGCCAATCCCCATTGCTTTAAATTATTGGAACACTGCATTCTGCGAGCTGCCTCACGGGCCGATTGGACTGCGGGTAACAGCAATCCGACCAATACTCCAATAATGGCAATCACAACTAATAGCTCAACCAACGTAAAACCTAATCGTCGATTTCTTACTTGCATGACCAATTCTCCGCAAAAATACATAGACAGCAGAAAAGCATTACCGAGATTTCATAATGACTGAAGAGTTGTGAAATATTAACAATTTCACAATGGAATGATAATGAAGGCCGTCATCCGAGTCCAGACTCAAAGCCCTGAAAGATAACAAGAAGTTTACAAATCAAGAGGCTCGACAACTTAGCGTGAGTGGACGCGATATCCCATGTCCACAAGAAGTCGCTCAACACGCTGGAGGTGATCGCCCTGCACTTCGAGTACGTCGCCGTTGAACGAACCGCCGGCCCCACAATGCTTTTTCAGTTTTGACAACAGGTCAGCAAAATCATTAGCCGAGGCCAGTAGGCCGCTGACCACCGTGACCACCCTTCCACCTTTACGCTTTTCTATGCGCAATCGAGCAGTTTGTTTTTCCGGTGCGACTCTCGACTTAATTTTCGGGTCGCATGTACATTCCGATTCAAGTTGACCACAAGCGTCACACTTGGGAGGAATGTCAAATGGCGTTCCTTCAAACAATCGCATTGTGCCTCCAATTGACTCGCCTTACCAACGAGTCAATGATTGCTCAGACAACAAACCTTTCTTTGGAGTACTGCCTTTGGGCTCCAATATGCGCTGTGCACCTAAATACGAATCACAGCTATCGTCTACGACGAAACAGTCTTCCACCGTATACGGCTGTATCGCCAAGCTCTTCTTCGATCCGTAGCAACTGGTTGTACTTAGCCATGCGGTCGCTGCGCGACGCCGAGCCGGTCTTGATTTGGCCAGTCGATAATCCGACAGCTAAATCAGCAATAGTCGAATCCTCGGTTTCCCCGCTGCGGTGGCTTGAAATCGACGAGTAACCATTACGTGATGCAAGTTGAATGGCATCGATCGTTTCCGATAGCGACCCGATTTGATTGACCTTAATCAAGATGCTGTTGGCGATCCCCGAATCAATGCCACGTTGCAGTCGCTCGACGTTCGTCACAAACAAGTCGTCTCCAACTAACTGAACTTTGTCTCCGACTTTCTCGGTCAATAGTTTCCAGCTTTCCCAATCGTCTTCGGAGCAACCGTCTTCGATCGAACAGATGGGATATTGGGCGACCCAATTCGCAAGAAAATCAACCATTTGTGGACCAGTAAGTTGCTTGCCATCAATCGTATAGGTTCGCGATTGCGTGTTATAGAACTCAGTGGCCGCTACATCTAAGGCAATCCAAATCTGCTTGCCAGCCTCGTATCCCGCCCGCCCGATAGCTTCCATGATTAAGTCGAGCGCTTCTTGATTGCTACCCAAATCAGGAGCGAATCCGCCTTCGTCACCTACCGCCGTATTCAACTTTCGCTCGTTAAGCACCTTTTTTAGATTATGAAAGATCTCGGTACCCGCTCGCAATGCATCGCTGAATCGATCGAATCCCAGGGGCATGACCATAAACTCTTGCACATCCACTGAATTATCAGCGTGCTGCCCTCCATTAACAATGTTCATCATCGGAGCAGGCAAGATATGAGCACCCGCACCTCCCAGATATCGATACAGCGGCAATTGGCAGCAAACCGCTGCTGCCCGGGCCACGGCCAAGGAGGCACCCAGGATCGCATTGGCTCCGAGGCTGCTCTTGTTAGCCGTACCATCCAACTCACACATGACTTTGTCGATTTCGCGCTGCTGGATTGCATCCAATCCAATTAATGCATCGGCGATCGGACCGTTCACATTTTCAACAGCCTTGAGAACCCCTTTGCCCAGGAATACGGATTTGTCACCGTCTCGCAGTTCCCAGGCTTCATGGGCGCCAGTGCTGGCTCCACTGGGAACCGCAGCCTGCCCGACGGAACCATCCATGAGTTCAATTTCTACTTCAACGGTAGGATTTCCGCGACTATCGAGAATTTGTCGTCCATGCACGGATTGAATAATACTCATAAATTGCTCTCTTTCTGTCATTATCGATCATGATTTGGGGTTGGAAGCATAAGGTACTGGGCGGATGATAGTTGGCAAGGCGGCTACCGAATACCTTGCAGAGCATTTGTTTGCATATTTGGGGATTGACCCATGTTTACTGGCTTGGTCGAAAGTAAAACTCAGATCCTAGAAATACTCCATGAACCTGGTGGCATCCGCCTAGTCGTTTCCCGTCCACCTGAATTCGACGATGTGCGTCTTGGCGATAGCATTGCCATCAATGGCTGTTGTTTGACGGTTGTGGCACTGGATCCACAGTCTATGGCTTTCCAAGCGGGCCAGGAAACGCTTTCCCGTACCAATATTGGCATACGATCGATCGACGATTTCGTAAATTGCGAACGTTCGCTTTGCCTGGGTCAGCGAATCGGTGGACACTTGGTTACAGGGCACATCGATGGTGTAGGACAACTAATGTCCCTTGATACTGTAGATGGATGGTGTCGCATGAGAATACGAGTCCCAATGCGACTGATACGCCAAATGGCCTCGAAAGGCTGTATTACTATGGATGGAGTCAGCCTAACGTTGGTTGATGTCGAGGGCGATTCATTTACCGTGGCGCTGATTCCACATACTCTCGCTGTAACGACCTTGGGTAACCTCCGCGTGAACGACCAAGTGAACATTGAGACCGATCTACTGGCAAAGTACGTTGAGCAGCAAATGCTCTGCGGGCAACCCGCTACCTCCGCGCAGCCGCTCGCTTGAACCTCACAAGGAATTCCTAATGTCAGAACGACAGACCCTTTCTTATCTGCACAAACGATTTGCTGCCGCAGGCGTCAAACCAAGAACACGTTTTGGACAGAATTTTTTGATCGACTTGAACCTTGTCGAGTTGATTGCCAAGCAAGCACAGCTTTCAAAACGAGACGTGGTATTAGAAATTGGAACGGGAACTGGCTCGCTTACTACAATCCTGGCCGCACAAGCTGGATTTGTTGTTACAGTCGAAATCGATCACTTCCTCGCGCCCCTTGCACAGCAAGAATTGGCTCGGCATAACAATGTCATTCTGCTAAACCAAGACGCGTTGCAAAATAAGAATCGAATCGACGAGCACGTTTTGGAAACGCTTCGTCAGCACATGGCGGAAATTCCTGGCGCACGATTAAAATTGGTTGCGAACCTGCCCTATAACGTCGCCACTCCGATCATTTCTAATCTACTTGCTAGCGACCCGTGGCCCTCTCGAATCGTCGCGACCATCCAAAAAGAACTGGCCGAACGTATCATCGCCAAACCACGCACGAAAGACTACAGCGCACTGAGCATCTGGGTGCAATGCCAGTCTCGAGCAGAAATTGTCCGGGTTATGCCGGCTTCGGTATTCTGGCCACGCCCCAACGTCGAATCTGCCATCATTGATATTCGACCAACTCGAATTTTACGAGATCGAATTTCGGACACTGGTTTTTTCCACGAATTAATGCGAGGTATCTTCATTCATCGTCGCAAGTTCCTACGCAGCGCTTTAGTTAGTGCAACCCAAGAACAATTGTCAAAGTCCGATGTGGATACTGTGCTTCAAGAATTGAACTTGGACGCCGGCGTTCGTGCCGAGCAACTTTCGGTCGAGGATTTGATTGACCTCGCAGAACATGTCCGGGAACGATGCAATAAAAAAACCCTCCAGCAGAATTGACCGGAGGGTTATATGCACCATCGCAGAAATTGCTTCGAGCACAATTGATTACGAACCGGGCATGCCCATCGCTCCATCCATTCCAGGCATACCTGCCCCTGCGCCCGAGGCAGCGCGCTTCGCAGCTTCTTTTTCATCAGCAAACGTATACATTCGATATTGAAACTGATCATCCCATTCATTGTTCACGATCACATTCCCCGAACCCGTTACCATCAAAACTTCTCCCATATCCGCTAATGGATCATCGCCAGAGCTGTTCAATAACGGTTCGGCACCGCGGATGTCCGCAATCGTTGTATTCGATCTTACCGGTACCGAGCCACCCTTGGCAGGAGACTTAAACAGTTTGACCACTTTGGTCAGCGGATTAATCACTTCCACTTCTTTTTTATCGCCGTTCAAAACCGCTCCACGTCCAACAAAACGGTCAGTAACAAGCGGTACAACTGCTCCTTGTGTTGACCCCTGTGCGCTGAGCGTGTTAACAACGACTTTTACCTTGGGCTCTTTCAATATCTGCACAGGACCCTTGGGGGTTGCGATTGTAGTCGGTCGAGAATTCTGGACCTCGCCAACCAAAACCTCAGCCGGACGGTCAACGCGGAAAAGATCGCTTGGTTCGCTCCAAGGAGAGGTCAGCCGCGTGCGCTTAACACGTTTGAACTTCTGCTTGTCCTTTAGCGATAAAGCTTTGAACTTCGCGTCGTCAGCTTTGATTATTCTGTCATCCTCAAACTTCTTTGCTGACACTCGGCGAATAACATGGTCCATCAAATCGGTAGGTTGCGGCCCGGGCAGGTCCCGTTCTGGGAAAAAAGGATCACGATCGGGATAGTTCGGATCATCCATGATTACTGCCACTCGATAACGATAAACTCGTCCGATATCGTTCCCGTCAAGTGGATCGTAAAACCGAATCATTTTGTGTTTCGGGACGATATTTCCAGCACCTGTTGCCACATAACCCATCGCTCCCATTCCCGACATTCCCATATCCATACCGCCCATCCCCATACCTCCATCCATACCTGGCATGCCCATGCCCATGCCTCCATCCATACCTGGCATTCCCATACCCATGCCTCCGTCCATACCTGGCATGCCCATCCCCATACCTCCATCCATTCCCGGCATTCCCATACCCATGCCTCCGTCCATTCCTGACATACCCATGCTTGCAGCCGGATTGGCAGGGATCGCTTCAGCATCGGCAGCTTTTTCGACGAAATCTACTAAGTCCTCTTCATAGCGACGCTTCATCGCCACCCAACTCCAAGGAATGTCGGGATGTTTGGTCAGATGACGGAAATCTCGAACCAAAACTGGTGGATTCACTACTACCAAATACGGATCAAGGGCTAACGGGTCTGCGAAATCGGGCAATCGATATTGGCCGTAAATACGAGGATCCAGCCCCGGATAATTGATCCAAGGGCGCTGTTGATCTGGCGGAACCGCTCCCTTCCATATTTGTCCTAACATGATTTTGTTCTGATGAAGCCGATCGGTTAGGTCAACCCATCCTTTTTCGTCTTCTCCAATCTGCCGCAGAGGATTGTCGGTCACATCCAATCGCTGGACTTTAAAACCACGATATGTTGGCTGGTCTCGCGGCGGATAATAACCACCTGAAAATCGGAACTTGCGTTCGTAATCGTTATACATTTCCTCATGAGGAACCAATGCTAGTACAATATTGAACATCTTAGGCGTTGGAACCATTCGCTTTGGCGGCAGACGAGGGATATTGATCACTCCAATCAACTCAAGGATCTCACTTTCGCAAGAAAAAATCTTAAAAAA
>CAZVBC010000196.1:0-12954 GCA_964625155.1 uncultured Pirellulaceae bacterium
TTGCCATGCGCGGATGGGCTTATATAGCATGGATCAGCATCCCCTTAGGGATCATTCTATATGAGAACAGGATAAGTCAAACTTGGAAGTGGTTGCTTGTACTCCTCTGGATTAGCATGCCGATGGCTTGGTGGAGTGGCAAAGTCACAGGTCCTGAAGTTTTTTCTGTTGCCACCGCGTTCCACGGACTATTGTTGCTAAACCGATCTCGTTTCAATTCGGCGGAAGCTGCCAATAATGGCACGTCTAGACTGGCGTTTTTAGGATGGTTTGTCATTGCAATGGGAGTCGGGATCAAGTTAACAACTGCCCCTGTTTTGGTATTTGCAATTTGCATGAATTTGCCAAGTTCCATCTCCCGGCTCGGTGATCGGGACTTTTGGCGCAGAACTGCGATGAACGCGATTGCTTGTGGGCTTGGTCTTTTGGCCGCGTCGCCCGCGATGTTGTTAACGCCAATGGTATTCGCTGGTCAGCTCACACAATTACAAAGTGCCAGTGCATGGCAATGGTACACAGCAAAACTGGTTCTGAGCAATGACGTATGGGCTTGGGACGGTGTGTTTTCTGGCGGTTTATGCCAATGGGGTGTGGCCCCCGCTGGTCTGCTCGTAATCGCAATTGCGACGTTGTTCTTGCGAGTGAGAAACGCGTTTGCGTTGATGGCTTCTTTTTTGTTTTGTTGGTTGCTCATCATCAGCGCAGGCTCTTCGTTGGGTTGGTATTGGTTCGGGTGGCTCCCTCTAATTCTACACGCCCTCTTATGGCACTTTGAATCGACTTCTCGACGTGTAATGTTGTCAGCTTTGTTAATGGTGTGCTTGCTGATCAACGCATTTTTTCAGTCAGAGAACATCTATGGCCAAATTTCATCAAGAATATGGCATCATGCGACGCTGGAAGAAACTTCCATCATAAAACAATCGCTACTCGACAAGATTCAGGGACAATCGTTCGACCTGTTGCTTGATCACAGCGATATTTCAGCGACCGGAGGTATCTATTTCCCGCCTGGAATTGCGAAGGATTTAATCCAAACCACTCCCCCTTTCCTTAAAGGACTTACAGTGGCCACAGCTCAAGCCAATGGGCAAGTGGAAAGAGGCATCCTGTCTGACAGCTATAGTCGGATTCTGGATCTGAGACGGGACGGAACCCAAGGAAAGAGAGTTCTTTTGATATGCTCGAATCGATTGTTAGCTCACCAGCCTTTCGCAAATCTAGATGACTTCCTTGCGAAAGAGGTACTGCCCAAGTCACCGAAAGGTACAACTGTACGTTGGTTGCTCAATGCAAAGTACTTGGTCGTCCTGGAAATATTCACTCTTACAGAGAACATCAACTAGCTTGCCCGAACTGATGGCGACCAAGTCGGGCGAGACAGCGGAGTACTTGCGCACCTCCGTTATTATCTTTAGCGGTACATCGCAAGTTAAATGGCACTTTGTTTATAGCGGAACCTGCGCAGGCCGTCCGCTGTTTACTGGAGATTCGTTGATGGTCCAGGCGGTTTCCCATTTTCGAAAACCCGAACACTTAGTTGCAACAGAGCACTAGTGACTAATTTACCGCTCCCAACGGCTGGGGTTGATACCTGGCGCGACGCTGCGCATGCCATCGGGTTTGTGTTGCTGTTCCCACTGTGCACCGGTCGTATTGAGGCTCTTGAGAAATGGCTTGGCACTCTCAGGAGCCTGCGCTACCAATTGCTCATCCCATTCGTCGACCGGCTGGATCGGTCCAGCCCATGCGGGTCGGTATCCAAACTGCAATAACTCACGAGGCTGCGCTGAACGGTTGGGGTGGCTGCCATGCAGCAACAACGATGGGATTAAGACAGCGGAACCCGCCGGCACGATCAGCGTGATTTCTTCTGGATGACCCTTATAACGGATGTAAGGGCTGGCGTCGGCATGGAATGACAGATGCGATCTGGGGATCAACCGGAACGGAGCTCGTACTTCACTTAACGAGTCGAGATAATACAACACTCTAAGTAGCCGTGGGCAGGTTCCTTCGTAACCAAACAGATTCGATCCATGCGGCTGGCCGTCGGTATGCATCGAGATACCTGGCGATCCTGGTTGAGTGCGTTGAAAAAAACCTCTCGTAAAGATGATGTCCGGTCCCATCAAGTGCTGCAAGAAGTCGATCATCGGCGGATAGCCGATCAGCTCAGCCACAGTACGGCTAAGCCACTGAGGTTGTTGGACTGAACGAGTCTGATTGACGCTATAGCTGGTATGCAGCATTTCGGCCTCAGCCAGCTCGTGTTTGACTTTGGCGATCAATTCCGGTTTGAGTATCTCCGGAAAAACAACATAGCCTTCAACTTCCAAGTGACGAATTTGTTGCGGTCGAGTCATCGATCGAAAATCGGTTCGATCAATGTTCATAAAATCGACTTCCGGCGTAACGTCCATGGGAGCGGTATCCACAGTTTTAAGTCTCCTAATTCCAGGGGCGATTTCAATCTCGAAGCCGATTCCAATTAAACACGCAAAGTGGATAAACCAATCGCAGCGATAATGAATTTCTACAGCGAGGCGGAGCGTGTTGAATTCTAGCGGGAAGGCTTATGCGACAACCGATGCAACTGGGGTTCCGATGGACCAGGTGGCAAAGTTATCAGGGTCGCGATGGACGCGGCGATACAACGTGTCACGTTCGATCGGTTGGTGCCCCGACTCTTCGATCAACTCGCGTATGCGTTGAACGGTCAGCAGTTCTGGTGTAGTCGCGCCAGCATCGTGGTAGATCAATTCATGGCGAACCGTTCCGTCGATATCATCCGCGCCATAATTAAGGGCAATCTGGGCCGTTTCAATGCCCAACATGATCCAATAGGCTTTGATGTGGCGAATGTTGTCGAGCATCAGTCGACTGACGGCAATCGTCCGCAAATCCATCAGCGCCGAAGGTTTGCGCAGGTGATTCAGTTTAGTGTTGTCGGGATGAAAAGCCAGTGGAATAAAGGTCTGAAATCCTCCTGTCACATCTTGGAGTTCTCTCAGCCGCAAGAGGTGATCAATGCGATGATAGGCTTGTTCAATATGCCCGTAGAGCATCGTGCAATTGCTGCGCAACCCAATCGCATGAGCTTCGCGATGCACCTCGAACCACTTGTGAGAATTGGCTTTGTGTTCGCAGATTTGGTCGCGAACTTCGGGGTGAAAGATTTCAGCACCACCGCCTGGGAGGCTGCCAAGGCCTACTTGTTGCAGATCCAATAGGATCTCGCGTGTCGATCGCTTGGTCAAGAATTCAAACCAGTTGATCTCGACGGGTGTCCATGCCTTTAGGTGTAATCGCGTGAAATTGGCATGCAATGACTCAATAATGCCTCGGTACCATTCATACGGGAGCTTATGATGTAGGCCCCCCACGATGTGCATTTCCGTACAGCCGTTATCCGTGGCCTCCTGGCCGCGAGCAAGTATTTGGTCTTCCGACATGGCGTAACCTTTGGGATCGCGCAGGTCGGATCGAAATGCACAAAACTGACATCGATAGACACAGACATTTGTGGGATTGAGATGGGTGTTGATGTTGTAGTAAGCGACCGAACCGTGAATTCGCTGTCGCACGGAATTTGCCAGTTCGCCAATTCGCTGCAGTGGAACTTGTGGATCGTATAAGACCAGTCCATCTTCTTGGTTCAACCTCTGACCCGCCGCAACCTTGGCTTCGATTTCGAGGAATCTCTTTTCCAAATCGCTGTGCTTGTTCATTTATCGCTCAATTTACAGATTTGCTATTTCGCTTGAGCAAAGTAGCCATGATAACGTCCTACCGCTATCGACAAGCCTGCCGAATTGCAGCAAATTCTAACGCATCTCGCGACACCTACGATCCTCAAGCAAGATCTCAGGCAGAAAATGTGGACTGCCATAATAAGTCCAGACGATGATCCCGCAAGTTACTCTGTCGACTCACAGATCCAGCTCGAAATCAGCGTGAACGCAAACATAACTGCACAGATTTGAATCTCTTAACCATACGAATACGATAAACGCTGGGCCGCGATTAGAAAACACTCACGCAGTCTACAACCGCAGTTTCTCAGGTAAGTAGCGCTGAAATAAGTCGTTGTAGTAGGGCCTAAGTTGTTCGACGTTTGGTGGTGACGGTTGCTTGGAATACAAGTCATAAGGATTGAATTTTTTGACCCATTCGAACATCTCCAGATCGTGATCGTCCATCAAATGTGCGTATGCATTTTCTCGGTGTTGAGCATAAAACGAATGATACCGCAACATGTATAAAGCCGGTTCCGGCAGGAAGTCTCGCATGACATGAAAAATATATTCATCATGCCCCCAGGATAAAATCACATTGCGTAATCCGCAGTGAGGCGAGTAAATGCCATAGAGCGACTGGTATTCCGCCACATTACTATCTGGATTAGCCTCAAAGTACTCAGGGTAGACAATCTTGTCGGAAAAGCGACAGCCTAGTGGAAAGGTATCTCCAACAACGGCCCACTGCGGCTCGCCGAACAAACATAGCACCTTGCCTAAATCGTGAACAAACCCGGCAAGCACGAACCAATCTGGATGGCCGTCAGCTCGGATAGCTTCAGACGTTTGCAGCAAATGCTGCAATTGAGTTAGATCTGTATCCGGGTCCGAGTCGTCGACCAACGTATTCAAGAATTCGCATGCATCCCAAACAGAGAGCTCCTTACGATTCAAACTTAGAAACTCGGAACGCTTTCGCTGTGCAAAATCGAGCGTTTGGTATTGATGGTTCAAGCGATAAAAGTCTCGCACGGTTTCCCGAGCGGGATCGTCGTAATTGCGAAACTGATCTTTGGTCTTGAGAGGTGCGGAATACACCTGGCCGACAAAATCTTCCCACTCATCCAGGCTCTTCAGTGGTCGTGCGTCCGACATAGTATCCGCTTCCGTCAAAACACTGGCCTATCTATCAAACACTGGCCTATCTATCAAACACTGGCCTGTCCATCGAAACAATAGTCCCATTGAGGCCCGATCAAATCCTTACCGTGGGAACGATCCTTGCATGGCGACCGCAGACGCAATCGACTCACCTCGGGCAGGTGGCCTGCGCAAATCTGCAGCTTCGCCTGCCACGAGGGTCATGGTCAAAATGTTTCACGATCGCTACATGTCAAACCAATGCGATTCTAGGCAGCCTTCTTTTTCTTTCCCTTGCCTTTACCTTTGGCTTTGAGCGAATTCTTGAATTGTTCGTCTTTCAGTTTGCCGAGTTGTTCTTCGGAAAGCAATTTACCAATTTCGACTTTGACCTTGGCTAGGGCTGCATCCGTATCTTCAAGCACTTTGCTCTGATCTTCGGAAAGTCCCAGTTTTTCGGAAACTTCCTTCTTAAGGTCAGCACCTTTCTTGCCGGCTTCGCGAGCTTCTTTAGTTGCTTTGGTTCGTTTTTGGGCGACCGAATTACTGATACCGGCGGCAGTCCGTTTTTCGATTGCTTCTTTGGCCGCTTTGCCAAACATCTCTTCGATCTTCGTCTTCTGTTCAGCGGATAGACCTGCATCCTCCAGGTTCTTCATGAAGTTGGTGACTAGCGTCTTAGCAGGATCACCACCTTTCTTCTTTTCACCTTTCTTCTTCTCTTGAGCGACTGCGGTCGAAAACATCAGTGCCCCAACTGCAAGAACTGCCATACAACGAGCCAAGTTTTTCATCATTCCCTACCTTTCTAGATTTCGAACGAATTAACGCCTCGCGTTGCTGACCAGCGCTTGGCCAAGTTAGCTGGCGCAAGCTCAAAATGTGGTGAACAACGGAGTGACTCGGCCATTCATTGAAGTCTGAGCGCGACAATGTGGGCTGAGTACAACAACTATTCCAAGCCATGGTAACCAAGATTCCGGGCTTTGAGAATCTCCATCGCCAAAACATTAATGTGAATACGCACCCATGTTACCAGCGAAAAAACGGGTGTGGTTTGAAAATCTGTATCTGTGCGGAATAAACGCCGGTAACTCTGGCTCTTTGAAATAGAACATTTAGTTCGATCGCAGATAGTAAGGGCCACATATGAATCTCTTGAGTTATTTGGCGGATGCTGTCGTCGTGTTGCATGGAATGTATGTGGCTTTCGTAGTTGTTGGTTTACTTGCAATAGTGTGCGGCTTCGTTTGCAAATGGCGCTGGGTACGCAATCGATGGTTTCGAAACATCCACTTGGCCATGATCATGATTGTGGCGATTGAAGCGCTGGTTGGGATAACCTGTCCGCTAACAACTCTGGAAAACTACTTGCGCCGACAAGCTGGTAGTAGTGTAAGAGATGGAACTTTTGTTGGGCAGTTGGTTCACGATTGGCTGTTCTATGACGCCCAACCATGGGTTTTCACAGTCGCCTACTCACTATTTGCTGTAGCAGTTTTGATGACATGGGTATTCTTCCCACCGAGCAATTCACGCGATCCTCTTTCCTTGAATGCTACATCCAACACAAGTAAATAATTCCACTGGCTAACGGAAATACAATCAGACTAAGTGGAGCACCAATACGAATGTAATCTTTGAACTTATATCCGCCTGGACCGTAGACCATCATGTTCGTCTGATAGCCGATGGGCGTAACAAAGCTCATCGAAGCGGCGATCGTTAACGCGATTATCAGAGGGCGAGCATCCATGCCGTTTAGTTTGGCGGCTTCGACGCAAATGGGAAACAATAAAATGACGACTGCGTTGTTGGTAATCAGTTCTGTGGTGATGGCTGCGATCAAGTAGATTCCGGCCAGTACACCTAGGTGCCCCAACGATCCTGTCAGCCCAATAAAACGCTGTGCAATCTCGGTCGCAGCGCCACTGCTTTGCAGAGCGGCGCCAACACCAAACGAAGCTCCAATCGTAATCAATACTTGCCATTCGATACTTTGGCGAGCGTCGCTTACTGAAATGCAGCCGCAAAAAACCATGGCGGAAGCGATCAGTGCACCCGCAATCGGGATGGGAATCGTCGTGTTCTTTTGATCGAGAAACGTCATCAACACTAACAGCAACGCAAACAGCCCAGCGGCGATCCAAGCACGATCAAAACGCAAGGGGCGCCATTCGGGCACATCGCTGATCAACACAAACGCCGAGTCATTCCGGTGTAACCGGAGGAAGGAAGGTCGCACTTGCAACAGCAGCGTATCACCAGGATGTAGTTCGATATCGCCAACCTTACTCATAATCCGGCTGCCACTACGATGTACTGCGACGACAGCGGCTCCGTAAGTAGCGCGAAAATCGGCTTCGCGAATTGTCTTGCCAATTAAGGGTGACGTGTGTGAAATCACCGCTTCACATAACTGACGTTTGCGTTGGCCTTGTGGCGAAACGTCGTACGAAGAATCAGTGGCCGGAACCAATCCTTGGATCTTTTCCAATTCCACAATGCTGCTGACCACTCCCGTAAACGTCAATCGATCACCCGACTCAACGGAGGTCGATGGTTCCACAGGCCCGATGACTAAATCATGTCGTTGGATTTCGATCAAAAATAATCCAGGCAGATGCCGCAGGCCGGCCGCTTCGACGGACTTGCCGATCAAACGGCAGCCTGGCTGGACCTCCATTTCCGCCAAGTACTCGCGACGCGATTCGCCAAGCTGCTCTAACAGGTCCTTACGCTCAGGCAGCAGTCGGCGCCCCAGCGTCATCAAGTAAATGATGCCGACTGCTGCACAAGGAACTCCGACCCACGACAATTCAAACATCGCCAGTGGCTTCATGCCGCTTTTAATCATCTGATCATAGGTAATCATATTGGTCGACGTACCGATCAATGTACAAGTTCCGCCCAACAACGTTAAATACGATAGGGGCAAAAGCATTTTGGAAGGCGAAACGCGATTGCGACGTGTCCACTGCAAGACGATTGGCATGAACATGGCCACAATCGGAGTATTGTTGAGAAACGCGCTTAACGGAACGACGACGCACGACAATCGCCTCATGGCCTGAGTTTCCGTTTTAGCAACTTCAAGGACCCAGCGGCCTAGATGATCTAGTAAGCCCGTTTCACGCAGTGCCGCCGCGACCACGAACAAGGCACCCACCGTGACAACTGCATCACTACTGAATCCCGAAAAAGCGATCTTCGGTTCGATGATGCCACAGGCCACCAGAAAAACGGTCGCAGTTAGAAACAAGATATCCGCTTGAATCCACTCAAAAACTAACGCAATTAAAATCACCGCCACCACTGCCAAGGTAATGTGGGCGTGATAAGGTACCAGTGCTTCGACGACATCCATGGAAATGCCTGAATCTCAAAAGGGAAATACCGTTTTGGCAGCCAGTATAATCCGCGTACTGCCGTCCTCCTACTCACCACTTGAACAGCGTCACTTGGCCGCGTGAGTGGCTGGAGATTGTTGAAGCCGACTCCACAAGCTAAGCCCCCAAATTGGCAACAACCAACCACTCGTCTGGTGCGGTCCTTCAGATATACGATGCTGGAAGCGAATCATCAACTTCGACGATTCAACTCGCAAATAAAAACGCTGATACCATCCTCTGCAAAATGGCTTCGTTCAAAATGGAGTGCCTCGAAACTTTACAGCCGGCTCTCCCACTTAACAACCGATTCTCCTGGTAGGCCGACGGGATAAGTTGCGGTAATTCGCCATAGAGAGTTTGCTACGTCGCTCGACCTTATTTCGATATGGACCTTTCCGTGCAGTATTGTGGGAGATGCTGTACCAGCGCGCAGAGTGTCCAAAACATCTACCTCGAACGTTTCACCAACATACGACGAGTCCAGCTTCAGTGACTGCCGCGCACGGATCATTCCTAATTCGATTAGCTCGCGCGATTGTTCTGCCACTCGCGATTGTCGATCACTCGACTGATAAGCAACTAAGAGCTGGTTCGTTTGGTTGGCAATCAGCCCAATAACCATCAGAACGATCAAAACCATGATCAACGCCCCACCACGGCAGCGCAAAATACTATTGTGGCTTCGGCAAGCGATGCGGCTTGGGCAAGATCGGAAACCGACGAGATTATTCGCCATGGTTAAGCTCCCCGCGCCAGATACCGACTCGAGCCAGGAAGGTCCACGAATCTGCCACCACTGGTGACTGTTCCAGTACAACCGTCATGGATATTCGCTGACCTGCGAAGCCCTGCTCGCAAGGCGTAAAATCCTCGATTGTGGCTGAAAAACGCAATGGCTCGAAAAATGTCCAGCGATCGCGCGCAATTACTTTGCCGTTACTAATTTTTTCTCGCCAAATAAGCTGAGCTTGCTGCCGATATTCGATTCGCGTTTCGTCGTCGACGATCAGGGTCAACCCGCCATTGGCTTGTGCCTTACTAGCCACGGCTGAGTCGCGAACAACGCGTTCCCGCAACCAGTCGAGTGAACGCATTTTGGTTACCACTCGCAGTGATTGACTATGAATTTGATAAGCATTGCGCAGCACGACTGCGGTACAACTAGCCACAATGCCGACGATGGTAACAACTGAACAAATCTCGATCAGCGTGGTTCCAGTTGGGGCTCGGCGGCGCCTCCTCATGGTGTGCGTCCCTGATTTTCAGCCGGCACCCAAAATGTCAAGCCCAGAGGAGCTGTGCGTTGATTGCCTTGTGTCCAACGCAAGCCCAGGTACACTCGTTTGCCCTCGACCGGCGAGGCGATGTCCTCGACCTGAGATTCCCAACGAATATCTGGCCAGTGGCGTTTTAGTTCTTCAGAAATCGATAACGATTCGATGCGATCCTGCGTCACATCGCTGGCGTTCCACGACCCGATAATCTGACGGACGTTGCGCACGTCATTCCATACATGCTGAATGCGGGTCCGTTCCTGAAAGGCACGTTTCATCCTGGCATTTAGGGCAGTCACGGTCGCCGCTGCTGCAGTCAGCAGCATGCAGGCTATTATCGTCTCAAGCAGCGTTGTGCCACCATTACCACATCGCCTGCAATTTCCATATTGTCTCACGTACTCGCTCCGCACATCATTGTCCCTCATAACTTGATTGCACGCCCATACACCGGAGCTGGGCTTGCAGCATGTCAGTCGCATACGGTTCAGCAATTGGTTGCTTTTCATATTTACGTCAACCGTTCAATCATTAACACCAGCACTTCCAAGACGGAGTATGCCATGAGACCAACCAGGGTGGCCATAGCAAGGATAATCGCAATCAACGATAGCTGAACCAATGCTGCATACCAGTCCAAACAGCGATCCAAACGATGACGTCCCAATTGGCTAAACATACCTGCTAGACTTCGCTGATTTAGTGACATATCCAGCATTGCTGCTTCACTCCGATTAGCCATCCGAGCCTTTAAGAAAGCGGCGCCGGTGTTCATTCCTGCCGTGACGTTGCGCGCAGCCTGCAGCATTTTGACGCTTTCTGCAGGTATTGGATGGACTGAAGCGACCTGCTCAATTGCTTGAACAAGATTGGCATCACCTTGGGACGTTTCGGCTAGAGCTTCGAATGACAGGGCTCGAAAATACGATCGGAATATTAGTCGCTGGGGTCCAAACGTTCGCGTGTTTGGAAATAGATATAGGCAAAAAATAACGCACGCGATTAATGTCGCCAACAACGCCACAGTTGCCAACAAGCAATTGATTAATAACTGGTTTTGGGTGAACCACAGGAAATTGCTAGGGACAGGCACTTGCATTTCCTGCAGTAGCCTTTCAAAAGTCGGCACAATATACACTTCCAACAGTACCAAAATTATGAACCCAAATATGAATCCAAACAGTGTAAAGAGCCTTCCCAATAGCGTGTCGATTAAACTCTCAAGCGACTCACCGCGCATCATGGTCCGCCGTACCAACCCCGGTTTGCCTAACTGGCAAAGCACGCGCAGTGCCAAAATGTTTCGTGGGCCACGCACCAAGTTGGCAATTTCAACTGCCCGTCCCCAGTTGTTAACTCTCGGCAATGCGCGCAACAATCGTCGACATCGCCTTTTGAGCCAGCCTGTGTTCTCTTCGTGAAAACTTGCGGCAATCGAATGGACTTGTTCAGCATCGTGTGCACAGTGAAATAAGGTCAGCATAAACGCTGATCGCTTCAATTCGCGATTCTTGATGGCGATCAAGGTCAACGAACCGCCGGCCAATAGTAGCCAGATTGTCGATGTAATCGAATTGCGGCAACAAAGTCCGACAACTGCAAAAACCAGCATCAGCTTGATCACGGTCACTATAGCACTGCCCAGCCGAGAACGATGGTTGCTGACCGCCCATCCGGCCGAGATGCGAGAAGCGATGAATATCGTCACCGCAAGTGGAAAGAACAAAACCAGATTTGCCAACGCACTACTTGACATATTGGGGCTACATCCAAGTGCTCAAAAACTTAACGGCCACAGTTATGAAAACTATATAGCATTGGATCGTACTCCAAATGATGCTTCCGGCGAAAAGCAGTAAGATCACAGGCATTGAACTCGAAAGCAAATGGCAGCGACTTTGGGCTAGATCGAACATCAAGTCGCTTGTCTCCTTGATTCGTGAGCCGGCATTGTCAGGCAGATTGTCCAGTTGGCTCAACGCAGGTCTACACAAGCTATCGCTAAGAATCGACATCCGCAACGACTGCCCTAACGAAGCCCCTGCCTCTACGCGCCGCGCGATGGATTCGACGATTTTGCCCATGCCATGATGCTGTAGACCACGTTCGACGGAGCGCAGCGATTCCTCCAATGTCTTGCCTTGTGCTACAAACAAATAGATTTGTCCAAGGATCTCCGCCAGTGCTAACCAACGATACGGTCGTCCCAAAAGTGGTAAACCTGAAACGACAGCAACAAAGGACCATTTGGGACCCAGCAACCACAATGTAGCGGCGACCAAGAGGCACCAACCGATAATAAAACTGATGCCAATAAAAACATTTTGCTGATCTGTGATCAACAGCTTCGCTGCGGTAATGCTTGCGATTTCTTCGCTGGAAATGAAATCCCATCCATTAAGATCGACGTACAATTGATTGATAACTGATTCTTGGCCAGTCAAAATATTGCCCAAATACAAACTCAGCATCAAGGCAACGATGGTGATGAAGATTGGATAGACTAGAGCTAGTGCCATGCTTGACCATTGTCGACGCATGAGGTTTCGAAGCTGTAGCAGTTCGATCAGTGAGCCAATTGGATCGCGAGTGTTCATGACCTCGCGGAGAACCGCTAGGCACTTACTAGCCCCCGGCCCGCGTACTTCGCGCAGACTTTCTACCAACGATCGCCCTTGAGCTGTCTGAAAAATTAGTTGATCCAGTGCAACGCGCCAGGGTCTGGTTGCGTATTGCCTGGCTATTTTCAGCTTGACCAATTCGAGCGAATTCGATGCCAAGGATTGCGGAGATTCGGAGTTTGAACAAGGAGAGTTTTTTTGGTCCGACATCGATTTTCCGGAGTATTCCGTCATCACACATAACCTACGGAACTAACTTCGCTTGGCGGACCATGCTACGCATTCGTACGGCACGTAAATTGTCGCTTCGCTGCGGATCGCGACTTCGTTCTCGAGATCGGAAATGAACCTCGCAAATCTCTCAGGTCCTGCGATCGCGTTAAGTCGGTTTTGACTTCGCCACAAGTCGACAAATCTTTGCCTAGTCATCTCGACGTCATGTCTCACTTGGAAATACTCTGTATCGTGAAAATGGCCGGTCGATTCGAGGATCTGTCGCCATGGATTATAGCGAAAGTGCTCCTCGAATTCGGGTATGTGCAGACGAATTAAATGTTCAGCCCAACGCAATAATTCGTGTTCATCGTTGGCGCGGTGGTTCCATAGAACTGCGAATACTCCGCCCGGTTTAAGAATGCGATGAATTTCTGGTAAGCTACGGACCGGATCAGCCCAATGGAATGCCTGGCCGGCGACTGCCCAATCTTGAGATTGGCTTGCTAGGTTGCTGTCTTCAAATGTACCTTCCAACCATTTGGCCCCCGGCACTCGTGACTGAGCTCGCATA
>CAZVBC010000197.1:0-12825 GCA_964625155.1 uncultured Pirellulaceae bacterium
GAATCCAACAACAAACCTCCACTCGCTTCGGTCTGCGACGCATGACATTCAACACAGTATTTTGCCAGGGCCGGGCGAATGTTCTTTTCGAAATGACTTAGCCGGTCAGCCGTTGCTTGAATCGTCGATTGGGCTGGAATTGAGACCGGTACCGCCAACAAGCAGATGAAGGCAATCGAACAGCTTGCTGCAATCCCGCGATTCATCTGACTCAGGCAAAGAAATCGATAGTTGAATTGAACAAAGCGCATGAGTGGGCATCTTCGGGCAGGGGTGATTCAAGCAAGTTGAACTGAATCGATCAGAACTCAAAGTTTGGGGATCTTAAAATCTTGTGTAGCGTTTTCATTGGGGAAATCAACTTTGGTTGAGTAAGGTAGTTTCAGCAAAGCACGTCCCATCATCGAATCTGGATTAGCGACACCATCAAAC
This sequence comes from uncultured Pirellulaceae bacterium, assembly GCA_964625155.1. Classification (GTDB taxonomy): domain Bacteria; phylum Planctomycetota; class Planctomycetia; order Pirellulales; family Pirellulaceae; genus Aureliella. Next base: position 433 of record CAZVBC010000197.1, read on the forward strand.
GGCGTAATGATCACAATGTATTTTCCCCCGACAATTCCTTGATCTTTGGGAAGCGAGTACTTTCCATCTTTGATCTGAGTGGTTGAACCCGGACCTTTGTTTCCGCCAGCCCCGTCCGGCTCAAAACTAATATCACCAGCGGGCGCGGGTTTACCGTCCGGCATCGTGACCGTTCCACTGATGGAATAACGCACCAAACCTTCTTCTGGTGCGCAGCCCGTCAAGCAAGACGCACAAAACAGCAGAACAACTGACGCTAACTTGTTAACCAAAGACATGTATTTCTCGCGCGGTAGTGGTAGAAAGTTTATTGCTTAACAACGAACATCTCAAGGAATAGGGTTGAACGGTCTAAGATTCTTTCGAGTTACGCCATGGGTACTTCACATCTTGCGCAGCACTGCAACGATCGGCTGATTTTATACCGATCGAATGCAGCGCTTACACTCGATAGATTTACTTCGACACGAGCCTGCGTTTACTCAAGAAAATTCCCAATCGGCAGGCCATCTGCACGGTTTGCAGCTTGTCGATAGATATTGATGTCAATTGTCTGACTAACAAAATGAACCGATCCGTCCGCCATTCCAAAGAGGCAACCGCCAACATGTTGGCTGCCAAACAAACGACTAACAAAGTTAAAACAGTCGGCGATACCCGGCCTGCATTCCTTCTGAGCATTGATCTGTAATACGGCGGCTGAAAACGTCAAAGGTACGGCAAATACGTTGTCTGCTTTCAAGCCGGATGCCCAACCGGCATGTGCAGGATTTGGCCCCATCGCGGAACCGCCGCGCATGGCTGGCGTGGGCATGTATCGGCTCTCACCAATCATGAACGTATTGGTTGTCCCGTCAGTAATATCACCAATGCGAACCCTCGAATTCGCGTAGATGATTCCCGAGCGGAAAAATACGCGCGTGCCTCCCTGCGTATGGCAAGGGGGCGAACCAGCCACCGCTGGGTTACTAACTGGCGGGCCGCCACCTTGAACACCAAGATAGTTCCCGTTATTCAAATCCGACCGAGATTCAGGATCCGAGGGGCATTGGTATTTGCGCATCGGTTGAAAGAAAAGATTGTTGTTTGGTGGTTCGCCGACAATATTTGAAGAACCCGTGAATCGTTTGCCAAAGTCGAATTGGTTGTAAAGATTGCCTTCTTCCAGAAAGGGCAAAATCAACACCGTCCAAGGAGCTTGCGTCGTGTCGCGACCAACTGTGCAGAAATTAGTGTCCGTGACATTCACAGTTGGCAGATAACTGACAATTCCACCCGGAGGAAACGAACGAAACGTGCTCTCGTAATTATGGCAAGCCAGCCCAGTTTGCTTGACGTTGTTCGAACATTGCATCCGGCGAGCGGCTTCGCGCGCCGATTGCACGGCCGGCAACAACAGACCCACCAAGACGCCAATAATGGCGATGACCACCAGCAGCTCCACCAATGTGAAAGCTCTTTCTCTTAAACCCCTACCCATTTCACACCTCAAATTCAACTAATTTAGATAAACTGCATGACAAATGGCGTAATATCCACTTTCTCCCTACACAATGGCAACTCGCTCGGCTTACCCTCAACTATCGGCGCTCCACAGTATCCTGCATCACAGCGTCCTACATCACAATGTCCTGCATCGCAATGTCCTGCATCACAATGTCCTACATCGCAGCACCCTGCCCTGTGAGCTCAAGGTCACCAAAATCTGCCAAAACCGAAGCTTGCCAAAACACCCAATTCCTATAATTTTGCAAGCGTAATCTTAAACTTCGAATGCGACGATTGCAAAAGGAAACAAAAAAATAGCAAAATCGCTACTTTAGAGCTAGCACTTTGCCCGCCAGAGGCGTTGATTTCTCACTTGATCCTCGCAACAGGTAACTGCAACCGGCCAAATAGTGTGGGCGCCAGTGTGGATCGATGAATGCGACGTCTTCGATTGCCGCTGAACTAAACTTGTAGTCGTGCGAGTCGTTTCCTTTCAGATACACTAATTCACGCGCGCGGCGAATCATCAACCCTGCATCACCTCCAGAGTGGATATACTTGAAGACCGACGTTGCTGCGGCAGGTCGATCTCGCCGAACTTGCTCGAAAACCTCAGCCAGAGTGGGTGCTGGCGAACTATCGGCAACCAGTTTGTCCAACCTATGTTCCGGCAGTTGAGAGCGTCCTTTGGCCGCTTCGCGGAAGTGAACCAAGAAAGACGCGTTTTGCAGCAACAACCATCGCCGCAATCGATCGTCGCCAACGCAATGATAGAGGTTATGCAGAGCGTTGCTGGCCGTTACAGCATGTAGAGGGACGATTTCAGGTTGCCGACTCACCAATTCCGCACCTGCCAGCAAGATGCCATCGTAGATACTTCTCGGATGCACTTGCTGTTTCAGCATCTCGACAACCAATTTGGCTGCGTCGTTCACGGACACTTCTCGAAGTGCTTCCAGCACCCGCAGACTCGCCTGCGGATCGACTTTCCCTGCCAGCCACCCTTGGGGTATTTGGTCCACTAATTCCCAATTCTGACGTCCGGCCCGATCCGCGTCGTAATCGTGATTCGCTGGATTCTCTTCGCCTGTATGGTTCAAGATCGCATAAGCCAAGGATCTCATGACTGGCTCGGCGTGCTCCCAACAAATGGTCTCCAACGTACGAAAAGCGCCAGAAACGTAGATTGCTTTGTGACCGATACTGCGAAAATCTCTCGCCGAGTGTTTAGCGTACAAGTCGAGTAACTGGTGAGTCGTGGCTGAACGAGCGGCCACCGCGGCAGCCACATCAGCCGCAGATTCGTCCCAATTGGCCATGGCTCGGTCGAGTAGACTTAATGACTGTTCTGCTGACGGCAATCGGTCAATGGCGACAGAAGCCATGGTCCAATTTCCTTCCTTGACATCGGCAGCCTGGGCACTTTTGAAATTGTCGATGGCCCATAACAAAGGCAACCAGCGTCCTTCGTTGTTCGCAGCCATCGACGCTTGATGAGCGGCATTCACTACTAATACGCTATGAAACTTGAATCCGACGGCCGGGCGAGGTTGCACGTTGCGAATACCGGCTAAGAACAAGGCTGCTAGTAATTCGCGATAGCTCGTACCACCGCGAATCTCCGCTCCCACAACTTCTACGATACGCTCGCGAGGCGTATCCTCCAGCAACCGCACCAAAGGCTCGATCTCAGGACGAAATCGCACCATTCCCGGTTCGATGCTGGCATCCTGCGCACGCAGTTTTGGAAACCAACTGGGTTGCAGTGCGGCGACACCAACAGCAGAACCACCAGCTACAGAAAAAAAGCTTCGTCGCGTAAACGGTGCCATTGTGCTCTACTCCGGATAAAAGTGTGCGGCGCCATTGCATCCAACCTACCAGAGCCGACAAAACTACAATTGCATCACAAAACGACTTGTCAGATTGCTGAGATTAGAATTTAACAACAGCGCACTTGGAAAAAAAGCAATCGCTGTCATCATAACAAAGTTGTATGTTGTGCATCACAACTCAAAGCAAAAATCAAGTTGGTCCACTTTGTTAGCAGTCGTGCCGCTGAACTAACTATGTTGCCGAACAATTCGAATTCCACGTTTCGCACGCTCTCGCGTCGTCAACTAACCTTGACGCTTGCGTCTGTGTCTTTGATACCTGTCGCAATTGCTGTCACGATGTGGTTGACGATGCCCGATTCTCCTGAACCGCTGCTCTCAGTCGAGGTCCAAATCGGACCTGGGACTTGGCCGCCCGATCAAGCGCAGAACGCAAAATTAATGCCTTGCGTGATCATTCGTAATCCCACGATCGACCGCTGGGATAACGTTTCATTGACGCTAAACGATCAGTATTTTTACTATCTTCCACGCGCCGTCGCTGCAAATAGTACTGAAACCATTCCGCTCAAACACTTTGTCACTAAGGGGCACCAAGCGTTTATTCCAGACTACCACAAACTACGCTTGTTGACTGTCTATGCTCAAATTCCCTCTGGCGCTCGCGCCATCCGCGATATTGAGTTCTGATAGCCGTGTTCAACTGAAGCACAGAAGGGAGAGTTTAGTCTCGGATCATTACAACTTAGTTGGCTAGCGTCAAATCCGATTATTGCAGGAACAACTAATTGGACATCGCGCAAACGCGTTCTGGCTGATCAAAAGTGGCGCTGTCTAGATAAAGTGTTGCAGCGAATTCGTTTAACCGCGAGCCCATCGGGCCGCGCGTGAGAAATATTCACGCACGAGCGGCTCGATGGTGAGCCAGTGCCAGCCTTCAACGTAAAGCATTAGCCAATTAGGGATTTGTCAAATTAGGAGCCCATAGGCCCGGTTGGACTTGAGGTATCTGTCCGGACATGGGGAGAGTCTGCTTGATGGCAATACTCAATTGCTCGGACAACTGTCGGACCGTTTCGGCGTGTTCAGGTCGGTCGGCCAAGTTAGTAATTTCGCGATTGTCCTTCGCGTGATCGTACAACTCGCGACCTTCTTTGCCCCCGTCCCATTCCGTATATCGCCAGCGGTCGGTGCGCAAGCTATAACCAAAAAAACGGCGGTCAGCGGCTTGTTTCTTCTTGCCTTTCGCAGGCTCTGTCGCTCCAGCCGGCCGTGCAGCGCCACCGCGAGTGACTTGTGTCAACGCCCAACCACGACCGACACTTGATGGGTCACGTAACATCGGCACCAAACTTTGCCCTTGCAAATTGTCTGGGGCTGGTACACCACAGAGTTCTGCCAAAGTGGGAAACAAATCAACCTGAGAAACGGGACTTTTGGCTATGACTCCTCTTTTGGAAATACCCGGTGCAACTACCAACAACGGCACACGAGAGCTCTCTTCAAATAGGCTCATCTTCTGCCACAATCCGTGTTCACCGGTATGATAACCATGGTCGCTGGTGAATACGATGACTGTGTTGTCAGCTAGACCATTTCGGTCCAAAGCATCGACGACACGACCGACCTGAGCGTCCATAAAGCTGATACTGGCATAGTAAGCTTGCAAAGCCTGCCGACGCAGATCATCGGTCAACTGATCCTGCTCTCGCTTGTAACTGCCCAATCCCGGCGCAGGAATATCTTGCTGGTCTTCTTTAACGCCACTTACTACGCGCATCTGACTCTCTCGATACATCGAGAAATAGGGCTGAGGGGCGACATAGGGTGTATGTGGCCGGAAGAATCCGACAGCTAAAAAGAATGGCCGGTCGCGCCGTTTTGCACAACGATCCAGCACCCACTCGGCGTCCGCAGCCGAAAGTGCGTCAGTGTGCTGAGTATCGGGCGCTGGCGAAGCATACCAGCTCAATGTTCCTCCAAATTGTCCTGGAGTTAACGTAAAAATCTTCGGCTGCTCTAGCATGCGATCCACACCACCTGGATTTAACTCCAATTCCCAAGAACCAGGATCATCATGGCCATTGGTACCGATCGAATTCGGCACGTTATAGTGATACAACTTGCCAATGCGTCCTGCAAAATACCCTGAAAGCCGAAATGCCTGAGGCATACTCAGTTGAGTCGGAATCGTTTGTCTGAAGATCTGACTGTTCTGATGAATCCCAGTGCTGTTCGGATACAAGCCCGTCAGGATCGAATTGCGACTGGGACCACACAATGGAAAGGAGCAATACGCGCGGTCGAACATTACTCCCCGCGCAGCCAATCGATCAATATTCGGCGTTTTGGCTTGTGGGTCACCATAACACCCAAGGAAGTTATTCAGATCGTCCGAAATGATGAACAACACATTACGCTGTTGAGCCCGAGCTGGTTGCAGAGTGAAAAAGACACCGAGAAACGCCACCAGCACAATCGTGAAACGCCACATCAGATGTTCCTTACCCAGAAAGCAACCAAGGATTCTACTTAGTCGAACAAGCTGCACGAATCAAGCTTGACAAACCGTCTCAGAATTTAATCTGCGTGCAGCCATACAGCAAGCAATGATCCGCAAGTCTTAGATTTGCCACTATGCGGGCATGATGATTTTTCTGGATCAATGCTGACGAGTAATTACGGATTTTCGAGCGCTCAGCGGACGTGGTGGTTACCGAAGTAGCAGCCTGTCAGCCAGCGCATCCCGCTCTAGACAAGGGGCAAAATAAAAAGACAGGCACAACGAGACCAAAGGTGCTCGCAAGCTCTGGCTCACGAGCACCAATTGTTCGAGTGAACAACTACTTCTTTTCGGCTTCGCGCAGCGCGGCTTGCGCGGCTGCGAGGCGTGCGATGGGAACCCGGAACGGCGAACAACTTACATAATTCAAGCCGATCGAGTGACAGAACACAACCGACGAAGGGTCACCACCGTGTTCGCCGCAAATGCCGATCTTGAGATCTTCGCGCGTCGAGCGTCCTTTGTCGACACCGATCTTCATCAACTGGCCAACTCCTGTGGCATCGATAGACGCAAAAGGATTGGCTTTCACAATTTCCAAGTTTTGGTAATGCGGCAGGAACGACCCCGAATCATCACGGCTCATCCCCAGACAAGTTTGTGTGAGGTCGTTTGTACCGAACGAAAAGAACTCGGCTGACTGTGCAATTTCATCGGCTGTCAGAGCCCCGCGTGGAACTTCGATCATTGTCCCCACAGAATAAGCGAATTTCTTGCCGGTTTCCTTCATCACTTCCTTGGCGACGCGATGGATAATTTCCACTTGCAGGTCGAGTTCCTTCTTAAAGCCGACCAAAGGCACCATGATTTCAGGTTTGACTTTGATCCCTTCTTTGAGAACAGCCGCAGCGGCCTGGAAAATCGCGCGAGCCTGCATCTCTGAGATCTCGGGCCGACAAATTCCTAACCGGCAACCGCGGAAGCCTAACATCGGGTTGAATTCGTGCAATTCATGCACCAACTTTCCGACTTCAGCCACCGAGATTTTCAGTTGAGCTGCCACCTCCTCTTGGCCTGTAACGTTATCGTGCTGGGGCAAGAACTCATGTAGAGGCGGATCGAGCAGGCGGATGCAGGCGGGCAGTCCGTTCAGAGCTCGAAAGATTCCCTCAAAATCCTTTTGTTGATAGGGAAGCAGTTTAGCCAGCGCTTTCTTGCGATCTTCTTCCTTCTCAGCCAAGATCATCTGGCGAACCGCGATGATACGATCGCCTTCAAAGAACATATGCTCGGTGCGACACAGCCCAATACCTTCAGCACCAAAGGCAACTGCATTGACAACTTGATCAGGTTGATCAGCGTTGGTCCGAATTCCCAATGTGCGATATTTGTCAGCCAGTTTCATCAGCGAACTGTAGTACTGATAAACTTTACTGTCAGCAGGCTTCATCGTCTTGCCAACAAGAACTTGTTTGAGTTCACTGTCGGCCGTATCGATCTTTCCGTGAAAGACTTCACCGGTGGAGCCATTGATGCTGATCGGATCGCCTTCTTTGAGCGTTACACCTTTGCAAATCAACGTCCCTCGCGAGTAATCAATTTCGATGTCTCCGGCACCCGCCACACAGACTTTGCCCATTTGCCGAGCGACAAGAGCGGCGTGGCTGGAAACGCCACCACGGCAAGTCAAGATACCGTCCGATGCGATCATTCCACGGAGATCTTCCGGACTAGTTTCAATTCGCGCCAGCACGACGTTTTGACCTTTTGCCGCGAGCTCTTCGGCTTTGCTGGCAGTGAAAACCACCGCTCCCGATGCAGCTCCTGGCCCGGCTGGCAAGCCGACGGCCATCATGCGGCCTTCCTTCTTAGCTTTCGCGTAGGCCGCAGTGTCGAAAATCGGCTGCAGCAATTGGTTCAAAGCTTCCGGATCGCCCGACTTGATCGCGTGTTCGGGCGTCATCAGTTTCTCTTTGACCATGTCGTGTGCAATCTTCACATAGGCCAGCGCGGTACGCTTGCCGTTGCGAGTTTGCAACATGTACAACTTTTTCTTTTCAATGGTGAATTCGAAATCTTGAACATCTCCGAAATTCTTTTCCAGAGTCTTGCGCACTTCAACCAATTCTTTGTAGGCTGCACCGATGGTCTTGTCTTTGGCCATCTCGCCAATCTTCATCGGCGTGCGCACTCCGGCCACGACATCCTCGCCCTGAGCGTTGACTAAGTACTCACCATAGAACACGTTTTCGCCAGTCGCAGGGTCGCGCGTAAACGCCACACCCGTGGCACAATCGTCGCCCATGTTGCCGAACACCATACTCTGCACATTGACAGCAGTTCCCCATTCATCCGGAATACGATATTTCTGGCGATAGAGGATGGCGCGTTCGTTCATCCAAGAACTGAACACGGCCCCAATCGCACCTTCCAACTGCTTGACGGGCTCGTTAGGAAACGCCTTGCCCGTCCGTTCCTTGATGAGTTTCTTGTATCGTGACACCAAATCTCGCAGGTGTGGCTCTGTCAACTGAGTATCTTCGGTAACACCCATCTCTTTTTTCAGATGGTCCATGACCTCATCAAATGGCTCGTGTTCGTTTTCGTGACGCTTCTGCACGCCCATCACGACGTCGCCATACATCTGGATAAAACGGCGATAGGAATCCCAAGCAAACCGGCCATTTTTCGTCGCTTCAGCGAGCCCTTCGGTGGTTTCGTCGTTCAATCCCAAGTTAAGGATCGTGTCCATCATGCCGGGCATCGAATCGCGAGCACCCGAACGGACAGAAACCAGCAATGGATTCTTAACATCGCCAAACTTCTTACCGGTCTCTTTTTCCATCCAAGCGATAGCCTTGGTCAGCTCGCTACTCAATTCCGTCGGAAACTTCTTGCCATTCTTGTAATAGTTCACGCACACTTCGGTGGTGATGGTAAATCCCGAGGGAACCGGCAAGCCGATTTTTGTCATTGCCGCCAAATTGGCTCCTTTACCACCCAGCAATGCCTTCATGTTTCCGGCACCATCGGTTTTTGATTTGCCAAAGTAGTAAATCAGCTTATTTGCTTTCGCCATGACGCTATCCAACCTCCAGAGGGTGAATTTGGGATATTTGCAGAACACAAACCCAGAAATACATTGACTTTACGTGTGCCAAATGTTTGGCGAGTGTACTGGCCAACTGAAAAATCGTCAATTGGTGCGATTGTTCGCGCAGACTAGATAATGCTTGGCCGAGTTGATAGCAACTTTTCCTTGCCCAAGACTACGAGAGCATTTGGCAGATTGGCCTTTTGGCCAAGGGGAACTATTGTCCCCTGCACCTGGATCGTGTGGACCAGGTGGCAACGTACAATGCCTGACAACTCAAATCTTCCCAACCCAGATCATCCTCCAAGATGAATATGACGCAAAGTGGCGCGGTCCAACTAAGGTCGAGATACTATGGTTGTACCATACATCAACCTGTCGCCTCACTCGCCAACCCACACCCATCTCGACAAGGTCGCTCCCGATCGGTCGATCGTCGTCGTACTAGCTGTTTTACCGATGGCGCTCAAACAGTCCCAGATGAGCAAGATATCGTTGCCTGTAGGCACTGGAAACTCGTTTTCGTCATCAATGGGTTCGTCGAGGTTGCCGAACGAGGATGTCAGTCCTAGCGCAATCCATGGTCTCATAGCAGCTAGAATGCCTGCCAGGTCGACGTAAGCAACCGAAGCGACTTCACTGTCGTTAGTCAACCAGGCCGGACGAGTTAACAAGGGCTTAGGCTCCGCCATGTCGATCACTTGGCGACTGCTGTAACCGAATGCAACAATATCTTCGGTAACCAGCACTTGTACCTGTATGCCTTCGAACGGCAAACTCCCCTCGGGCAAGTCGTAATAATATCGGGTTCCGCCAGCAATGGTTTCTTCTTGAGGCAAGGGTATAGAATAGGTTTCGGGAACCGCACTGGGGTCCAGTTCTCGCACCAGATCAACCACTTGGTTAAACCATGCATGCAGATCTTCACAACCGCTGAGAAATAGATCCTTGTTGCTCAATCTCGCTGCGCTGGCGACCTCTGGAATTGGTAAAGGTGTTTCGATCTCTTGCGAATCGTCTCCCAAAGTATCGGTTGTTAGTTGTGCGGCAACCGCCAACAGGCTCTCATGTTTGTCCAGAGACACACAGATCTTATCGCGAAAAATCTCGTAACCTTCAGTAATCAACGGCACAACTTTTTTGTTGACGATTTCTAACTTGGCAGCCTGCTCCTCATCGAGCAAATCGGCTTCGGCAATCTGCTCACCGTATGCAGGGAGTTTGTCCAACAACTCTTCGAAGAGGTCAGTCAGTTGTTTGGGCCATTGGACCTTTGCGGCGACTAAGATCAGCGGTTGAGTACCAGCGTTTTTCAAAATCGAAAGAGGTTTAGCATTTACCATTAGAGGATTCTTTGTCCAATCCCAGACGTAGCCCTCGACACCTTTCTCGGTGGCGTACGAATACATCAGTGAATCGCCAAAACTTTCAACGATCGTTGCCAATTGTTCGTCGAGCTCTTCTGCGTCCTCAATTACTTGATCAATAAATTCGGCCACTTGCTCTTCGTCGACGCTTTTCTTTACAGCATTGCCAACTTGAGTCGCAAGGTTTCCGAAGTAGTTTCCAAAATTGAGTTCGTATGTGGCTTCTCGCCAAGCAGCAGACGTAAAACTGACACTCCGAATTTTCTGAGGAGTCTCTTTAACCAACGTCTGCAATCGTGGATGACCGAGCAGCGTCTCGCCTTTTCCAAGTTCCTGAAGCACGTTGCTTTGTTCGCTTAGCGCGATCATCAAGCGGTTGTTAACCGTGCCCATCGAAACCGTGATTTGTCGATCTTCGAGTAGTTCCGCCAGATGTTGGAAGCCTTCCTTTTGTTCTTCTTCCAAGTCACCGAGTGGCAATTGATCCCAGGGAATCATTTTGGCGCGAACGGTCCAGGTGAGAAGTTGGCCATTCGCCAATTCCTCGCGTTTCAGCTCACTGAGGAAAGGCTTAACTGGATCGAGGCTTCCCAGTCCAAGTCGCACGGTCGCTTCCAACACGTCCAGATAGACTCGCACATTCGCATCGTTTGTTAATTGCCAACCGATAATCGTGGTGGGGATGACAAGATTATCAACGAACTCTTCGTCGAACTCCTCAAAGAATTTTTTCGCAGCCTCGTCGCCGCCGCCTGCCACAGCGTTCAACCGAGCTTGAATGTCAACCATGCCTTCAGCAAAATCGCACCATTCCGAGCCTCCAATAACAAACATTTCTTGAGACATCATGTCTCGAAGTATATTCAATAAATTCTTCCCATTGGGACTGCGTACCAGAGCCATGAACTTCGCAAGGTTAGGCTCGTCCGATTGCAGCTTTTCTTTGATTGACGCTTCCAGTCGCTGTACATAGGGAATTTGCCGCAATTCCGTGACCATGGTCCCATTGAGAAACTCCTCCCACGCTTCACGCATATTTAACGACGTGGCAATGAAGGATGCGTCGCGAGGAGCAATCGAAAGAGCCGATGAAGCCAATGGGGAGCTTTTCTGAGCCTCTTGAGCGACTGTAAACCGTGCGTGGCCTACGCACGCTGCTGCAACGACAATCCACAGGCAACTACGACTCCCAGCTCTCCAACAGGAACTCATGACAATCAACTCCATTAGTTAGCGTACACGTATTTGATAAGTACCTGTTGTAACAGATTTGGCACGGTGCAGGCTACAGAGATTCAAAACCGATACTTTGCACCTTGCATCGTACCCTTTTCTTCCAAAGCTTCGTTCAGCCGATTTTTGATCGATCCTTTTTGTAGGCACCAGAGTGGGCCAATCAAATCCTTGGGGGGCGAGTCCCCTGATATTCGTTCAATAACCGTAACCTTTGGCATACGCTCAATAAATTCAACCAAAATGGGAATATATTCATCCAACTCCATTAACCTTACTTTGCCCGCACGAACTTGGTCGGCTAACGGCGTTCGCTCTACAGCATAGAGATTATGTATCTTGACACCATGCGGCGACCAACGAGCCACTTCGTCAGCCGTCTGCATCATCATTTCAGTAGTCTCCCCAGGTAACCCCAGCATCACATGGACCGTCGTCTCAAATCGTCGACCGCCAATGCGCTCCATAGCATCAACAAATGCCTCGTGATCATGACCGCGATTCATCCATTCGAAACTTGCGCGATGAATGGTCTGTAACCCAATCTCTAATGAAACATAAGTTGTCTGCGCGATTGAGTCGATCAAATCTAAGACTTCGTTGGGTACGCAATCCGGCCGCGTTCCGATGACTAGACCAACGATTCGCGGATCTTGTAGTGCCGAGCGGTACAGCCGTTCGAGCTTCTCGAGTGGCCCGTAAGTATTGGTCGCTGGTTGGAAATATGCCAAGAATTTTTCGATCTTGTATCGGCGTCTAAGGCCGGTGATCCCGCGTTCAATTTGCTGAGCAATCGAATCGCGTTTGACCCGTCGGCTGGGACTAAACGCTCGATTATCACAGAATGTACAGCCTCCAACAGCGAGCGTGCCA
>CAZVBC010000198.1:0-12797 GCA_964625155.1 uncultured Pirellulaceae bacterium
GCCAGAGTCCCCCATCAATCGCCGAGCTTCGGCGGTACTGAAGCGTTCGTCATAAAAACAACAAGGGACCGTGGTAACGGAGTTCAACCACTTTGCGAACGATCTAACTTCTCGCGATTTTTGGCTTTCTTGACCATCACAATGGATGGGCAAGCCAATCACAAAACCTCGCAAATTCTCACGCTCAACGAGTTGACGAAAGAAATTAGCGTCCAGTGACTGGCTACGGCGAGCATAGGTCTCCAAGGGAGTTACCCAGTTTTGTGAAGGGTCGCAAACAGCGATTCCTACTCGCACGGTACCAAAATCGATACCTGCCAAACGACCAAAACTAGGTATTATCCCATCCAAATGCAGAACTCCAATCTCGCCACGATGGCTACTGTTTGCCTGCTTTCTCTTCTTCGAGTTGCTTGAGAAACTGAGTGAAGAACTGGCGATCCTGGTCGCTGGCCAACGGCACTGCCTTTGTCTCTAGAGCTAGGGCTTTGTCAAGCTCGCCGCGTTTATGACGCAAGTGGGCCGCCGTGTCGAATAGACTGGCTTTGAGTTCCTTGTCTGCTTTTTCTGCGGCTTTTTCCGCACTGGATGCAGCCAGTCCCAAAATCGTTTTGTCAACTTCAGCGCTTTCTGATAGCTCATATACGCTCCACGTAAATACGTTCAGCAATTGTTGATTACTGGCCAGCGAATTGAGAACCTCGGTCAGATGCGTGCTGGCCGCAGCTACGTCACCTTTATTCACCAGGACCTGCAGTTTTGTGTTCTGCAATTGCAGTTTTTGTTCAGCATTGCTGAGTTTTCCAAGCACTTTGTCGATTAACGTGATAGCTTGTTCGTGATCGTTACGTCGAATTGCGAGCGAGATGCGTTGGACAGTCATTTCCATTTCTCGTTGAGCTCGCAACTGTTCAGCAAACTTAACTCGATCCCATTTGTCCTCCACGACGGCTTTGAGTGGCTGGTCTATTTCCATCGGATGACCGATCCACTCGATCTTGCTGTCCTTGCCAACAATGAAGGAGGTTGGGATTCCGTTTTGGCGAGCAGCTTCCATGTAATCGCGGCCGGTCGAGCCGTCTGGATCGGTTGTCAAACAATAGACCTTGCAGAGATCGGCAAACGTTTCCGGTTGCTTTTCGTCTTTAGTCCCTTCGTCACCGGATGAGGGTGCTTTGCGAGTCAAAAACTCGCGAATTGTCTCCAGATCTTCATCGCTGACAGAGACAATTTGTACTCCCTTGTCAGCATACTCTTTTTGCAAAGCAGCCAAATGCGGCATGCTTGCAACACATGGACCGCACCAAGTCGCCCAGAATTCAACGACATAAACTTTGCCTGGCGCGAACTTTTTAATGTGCTTGAATCGTCCTTCACCATCAAAGACCCAATGCGCTATGTCCAGCTCCGGTGCGGTTGAGCCGATGCTCAACAAGTCAGATTCACCCAGTTTGAGCTCATCGACGCCCACAGCAGTTCGTTCACCCAAGACCGCTGCGAGTACAATTAGCAATCCCAAGCACAAGCATTTTTGGAGGTTGATCACAAACAGCTCCTAATTCGGAAGATTTACGGAGATTCACTTCAGGAAATTGTAAGCAGAGGTTACCAGTTTTTCAGTTATGTGGCTACCAAGATTTTGCTTGCTTTGGTTTCCCACTTGCTGGCAGATTGGCTCCAGACGGTCCCATTATTTGTTGCTGCTGGACCTTGCGGCGTTGCGGTGGCTCAGGAAAAATCTACCCCTCGCAGAAATCGTGGACAAGTAAATGCCAGTGTTCCTTTGATGGTCCCGAATTATTCGGACTTTGGGGATCACCAAGACTATAGTTAAAACCGCCGTTGCAAACTCTCAACCCATGAGTGCATATTTTGGCGGTGGTGTCGTGAGTTTTCCAATTCAGTGATCGTTTTTAAGGGGAAAGTGCTGGAGTATGTTTTGCCCAACCACATTTGAGACCACTCGAACGGCGATTGCTGGAATTCCGATTTCCCAACTTGTCGAGCAGTTTGGCACGCCAACGTATATCTATGACATGAGTGTCATTGAGCGCCGAGTGGCGGATTTGCAGGCTTTTGATACGGTGCGTTACGCGCAGAAGGCTCTTTCAAATATCGCCATACTTGATCGACTGCGAAAACTGGGGGTCGTGGTCGATGCGGTCAGTGCCGGTGAAATAGTGCGCGCGCTGAAAGCGGGGTTTAGCGGACAATCGCGTCCATCAGGAATAGTCTATACGGCTGATATTCTTGATAAAGCGGCCTTAGACTTGGTGCTGCGCCACGACATCATTGTCAACGTGGGCTCGCCGGACATGATCGATCAATTGGGCACGGTCGCGCCAGGCCGGAATATTATTTTGCGTATCAATCCTGGATTTGGTCATGGGCATAGCCAGAAAACCAATACCGGCGGACCGCAATCCAAGCATGGAATTTGGCACGAGCTGGTTAACGAATGCCTGCTGCGCGCGGACCGACATGGGATGGTGGTTTCGGGAATCCACATGCACATCGGCAGTGGTACGGACCTAGAGCATTTGGCTCAGGTCTGTGGGGCTCTGGAAAAAACCTGCGACTTAGTTGGCAGAACAATTCACACGATCAGTGCTGGTGGCGGCTTGCCAGTCCCCTATCGACCCAATCAAACATACGTCGACATTGATCAGTATTTTGGTTTATGGAACGCGGTTCGGAACCGCCTGCAGGACAAATTCGGACATAAGGTGGAACTGGAGATCGAACCCGGCAGATATTTGGTTGCTGAAAGTGGCTTTTTGGTGGCCGAGATTCGAGCCATCAAACAAATGGGTGACAACACATTCTATCTTTTGGATGCGGGCTTCAACGATTTGGCTCGCCCAATTCTGTACGGAGCTTACCATCCGATTTCCATATGTCACCGTCAAGGTACGGCATCTGGCAAATTGCACGACGTGATCGTAGGCGGCCCATTATGCGAATCGGGGGATATTTTTACGCAGGAGGATGGCGGCTTTGTGGCTAAGCGGGCATTGCCGATCGCGTCGGTGGGCGATCACCTCATCTTAGAAGTTGCAGGTGCATACGGTTTTGTCATGTCGAGCAACTATAACAGCAAATATCGAGCTCCCGAAGTGCTAATAGAAAACGGAGTTGCAAAACTGATTCGACGGCGGGAGACGTCGGATGATTTGATTGGATTGGAGTCGATTCCAGAATAGCTCTGGGCACTGCAAAAAGGTATCAAACAGAGATAGTAAGAGAGCTGGAGGGAGTAAACTGCACAATTTCGTCCTAAGGGTTGCTTTCTCATACCATCAGCTTTAGTTATGTCGGCTGAGTGCGCGCAACTGAGGATTTTCGTAGAGCGGCGAAAGCCCAAACGAGCTGTTTGGGTCTCGGGTGTGCGGACGATTCTGGGTATTTCATGCAAATGTGGGCTATTCCCGTATTGGGTTGATCCGCTTTTCATGGATACAATGCGGGTCACATTTTGGGTAGCGGTCAAGGCAGATAGCCATTTTGTGTTTGTGTGGCGGGTTGCGAGACTCGTTTGATCGCTGGCCTGAGTTTTGTTGGTATTGTTTGTACTGTGTAAGTGTGGAGTTTTTCGAGTGCAAGTTAACGTTTCCGCTCGACATGGATCAATAAATGCTCACGACCAGGAAATCATCCGCGAAAAAGCTGAGAGGCTGCGTCGATTTCTTGATCGCGTGAATTCCATTGGTGTAACGGTTGACTTCCAGCACCATGACAAACTTCACGTCGAAATCAATGTATCTGCGGAACATGCTCCCGATTTTGTGGCATCGGCCACATCACCCACGGTTGTCGGTGCCTTGGATGCCGCAATACAGAAGGTCGAGCAACAGTTGCGCAAGCACAAAGAAAAGCAGACCGATCACAAAGGGGTAGGCGGCAAACACCGGTCGAGTGAGGCGGAATCAGAGTGACAGAATACGAGACCATCTTTTCAGCGTTCGCTTTTGTCGTGGAGCGTCGTATCAAGTCGCTGAAATCGTTCTCGAAATCTTTTGGCACGTTCGCTTTCAAGCATTACCGGTGAATCCGAAAAAGGATCATCAAGTTATGAAATTCTCTGACTTTGTTAGTGTGAAATCTATTCGCGCGGAATTGGTGTCCGACGCGAAAGAGAATGTGATTGCCGAGTTAGTCGATTCGTTGTTGGCTGCCGGGGACATCAATGCTGGGGACCGCGACGACATCATCAAAGCCATATTGAAGCGAGAGGAGCTTGGCAGTACTGGTATAGGTCGTGGGATTGCGGTTCCACATACCAAACATCCCAGCGTCGGCAAGCTGATTGGCACCGTTGGGGTCAGCAGTACAGGTGTAGACTTTGATAGTTTAGATGGGGAAAAGGTGCAGTTGTTCTTCCTGTTGGTATCTCCGCCGGATCGTCCGGGAGATCACCTGCGCGCGTTGGAAAACATCTCGCGGCAATTGAGAGACGAAACGTTTTGCCGATTTCTAAAGCAAAGCAAGTCCTCACAGGACATTGTTACTTTGTTAGAAGAGGCGGACAACAACCAGTACGGTTCATGATTTGGAATCTTTGCGAAGACTAGGAAACTCCTTCACCAGTCCATTTAGGTTCGTCGGTGGGCTCGACAAGTCCGCTTGACAAGTAACCTTAAACAACGAATCGCCTCACGTACATTCAGTTGTGAAGGCGTTCTGAGTAAGACCAAGTGACTAGTGAAGTGAAACGGAACGAGTGTGTTGCAGATGGCACTCGATTGAGGTTTGGTGGAGATGAGCGGAAGTTCCTCGGAGCGAATGGTAGTCGTGTTGAATCGAGCCGGGTTGCACATGCGCCCTGCCGATCTGTTGGCACGTGCCGCCAGTCGCTTTAAGTGCCAAATCGAAATCGCGAGACAGGATGGACAAGGAGTAGATTGCAAGAGCATTCTTAGCATTCTTACTCTAGCTGCGCCACAAGGTTGCCAGCTAATGCTCAAAGCCAATGGCAGTGACGCTCACGATGCAGTGGAGTTTCTCGCTAGCATGTTCGCGGAGGGGTTTAACGAGTTAGAAGAAGAGGCCAGTTCGCAGGGCGAAGCGGTGCGCGAACAGTCCCAGTAACCTCCTACAACAAGAAAATATAATGACGACATCCCACGACCGAACAATTCCTACGACTGTCGCCGGTGCGAGTTCCGCTTGCGGACCGTGCCGTACAGTGCCGGTTGAGGAACGGAGTGCGATGCCAATCTCACCATGTTCGAAATCCAAGGAATCGCGGTCTCGCCGGGGGTGGCAATCGGACAAGCGTTGATCCTGGATCGAGAAGGCTATCGGATCACGCGTTGCCAAATTGCACCTGCAGACCGTAACACAGAACTGCAGCGATTGGAGCAGGCCATTGAGGCTGCTGCAACGCGTTTAGATACGCACCGAGAGCAGTCAGCCCTAGCGCTGGGTGCCGATGTCGGTGCTATCTTTTCAGCCCATGTGCAACTCTTGCGAGATCCGCGACTGCGGGTCGAGTGGCAGCAGTTGATCCATGACGAGTGCTTTAGCGCTGAATACGCCGTATCCACGGTGCTCAACCGTTATGCGCTGGCATTTCGTAGTATGGGCTCTCCCATGATGGCGGAACGAGCGGGGGATATTCGAGATATCGAGCGCGTACTACTGGAGTCGTTGGGAGGACATCCCATGGACGTTGCCAATGCGGGGACATCACCCGGAATACTCGCCAGCCACGATCTGACACCAAGCGAAACAGCCAATCTCGATCGAGGCATGATCTTGGGGTTTTGTACGGAGATCGGTGGTCCCAGCGGCCATACGGCAATTGTTGCTCGCGGGCTGGAGATCCCTGCCGTCGTGGGCTTGGGGCCATTTTTGCACAAGATCAGCGGTACCAGCGATCTGATCGTAGACGGATATCGCGGACGAGTGATTATCGAACCCGACGAGGCCACGCGAATAAAATATCTTGAACGCCGGGTCGACCGTCAAAGTCGAGCTGCGAGTCTGAATTCGCTGCGCGACTTGCCTGCAATGACTCGCGATAATGCACGTATACGTTTGTTGGCCAATATCGAGTTCCCGCACGAGGTCGAAGCCTGTTTGGCTCGTGGTGCCGAAGGTGTCGGACTGTATCGCACGGAGTTTTTGTATCTCAGTTCAGAAACTGAGCCCAGCGAAGCGGAACACTATGCGGCTTATGCGGAAGTCATGCGGGCTTTTCAAGGCAAGCCAGTGGTCATGCGCACCTTGGATCTTGGTGCAGACAAGATGGGGCAGCGTCCTTTGGCTGAGCAGGAACACAATCCCTTCCTGGGACTGCGCAGTATCAGATTATCGCTGCGAAATCCTCCGCTGTTTCGAACTCAGCTTCGCGCCATGATGCGTGCATCGCTCATCGGTGACCTGCGCATTATGTTTCCGATGATCACGACCTTGCACGAACTCCGCACAGCCAGAATGCTGCTGCGACAGGTGGGCGAAGATCTCAAAGAAGAAGGACATGATATCGCCCAGCGCATCCAAGTTGGGATGATGGTCGAGGTGCCGGCTGCGGTATTGATGTTGGAGCACTTTTTACGGGAAGTGGACTTTATTAGCTTGGGAACCAATGATTTGACGCAATATGCGTTGGCGGTAGATCGGAGCAACGAATACGTGGCCGATCTGTACACGGCCGTCGATCCGGCTGTGCTACGGTTGATCAAAACGACGGTCGATGTGGCGGCGCGACATCAAGTGGACTTGAGCGTTTGTGGTGAAATGAGTTCGACGCCCGCTTACGCGCTGTTGTTAGTTGGATTTGGTGTGCGTACGTTGTCAGCGCCACCGTCGGCGATTCCACAACTCAAGCAGGCGTTGCGATCGGTCACCTTAGACGATTGTCAATTCATGGCCAAGCGAGCGATGGAGTTGGAAACGGCTCGCGAAGTCGATGCGTTCTTGCTGGGTCACTTCGCCACTTTATTGCCAGACATGGCCTTGGGAGTTTGAGCCTTGCAGAAAACTCGCTTGAGAATTCGTTTTACGAAGACCGGTGACTTACGATGGATCAGCCATCGAGATCTAGCCAGGCTGTGGGAACGACTGCTTAGGCGCGCCAATCTGCAATTGGCTTTTAGCGAAGGCTTTCATCCGAAACCCAAGATCAGCTTCCCTTCAGCTCTGGCCCTGGGTATCGAAGCGTTCGACGAAGTTGTTGAGTTGGTATTGGAAGGCGAATTTGAAATCGCCGTAGTGCGCCAGCGAATCGAGGAGCAATTGCTCGAGGGCATGCAATTGCTGGCGATTGAAATTCTGCTCCCCGGAGCGGCTAAGGCGCAGTTGGCAGGCAATACGTTTCGTGTGCAACTGCCCGAAGAATTTCGGGAAACGACCGGTCGACACATCGAGCGGTTGCTCAATCAGCCGCAGGTTGTTGTGTTGCGCGATGGCAAGACCATGGTAGTCGATACCCAGGCGCCAAATTTCAAGCTCTATATCGATGATGGTTGGCTGTATTTCACTTTGCCCGTAACTCGCGATGGTTCGCTGCGCCCATCGGAGATGCTCGACCAATTGGGGTTGGAAAAACTGATCGAGCAAGGGGCTGTTTTGCAGCGGATCGAAGTAATTTTAGAACCAGCGGCTCGCACTGGAATCGGCACTCTGTCGGAAGAAACCGACGCAACAGAAAATGCCTCGCACGCGAGTCACAGTGAATAACAAAGTAAAGCAATAGGATCTGATCTATGCGCAAAGAAATGCTGATTAATGTCTCCCAGCCCGAGGAATGCCGCATCGCCATTCTGGAAGATGGCACACTCGAAGAACTGTACATCGAACGCGCAAGCGGAAATAACTATGTTGGCAATATCTACAAGGGTCGCATTGTTAATCTAGAGCCCAGCATTCAAGCTGCATTTGTGGATTTTGGCGTAGGTCGAAACGGTTTCTTGCATATTAGTGATGTCGAAGCCCAGTATTTTCGCCAAGCCGGGTACGACCCCGAGGAGATTATGGATGGCAACTACCCAGGCGCCGATATCGACGATGGAACGGAAGAGGAAAGCCACGAACGACCTCAGCGCCGAAATCCACGCACCAACCGGCCTCGCTTCAAGCCGCCGATTCAAGAAATCTTTCGGCGCGGCGATGAAGTTATGGTCCAAGTTATTAAAGAAGGTATTGGGTCCAAAGGTCCAACGCTTTCGACGTATATCAGCATTCCTGGACGTTATTTGGTGTTGATGCCGGCACTGGGGCGCGTAGGCGTGAGCCGCAAGATCGAGGACGAACAGCAACGCCGTGTGTTACGCCAGACATTGCTGGACCTGAATCCGCCCAAGGGCTTGGGCTTCATTGTGCGCACCGCCGGCCAAGATCGTTCACGACGAGAATTGTCTCGCGATATGGCCTATCTATTGCGGTTATGGAAAGTGATCGTAAGGCGAGTAAAGAACACAGGTTCTCCTTCGGACATCTACGAAGAGAGCGACATGATCATTCGCACGATTCGCGATATTTTTGCTGAAGATATCGATGCGATTGTGGTCGACGACAAGGCGGCCTATGACCGTGCGAAAGAGTTTCTGCAATTGGTGATGCCTCGTTACGTCAGCCGCTTACAAATGTACGAAGGACGCGAGCCACTGTTCTACAAATACAATTTAGAAAAGGAAATTGCTCGTATCCAACAGCGAGTTGTGCCGCTCAAGGGAGGTGGCTCTATCGTGATCGATTCTACGGAGGCGCTTGTTGCAATCGACGTCAATAGCGGTAATTTCCGTTCGGACGCCTCGGCTGAGGATAACGCATTTCAGTTGAATATGTCCGCTTCGAAAGAAATCGCGAGACAATTGCGGTTGCGTGATCTGGGTGGGGTAATCGTCAATGACTTTATCGATATGCGCCGGGAGACTCACCGTCGCAAAGTCGAACGATCGCTTCGCGACGCGATGAGGCGCGATCGCGCACGCACCAAGATTTTGCGCACCAGTCCCTTCGGCTTGATCGAAATGACCCGCCAACGAATTCGACCCAGCCTCAAGCGAAGTGTCTATGAAGATTGCCCCTGTTGCCAAGGTCGTGCCGTCGTTAAGACCAGCGAGAGCATGTCGATCGAAGTTGTACGCATCCTCATGATGGCTTGCCAGACTCCGAAGGTCAGTCGAATTTCGATTCGGGTCAACGATAAGGTGGCTGCTTTCTTGAACAATCGCAAACGACGAGCGATTATTCAAATGGAAGAAGAATCCAATGTCGCGGTGCAAATCCTTGGAAGCGAAACCTTGTTTCCTGAACATTTTGAAGTCGATTGCCGAGATGCCGACGGAAACGTCGTACACTTGGCTTTCTTGGATGGTTGAGCTGAGTCAATTCATCAAGCGAAGACCGAGAAGAACCGAGTTGCAAGCTGGAGCAGAGTTTGAGAACGATACTGGTTACCGGAGCTGCCGGTTTTATTGGCTACCACTTGTCCAAGAGACTATTGGAAAACCAATGGCAGGTAATCGGTCTAGATAATCTCAACAATTATTACTCTGTAGAGCTCAAGCGTGCTCGACTGGCTGAGTTGGTGCCCTACAGCAATTTCATCTTTCTTGAGGGAAGTCTCGAGAATCGTCCTTTCATGGCAGAGGTCTTTCGTAGCCATCGGTTCGAACGTGTAGTTCACTTGGCTGCACAGGCTGGTGTGCGTTATTCACTAACCCATCCGGAAACCTATATCGACAGCAACTTGGTAGGTTTTCTCAGTATCCTCGAAGGTTGTCGACATCAGCGGATCGAACATCTGCTTTACGCCAGCAGTAGCAGTGTGTACGGCTTGAATCGATTGCAACCTTTTTCAGTACACCACTCGGTCGACCATCCCATCAGTTTGTATGCGGCAACTAAGAAGGCCAACGAATTGATGGCTCACACATATAGCCATTTGTACTCATTGCCCACTACGGGACTCCGGTTCTTTACTGTGTATGGCCCGTGGGGCCGACCTGACATGGCCTTATTTCATTTCACTAGCTCCATTCTCAATAACCAGGCGATCGATGTTTACAATCATGGTCAAATGAAACGTGATTTTACGTACATCGACGATATCGTCGAAGCTATTGAGCGGTTAGTGGACAATGTGCCCGTAGCCAATCCCAATTTCGACCCACTTCGACCTGACCCGGGTTCCAGCAATTGCCCCTATCGCATCTTTAACATTGGCAATAATAGCCCTGTCAGTCTTTTGGAATTTATCGCCGCCATTGAGCAAGCGACAGGCATGCAGGCAATAAAGAATTGGCTGCCTATGCAACTTGGAGACGTCGCGGAAACGTTCGCCGACGTCAGCGACTTAGAAAAACTCATCAGTTTTCGCCCGTCGACCAGTATTCAAGTGGGCGTTGCCAAGTTTGTGGATTGGTTCAAGTCCTATCACCATCAGTAGTCCAACCAGTATCTCTGGCACAGGAAAATTGTAATCAGCTTGGGATACAACTGCGCGCGATGGCAGCATTACCATTGTGGGCCTAAATTCGACGTAGCCACGGGCGAGCTCGCTGTTGTGGCTGGCGATTACTTACACTACGATGATTTCCTTACCCAGCCGAAATCCGCTTGTTTGTCCGGTTGTACCTGAATCTTGCCAGAACCTTGATGGTGGTTACACATGAGAGTCGCATTCGCGTTCGTCGCTGCAATTTTGTCAATTTCAAATGCTCAATATGGCGTCGGTCAAGACAAGACTGCGCTCGGCCAAGCTCTGACGCTGCACGTGTCATTTGACAAAGGCCTAGATGCAGACTACTCACGTGGCGACAAGTCGCTGTACACAGGTTCCACCGCTGCATTGGTGCCGGGGTTGCCTAACAATGAAGTGCAAATCGCAAAAGGAGCAGGCAAGTTTGGCGATGCATTGTGGTTCACCAAGAAAGGTTCCGTGCGTCCTCAGTTTAAAGGCCCCGGAATACTTGATTACAATGACCGCGACTGGAATGCAACTGTCTCAGTGTGGCTCAGGCTCGATCCAGATAAAGACCTCGAACCGGGATATTGTGATCCAGTGCAAATTGTGGGAGACGATAGCAAGAAAGGGTTCATTTTCCTCGAGTGGTCGAAAGATGAAACTCCCAGGTTCTTCCGTTATGCGATCCGACCTCTGTTCCACATTTGGAATCCTCACAACGTCCAGTGGGCGGATATTCCGTTCGACAAACGTCCGATGGTGCAGGTCTCCGGTCCCCATTTTTCCAAGGATAAATGGACGAATGTTGTATTCACCTTGGCAAACATTAACGACAAGGCAGAGAAGCCCGTTGGTAAGATGTATATCAACAGTCGATTGCAGGGAAGCATCGAAAACTGGGATCTTTCGTTTGCTTGGGATCCGAGCAAAGTCATGTTAGTATTGGGATCAGCCTATGTCGGGTTCCAGGACGAGTTGGCTGTTTTCAATCGAGCGCTCACCGATAACGAAATTAAGACGCTCTATGAATTACCCAGAGGAATTGCAGAGCTGTATTGATGCTCGAAGTTCGACGATCGCGCCCGGAAAGGCGACAACCAAACTCGGCTGACCCCAATAATTCTAACCATCAGAGACAACTCTCGATTTGACTACGTAAGTGAAACGGATGTGATCATGTTGCACGTTCTTGGCAGCGGTGCTCGTCCATGCGATGGTGTACAGAGGCGAGAATTAATCAGGGTTGGTGCCCTCACGTTGTTCGGCGGTCTGAATCTAACAAACTTGCTGAAAGCGACCGAGAGGGGCGAACGCGGCCCAGGTAGCGCCAAGTCTGTAATTTTGGTCAGTCTGTTTGGCGGCCCGCCCCATATGGATATGTTCGACCTCAAACCACAGGCTCCGAGCACTGTTCGAGGAGAATTCAATCCGATCGGAACTTCGGTTCCTGGTGTACAGATTTGTGAGCTGATGCCAAAAATCGCGAAGCTGATGAATCGCGCTACTTTGATTCGTACGTACTCACACAAATATAACAGCCATAATCCATACAACGTTTTGACTGGATACGACGGCGGAGTCGATGCGTTAAATTACTTTGCCAAGCGCACGGATCATCCCAGCATTGGCGCCGTATGCCAGATGTTGAAGATGGGTGCCGAAGACGTACCATTGCATGTCTTGCTGCCGGCCTATCCTGGTTATAGTCAAGCCTTGCGCCGTGCGGGTCCCTACGGTGGCTATTTGGGTAGCCAGTACGATCCTTTGTGCACCTCTTGTGAGCCGACGTTTGCGCGGGAGGCAAAAGACTTTTATGATCCGGTCGTAGCGATGGGAGAGCCCATCCCACCGTCGATGCAGGATCTGCCGGGCTTAACGGTTGACGTCCTGAGTCAACGCAACACGCTGCTTGAGCAATTCGACAATCAACTGTTAAAGCGCGAACGGGACGGAAGCGTAGCTCGCTTGGACGAATTTCGACAACAAGCTTTCTCGTTGCTAACCTCGACCAAAACTCGACAAGCCTTTGATCTCAAGCATGAATCGGACACCATGCGCGACCTTTATGGACGAACACTTTGGGGTTCGAGTGCATTGGTCGCGCGACGACTGGTCGAAGCGGGTTCAAAGTTTGTGACAGTTACTTGGGAGGGAAAGCAGGCCAATCATTGGGATTTGCATCAAAATAATTTTGGCATGCTTCGTTCGCACTTGCCAATCTTGGATCATTTCGTGCATGCGCTGGTCACCGACCTGGACGAGCGAGGCATGCTGGAACAAACACTTGTCATCGTCATGGGTGAAATGGGCCGCACGCCCCGTATCAATGCTGCGGCTGGACGCGACCACTGGCCTCAGTGTGGATTCTCGCTGTTATTTGGAG
>CAZVBC010000199.1:0-12686 GCA_964625155.1 uncultured Pirellulaceae bacterium
TTGCGGCCACAGGATTTTGAGTCCAGCGCGTCTGCCAATTCCGCCACTCTGGCAAAGCCCTATTCCAGGTAAATGGGCAGGATCAAAAAATGTAACCGAATAGCTAGGTTTTCCACAAGCCCTTGTCGGTCAAATGGAGTGCAATCGGTCACAAATTTTAGATGTTGCTATTGAAATTGTCTGCCGAACCTGAGAGTTTACAAGTGGCCCCAAAATCGCTGACAAAAGCAACATGGTGTGCGTCCCCTTACAACTGCACGGATGGTCATGGAATTTTCGGTTGACTTGGAACAATACAGCGGACCAATCGAGCTGTTGTTGTATTTGGTTCGACGCGATGAACTGCCGGTCGGGAAAATCTCATTAGCTAGCTTGACCGAACAGTACCTGAGCTACATTGAGGTTCTAAAGGAGCTGGATCTCGACGACGTGGCGGATTTTTTGGAAATTGCTAGTGTTCTTATCGAGCTGAAATCCAAGGAAGTCCTCCCAGCGCAAGCTTCAGATCAGGTGGATGAGGATCAGGCCATCAATGACCCATCGGATCAATTGGTTGCACGCCTCTTGGATTACAAGCGAATTCGAGATGCTGCCAGCATTCTCGAAGAACAAGGAAGACGTTGGCAGTTGCGTTATTCGCGCATGGCTGACGAATTACCAACTCGCCGATCTCATGTGGGAGATCAGCCGATACAAGCACTTGAGGTTTGGGATTTGGTCAGCGCATTCGGGCGAATTCTGCGAGAGCAGGCAACCACGCCAAGCAGCAACATAAGTTACGATGACACACCGATCCACGTATTCATGGAACGCATTCACGCCAAAGTACTCAACGAGCGCCGAGTTGAACTGACCAGCCTGTTCGAGCCTAAAATGCACAAAAGCACTTTGGTTGCAATGTTCCTTGCAACCCTAGAGCTTGCGCGGCACTATGGGTTGACCACTGATCAACAGGAACCAGGATTGCCACTTTATCTTGTAGCTGGTGAAGCGTTTTCAAGTGAATTGAGCGTCCACAAGATCGACAATCTGTCGGCAGTCGAGATTCATCGTTCCAATCTTCCTGTCACACCAAGGTAACAGACTACTTTTTCGAGCGAAACGCAGCGTACTCGTCCAACGTAATTGCTCCATCTCCGTTCGTATCTGCAGCGGTTGGTTTAACAATCATCTTGGACCATTCATCAGGTGTTAATCGCGAATCTTTATTCGTGTCATATTTTTCAATCATGCGTTTTGCCCATTCGATTTCGGCAGCCGAAGATGCCGCTGGTCCGCTAGCCCCGGGAGTGCTGGAAGATGCTACCGCTGCGCGGCTGGCGGTGGTTGATGAAGATGATGATGGACTGGTAACGACCGGCCCTTTGGCATTATTCTTAATTGCGACCAAACACTCTCGTTTGGTGATGTATCCATCGTCGTTGCTATCGAAGCCGCGAAATTCATCGAGCTTCTTATCATCGACCGACGAAGCGAATTCTCCCAAAGTGATTTGCCCATCTCCATCAGCATCGTTTTGCGAAAACCAGCTTGGTAAGCCAGGCGTTGCGGCTAGGGCATCCTTGGTCGACGCCATGCGCAAAGAAGCCAGCCCTTTGAAACGCTCAATGGTGTCTTCCTTCTTTTGATCTTCGCCCCTCATTCCCCATCCACTGCCACCGGACTCTCGCCCACCCCATCCACGGCTGCGCGGATCACCATTTTGATCGTTTCCTTCCGTTTGCCTGCGACGAGCATACCGTACAGCAAGCTCACTTTTGTTGAGCTTCCCATCTTGATTGCGATCGTACATTTTTGGATCTTCAGACCAGCGTCCGCTAGAAATCTCATCGGCTGAAAGAATCCCGTCACCGTTCTTGTCATATCGCTTGATGCGATCTTCTGCTTCTTTTAAGTCTCGCGGGTCAATCTTCACCTTGAACAAATCTGACTCTGCTTCAGCTCCAAATCCAGGGGGCGGTAGTGGAATTTCCGGGATATCAAAACCGGGAACTAGAGGCTCAGGTACTGCCGGCTCCTGGGGTGTATCTTGCCTACCGAAATTCGGTCCTCCCGATTCCCCGCCTCTTTCGCTGCGCATTCGATCCATCTCTGACGATAGGACAGACAACGGGACCGGTTTCTTCAAGTCAACTCGAGGATTATTCGCAGCCAAACGCTCTAAAAAGAACCGCGCTGGGCCGTTGGCTTCTTCAGGGTCAATCATTTTGTTGCCATTAGCATCAAATCTGGCAAGCATATCAGCCGGATTAAATCCTCCACCTGGCCCACCACGAAACCCTCCACTACTACGATCGCCTCCGCTGCCTCGATCACCTCCGCTGCTGGACCGTTGACCCCCAAACGAGCCTCGATCACCTCCAAAACTGCCTCGCATGCCGCCACTTGAGCCCGGGCCTCCACTGAAACCAGGTCCGCCACCAAATCCGGGGCCACCAAAACCTCCACCGAATCCTCCTCCGCCAAAACCGCCACGATCACCGCCGCGCATGCCGCCACCAAAACCACCCTGCCCCATACCTGGCGGCTGGGCAAATATTGAGGTTTCAATAACCATTAAGGCTGTAAGAAAGGCAAGCGCTGGAAGGACTCTGGAGTTCATCATAATACTCCTCGATTGAAAACAAGCAGATTCTGCTTTGCATCATAGCCACAAGTGCATCAAACCCCAATGTGCAAAACTAGTTTCGTATGTCCGTTTACTGGAATTTTCACGTTCGTGTTAGCTTCATTGAGATTACTGTTTGGCAATGAGCATAAAAAAAAGTGTCGCAAGAGAACTTGGGGTTTTGTAAAGCGAATTCATTGCTATAAATGTGGTTTTGAAACTCGCCCCTGTAGCTCAGTTGGTAGAGCAGGTGACTCTTAATCACCGGGTCCAAGGTTCGAGTCCTTGCGGGGGCACTTTCTGAATTTCAAAAAATCTCTGGCAAGAGCGTTGCTTTTTCTCGCAACCTAGGTAGATTGGAACAAATACGCCGTAGGACATCGCCGAAAATAGCGGTCGATACAAACGAATTAGGCATCAGCCCTGAGGTTAACAATGAGAAAAATTGCCGGACTTTTAGCGTTCTCTTGCGTGCTAGTTGCTGCCTCATTCGCGCAGGCGGGATTGCAGTTGCGAATTAATGGAAGCACAAACCCCACCATCAACCTGGGGCCCGGTGGCGCCACTCAGCAATTGCAAATCAGTATATTAGGTACACTTGGCGCATTCCCAGATGATTTAGCTGTACCTACGCTGTCGAATTTCGACTTTCAGTTGCAGATCAGCAATGCAGCAGCGGCAAGGATATCTGCGATCAGTTTTACAGGTGTTCCCAATTTGACGTCGAGTTCATCATCGGGTGTGAACACGGCGTTGGGCCGGGTAACTGGTACGATTACCCCTGACTTTACAACAAGTCCAGCTATAACTTTGGCGACCTTTACCATACAGTCACTGACGTTATCCAATGATGTGCAGACCAGCATCACATTGAGAGATCCAGATTTGGGCAACGCCGGCAATTTTAGAGCTTCCAATGGTATCTCAACTGCTACTTTAGACCGAGATGCTGCGGTCTTCACGGGTGCGGGTGGCGTTTCGACTTCCTCGGTTATTCTCAATGTTGCAGCGGTTCCTGAGCCTAGTTCGATGCTGTTACTCGCAACTGCTGGAGTCGTGGGCCTAAGATTTAGACGACGATTGTCACGTTGTGTGAGTTAGTCGTCTTAAACCAATATACAACCGGTAATTCCAAAACGGCGAGTTGATTTCAACCCGCCGTTTTTGTTTAGTCTTTTAATTCCCCAACTCCGTCGAGCTTGGCTTATTTGACCTCGATCAATTCGACTTTGAAATGGAGGGTCGCATTTGGAGGAATCGAACCAGGACTTCCTTCAGCACCATAGCCCAAACCGGAGGGAATTTCCAGTTCGATCATGCCCCCTTCACCGACATACTGTAGCCCTTCGGTCCATCCCTTGATAACGCCATTCAATGCAAACTCAGCTGGTTCGCCTCGCCGATAAGAGCTGTCAAACTCGCTGCCGTTATCTAGCCAGCCTTTGTAATGGACCTTGACCGTATCGGATCGCTGGCTGTCGGCGGTTGGTTTGCGGCCGGATGATTTACGTAGGATCTTGTATTTTAGTCCGGAGCCGGTCGTTACGAACTCTTTGGGAGCATCAGTATCTTCAGGCCCAGCACTAATACTGGACTCGGGTATTGGTGTTGGGGCAGGTCCAGTACGTTCAGAAGTTATCTCGATATTGGGTTTTAAGGCACATGATCCGAGCAAGCAAACTGGTGCAGCAACACAAGTACCTAGCAGAATACGTAACATCTGCTTACGTGACATGAATCTACCCTCTTTCAAAAGATTTCTGATGCGGACAATTTACGCGAGATATCTACTATAAGTTCTATCGAGCGGTCCAGCCACCATCTACGGTAAGCATGCTTCCTGTAACATAACTGCTCGCGGCGCTAGACAAGAAAATTGCAGCGCCCTGAATCTCTTCTAAGCGGCCCCAGCGGTTAAGAGCGACTGCTCCGATAATAAACTTCTTGGCCTCTTCCGTATCGGCAATCGGCACGTTCATGTCGGTAAGGAATGGGCCAGGACAAATCGCATTGCAGGTAATTCCGAATTCCGCCAACTCCAAACCGAGTGCTCGAGTCATTTGTACCACTGCTCCTTTGCTGCTGGCATATGGAGTGCGATTAGCGAGTCCAACCAGTCCCAGTGTGCTAGCCACATTCACAATCCTACCGTAACCAGCACTTTTCATTGTTGGCACGACGGCTCGAGCCATGAGCCATACACCGTTTACGTTCGTACGTATTACTTGCTCGAACTGTTCGAATTCTAAGACGTCGATTGGGCCTCGTATGTTGATTCCAGCGTTATTGACCAAGACATCGATACGACCCCAGCGGGCCATTGCCGCTTGCACGACCTGATCGACTTGTTGGGGAGAAGTAACATCCGCCCCGGCTGCAACCGCATCAACTCCAAATTGCTCAGCAAGGCAGGCGGCAGCTTCAGTTGCTTCGTCTGAATGCCGGCTGACCAACATCAGTCTTGCGCCGGCTGAGGCCAGCCCGGCCGCGATCGCAAGTCCCAACCCCTTTGAACCACCTGTTACGATAGCTGTTTGCCCATCCATCCGAAATTGACTGATACCGGGCAAATTAACCGCATTGTTGGCCATAGATCTGACTTTGTTTAGAGGATTTCTTCGATGCTGTAAACGATTCGATCGACGATTTCGTCTGTGGTTTTTGGATTAAAGAAGACCGCCTTCCAGGCTGGAATCTCAATCCCATGAGGATTATATCCAAAATCGGCCGTGAAGCCGAGTTTGGCATCGAGGGCTGGGTCCATCGTCTTTTCACGTTTGTCGTATATCCGACGAATCTCGGAGAAGTACCTTTGGTACTGATCCTCATTTAGTTCGCCATTAACAAGGCGATGATAGATTTCTTTCGCATTGCGTCCTTTGGGTAGTACCCACCAATTTACAGAGGGACTGGGGTTGTCGACGTTTAAGACCTTGCAATGCTCTAGTCCTTCAAGTTTTCGTTTTAGGCGTTGAGCCAGTTCGAGAGATCGGGCAATCAACATCGCCCAACCGGTTAGGCCAATGCCGTTAAGCGAGGCCATCACGCTGTAAGGACCCAGTCCAGGACGTGAGCATTCCAGTGTAAATAGGGCGGGATCTCGGCGACTGTCGGCATCGGGAAAGTATGGGGTGTCGTGCACGGTTCTGGCCAAGAATCTCAGATCATCACGCCGATTCACGATCAAGGCGCTGGATGGATAGTGTCCTCGCCCCATTTTGTGAAAGTCGATGGTGACGCTGTCCGCATGCCGTAAACCGACGGATGCGGCTTGTAATTTGCCAATGATCCCAAGCACATCGTCGTCAAATTCCAACGAGTTAACTCCCAGGTCATAATCGGCTAAAAACGTCACTCCCCAACCGACGGCTGCGTCCACATGTAATTGTGGTTTTGGTTCACCGTGTTCCGCCGCAGCTTCGTCAATGATGGACCGGACCCCACGTATATCATCGATACCAAATCCATCCGTTGTGCCAAAAGTTGCAACGACGTAGGCAATTTTTGTGCCTTCTTTGTAAAGTTGCTTCATTGCCTTGCGGAGTTCATCCAGTTTCATCGACAGCTTGTCGTCGGTGGAAATTCTAATTAATTGCTCAGTCCCCAAGCCTAACCAACCAGCGACGGTCTGGTTTGAATAGTGGCTGGCATGGGAACAGATCCCAACCACGCGTTGCCCCAACAGTCCTTTTTGCATAGTTCCTGGAACAACTTTCTCGATTCCAATCTTTGCTCCGTACAGGTTCGAGATAGTGCCACCAATGGTGAACACTCCCCAGGGATCTTGAGTGTGATAAAAAATCAAGTTGGCTAACGCGGTGATAGCTTTGACTTCAAGCTCATTCGATCGTTGACTGTACCGGTCGGTGCACAAGTTGGGGTTCTTTAGCAAGCACGCGATCGCACCGATCAGCGAAGCATTGTTGGCTGGTCCGCGCACATTTTCGAGGTGCAAGGGGTTGTTCCAACTATCGGTTCCCCAAAAAAATGGAAAGATTGCGTCGCGCGCGTCTTTAAGGTTGCCGGGCAGCATATGAATTTCGGGGTTTGCCTGAGCTGTCTCATAATTTTGAGACATTCCGCGCCCCGGCAATTGAGTTCTCTCGGCTGCTACGGCAGACAGCAGTTCTTCAAATATCTTGACGATTACTGGCTGGTCCCATTCAAAAAAAGTGTCGACCAGTTTTTTATACTTGTCTCGATCCATGTTTCATTTCGCTCCGCGTTGATCGCCTGCAGAAATTGAATGATTAGCGTCGAATTTGAAACCTTGCGCAAATACGTTCTATATCCGTAGGCGGTCGACGCGATTAGGGCGCCAGACGAGAGATTTCCCAACTACTGCCGAGTCGCATGTAAACGAATCTGTCGTGCAATCGGCTAAGCCGCCCTTGCCAGAACTCTACTCGTTCTGGCTCAAGCCGCAAGCCTCCCCAGAACTCAGGTCGGGGGATTGTCTTGTCAGGAGCATATTGGCTTTCCACCTGACGCGCGTCGGCTTCTAACTTTATTCGATCGGTGATCGGTTGGGACTGCGGGCTAATTATGGCACCAATTTGACTTGCCCTGGGACGAGCTTGAAAATACTCGTCCGACGTTGCGGCGTCTGTCTTGGCCACCTGTCCTTCAACTCGAATTTGCCGTTCAACATGCGGCCAGTAAAACACTAAGCTAGCGTTGGGATTTGCTTCGAGTTGACGTGCTTTAACTGAAGAGTAGTTTGTGAAAAAACTGAAACCCGACTGATCTACTTTCTTGAGTAGAACAATACGAGCTGAAACCTGGCCGACTTGTGTTGCGGTTGCCAATGTCATTGCATTTATTTCCAACCATTGCGGCGCTGCTTGCCGCGCATCGTCAAACCATGCCAGAAACTGCTCGATAGGATCGTTAGCCAGTGCATGCCTTTCCAATTCGGAATGCGCATAATCGCGTCGTAAGTTTTCCATGGTAATACTCGCTTTTGATTAAAGTACCATCGCCAAATCATTCTTCTGTGAAGTAGATTTCAACTGGCTCCAAACGGCTTGCCAAGAAAGCCTTCGCGCACAAATAAGTATTTCTTGCAGTACGAACGGTTATGGTACTTGGCTTAAGTAACCGAGAACCAGTGTCCCCAAAATAAGTCATTTAGTGCAACTGACAAGCCAGGCCATGAATTGGTACGCATGTTGCAATGTCGCAGGGGTAGGGTCGATAGATTAGTGTCAGCTTGGCAGAGATTACTACGAACTGAGGCCATCCAATGTCCAATCGCTTTCAAGTACGCAACGAAAGCATGCAAGTGTCAGGAAAATTGCTCATTGCCTCCCCCGATTGGGACGATTCGATGTTCTCTCGATCCGTCTGCTTAATCGTCCACCAAGGTAGCGAGGGAGCAGTTGGGATGGTGCTTAATCGCGTATTGGACACAGACCTGGATAATCTCTGGAAACAGCTTGCAGGAACCGAAGCCAGAAATAAATCTGCGCGCGTGCATTTCGGCGGGCCAATGTCTGGCCCAGTTGTTGCCGTGCATGACCAAGTCGAGCTGAGCGAATTCGATTCTGGCGGAGGAGTTTATTTGGCGGCTCAAGTGTCAAATCTTAAACAACTCGTTTCGACCGAGACATGCCATGATGTGCGGATTATTGTAGGGCAAGCAAGTTGGCAGGCAGGCGATCTGGAACAAGAGATAATTGACGGTAAGTGGCTAGCAGTTCCGATAGAGCGTGAATTGGTTTTTGCTCCAGAGGATGAGATGTGGGGGCGCGGCATGCGAACTTTCGGCAATTATTTTGTTGCGGCAGTGACTGGTGCACAGCATCCAAAGTGCCCGCAATGGAACTAACATGTACCTTCCGAGTCATTAGCAGTTAGAATAGGCTGAGTATTACACGACGCACCGCCAGTGCGCTGTCACAACTAAGCATATGGGATTCGCGGAAAAGGGGAGAGAGTGAGGTTTCTACCCGCTAATCAATTGGCTTAGTAGCAGCTCCGCCCTCCCGATCCCTAAAATATTAATTCGCCCCGATCCCTAAAATTAAGTGTGACTAAAGCACTTGTTCCCGCGAATCTAATTTTGTCATTCCGACAAGGCAACCCATGCGTATTGGATCAGTAGTCAAAGTACTGCCCGACAAGAAGATCGGCTTTATTCGCGCCGACGACCTGCGCGTCGATGTGTTTTTTCATTTCAGTGTTGTCGATCAGATTGGCCGCAAGCCGCTGGAGGAAGGAGACGAAGTCGAATTCGAAATCGATGAGCTGGACAAAATCGAGAAGCGGGAACTACGCGCGACCCGGGTTCGTCGCGCTTTGCGTCCGTTGACCATGCGTCTGCAGGCCAGCGATGCGCCAGAATTTCGGTCGCAACATCATCCTCGTGCTCGCCAGAGAAAACCCAAATGGCGTCCCGCGGTCCGGGAAGAACACAACGAGGAAAACGCGGATGAGGGGCCAACCTAGCCAATAACGGATACTTGAACTATTTGGCTTGGCGCATTTGCTCATCCAGCTTCCCACCGATATCCTCCTGGAGATACTTTTGGATGGATTCGCGGGTCAATTGGAACATGCGATCGATTCGGTTCTTTGCGGCCAATGAAATTGGTTCATTGGTTTCGTCCAACATCTTGCGTTGAAGTGTCTCTAATGCATCGGCCATTTCGGTATAGGTGGGCAATTCTCGGATCTGTTTGACGATTTGTTGCGCCTCCTCGACACGTTTATCATTGATTAATTTTCGAGCTCGAGATGCTAACAAGTTGCGCATTCCAACCAAGTCGAAAACTTCTGCTTGAAATCCCTTTACAAACGCTTCGGCCTCCAGCCTGCGTACGTCGCTAGGAAGTTCAGCGATAGCGATTGGCGATAACCCAGGCACAATTGGCAGACGTGCCATAACGTTATTACCACTTTTCACGTAGAGCAAAACGAGTCCCTGACGCAAATCAATCGTCGGCTCAAAGGGAAGTTCAGTTGGCACAGACGGTTTTTCGTCTTTTTGCGCATCATCAATCGCGGGAGTGGCAGTGTTCAGAGACGCATCGCTGGCCTCAGATTTTTGTGGTTGATCCGCAGTACTTTGTTGCTCTACCGTTTGTTCGGCGTTCTCTTTAGTTGCGGCCGATTCCTTCGGCGAAGGTGGTGGTGTAACCGTTTGACTTGACTTCTTGAGGGCTTGCGTGATTTGGTCTGGTACAACGCGTTTGCTGGCTTGAAGTGTGCTCACCGACAAAACACCGCGCCAATCAGTTCTGCCTATTGATTTCAAATCTTCGGAAGCCAGATCGCGAACCAAGATCTCACAGCCGCTTTGCGGAACATGATTGGCTCCTTTGACTACGACGTGAACATCGGTTGTATTTCCAGTGGGACGTACGCGCATTAGCACGCGTTGCGTGCGGTTGTTGCGTTGTCCTTGAAGTGCGCCGCGAATTCCAGAGTAAACATTGGCATCCAGTTTTATGCCGTTCGTGCGCGTCACGACAGCAAAGGTCCAGGGTAGCGCCTCCAGTAAGGCAGGGACACCATTACGGTCATCGCGCCGGATGACCGGCTGCAGCACGTCGCCCGTATGCAAGAACGCTGGATTCTCATGATCCAAAATCAAACCACCTGCTCGCAATCGCATTTTTGCCGTGCGCAAATCAACTTCCTCGACTCGCGCGACAGGGGCAAATGCGTCGATGACACACTTGCAAATGCATTGGGCTGTGTATTCTGAACAGCATGTTGAACGCACAATCGTGGGGCCAAGAAAACGCATTGGACCATCCAACTCACGAGCCTTGACTCGAACACCTTCCATCGTTCGGTCGACGACGACTAAAAACGCCTTGTCAAGTTCACGGAACAAGTAATCGGACTGCCAAGGCAACGGAAGTGCGATGGGCCTGCAGAATTTCGCCAGATTTCTGGCAAGTGATTTGGAAATCAGAGCCGACTCAATGGACTTGTCTTCAATACCTTGGGCGATTGCAACTTGAGTCTGTTTCTCAGACGAACACTTTGCCAAGAGTTGATCGAGTAACTCAAGGGTCTTGGTCCCTAGTTTTGTTTGATTTTTGGCGGTCTTCAATCTGTCCAAGTCCATTTGAGAGACCGCGATCGAGGGCAATCGTTCGAGTGCTGCCTCCAGGTTGCGCACTGCGTTAGTTTGTTCGGAGTCTTTCTGAACGACCAATTCCAATTCGTTGCTGGTCAATTCGTCTAAGCCAATCTGTTCTAATCCTCGTCCGAAAAACGTGTGCAAATGTTGTGGTGCAATTCGTGTGTCCAACGCCCAGGCAGATCGAAATGTGGCACGCAGTTGATCATGAATGGTTGTAATCAACCTGGCCTTCGAATCCTCATCCAATTCCATGTTAGGATCGACACTGAGCCATACCTGAACTCGATAAGGAGAGAATTCCCAAATTTGCTGTCCGAGAGCTTGCCGTTCACCAGCACACAAGGCCAATAACCAAGCCAGGCATATGATCCGTGTGCAACCAAGAATGAACCTGGACCCAAGCGACAAACTTACAGGATTTCCGTTCATTGCTGGGCCACCTTCCCGGTGTCCGATTGTTTGAGTCGCCACGAGGCGACATCCTGATAGAGAGTCACCGGATTTCCGCTCAAGCCTTCCAATGAACTAGAAACAGCGAACCGGTCCGTAACCTGCCATAAAGGTAAGACCGGCAGATGGTAGGCTACCAACCGATGCATGTCCTGCAAGTAAGTTCGAACTTCTCTCCAATTCCTAGCGGATCGCAATCGAACCAGCGCTTGAACGATATAAGAATTGTCGGTGCGCGCAGTGCCTTGTTCGCCGAGCAACCTTTCGATGTCCGTCAACGGCTCCCACATCGAAGCAGTGACATAGAGTAAGTCGTAGCGCAAATCGCGATCCGAGACTTTACCTTGGGGCAGGACCAGCATTTCCGCTTCGATTCCCACAATGGCCCATTGCTGAATTAGGGCTTGTACAGCCACCTTGGCTAGCTCGAAGTCAGGCACGGCGACTACCAATTTGCGTTTCTTCGGGACCTCAGTTGCGTTTTTCTCGGCATTCGCCGCCATTTCTTGATCGATCAACACCAATAGCAGTTTGGCCATACGGGAATCGTATATTACTGGCTTGACTGACGAATCGTACGCATACCCCAATGGGTCTGATTGTTCAGCACCAATTGGGAATGGACCACTAATGATTTTGCCATCGGGACTGACGCTCCCGCCAAGCAACTCTTCTGTGAGAATGCTCTGTCGGTCGGTGGAGTACAACAGAGCTCGCCGGAAGCGATCGTCAGCCAGATAGGCATAGTCGGAAACGGGAACTAACATGTGGACGGTCGGTAACGCGTAATTGCCAATCCTAATGTTGGGATTTGAAGCAAGTCGTACTGCGTCGGCTGGAAATAACTGGTCAATGACATCGATATCGCCTTTCAGGAGATCGTTCATCGCTGCTTTGGGATCGTCGTAGAATTGTTCTATAATCTCTACGGGTGCACCTTGTTCCACGGACGTTTGACGAGTACGGAATACACTTTCTCGTTCTACTAACTCAAGGTGTCGATAGAGTCCTGCAAATGGGTTTGCATTTGAGTCGGTTAGGAAGTTGCGCCACTGCATGAGAGCTTGAGGTAGTACGTTGGGCCGCTTGAACCGTACCTGGATCGTGGTCGGTGAAGATGCAGTTACAGACTGCATGATGGCAGACCACGATGGATCGTATTGGGCATGGCTTGGATCCGAGCGATAAAAAACGAGCTGCGATATGGTGAAGGCGTCCAGCGTGCCAGCTAACATCGGTTCCAATTCCAATTGCAACTCGAGTCGATCTTCACTTTGTCTTAACAGCCCGAGCGAAAAACCGTAACGTCCTCCTTCTGCACCTGTCTCTAAGAACTCCACAAATGGACGCTGTACCAGCGTGCCACTTCTACGGGCCGCCCAATTCGTCAGGCTAGCAGGATCTACTTCGACACTTCTTTGCATCACACCGACACGCACCATGGCGTGACGACGATTGTTTTCATTAAAAACTTCCTTTGCGCCAGCTTCATCTGGAAAGATCTTCAGCAGAGCAATAGCGTTACGCCGC
>CAZVBC010000200.1:0-12625 GCA_964625155.1 uncultured Pirellulaceae bacterium
CCTCATTCATGTTGGCCAGCAGCGACATTACGCCAGCAAAGATCGAGGTATTTCGTGAAGTACAAAATCACTCATACTACTAAATATGTTTATGAATCGCCTGTGCGAGTTTGCCAAAATCTAGTACTGCAGACTCCGCGCGACGATGATCGTGTTCAGACAATTAATCATCGCATGGTCATTCGCCCCACTCCTTTGATTCATAATCGACGGCTGGATTTTTATGGTAACGTAGTGCATGCGTTTTCGATAGAAGAAAGTCATCGCCAGTTGACGGTGACGTCAACAAGTCGCGTGCGTCTGCGCCCGCGCGAGCCGGTTGAGGCAGGCGATACTCCCGATTGGGCCTATGTATTGGAAAAAGTACGCCAACAACTCGACTCCCACTGGTTGGAAGCGAGCGGATTCCAATTCGACTCGCGCCGCATTCGACGCTCAGAAGATTTTGCTCATTACGCAAGGATCTCTTTTCAACCCAAGCGACCGATTGTCGATGCCGTTTTAGATTTAACGGATCGAATTCATCGGGACTTTGCCTATGATCCTGCCGCAACGGTCGTGAACACATCTACCGAAGAAGCGTTTCAATTGCGGCGAGGAGTATGTCAGGATTTCGCACATATTCAAATAACTTGCTTCCGATCGCTCGGACTGCCAGCTCGTTATGTCAGCGGTTATTTGCGCACCCTGCCACCTCCTGGACAAAAGCGATTAGTCGGTTGTGACCAATCGCATGCTTGGGTCTCGGTCTACTGTGGAGATACTCTGGGATGGATGGATGTCGATCCTACCAATAACTGCTTTTGCAACCTGGATCACATTCCAGTAGCCATTGGTCGCGATTATCAAGACGTCGTGCCACTCCGAGGTGTCTTTCTTGGCGGCGGCCAACACACATTAACTGTTAACGTCGATGTTGAGCCAATGAATGGCGCGGCTAGTGCGACCAAATCCAAACGGAGTTGATGCGAGTGTTGGCCTTACGTTTTGG
Organism: uncultured Pirellulaceae bacterium; assembly: GCA_964625155.1. Lineage (GTDB taxonomy): Bacteria > Planctomycetota > Planctomycetia > Pirellulales > Pirellulaceae > Aureliella. The sequence goes on from CAZVBC010000200.1 coordinate 992, forward strand.
CCTCTTGAACACTTTGTCCTGCCGGGAAAACGTGTTTGCGCAAGTATTGTCACGCATGGAATAGAATTTGCGCAAATCGAAACCTCGCAAAATACCGAATTCTTAACAGCTCAGGTGAATGCTGTTTTAGGAGACAGCCATGTGGAAGCTGTACGCGCGGCCCGATGGGCACGCAGTTGAACGCTTCCGCTGGTATGACCTAATTCTTCGTGCGATAAACGCAAGTGGCAATATCCAACTAATGGCTCGGGAGGCTCAACCTGCTGTTGATCACTTAGCTGGGGGCAAGTGGTGTTTATCGACAATCGATAGCGCAGCGGCATGCAATAACGTGTTACTCGCCAACAGACTGGTACGTGTCAGTGGCAATGATCGGCCACGACCGTCGGTGACCTGGCCGCCGGCTTCTTGCAAGATCAGTTGGCCAGCGGCAAAATCCCATGGCGCCAGTTGGTATTCGAAAAAGACACCATACAGTCCATCAGCCACATGACATAAATCGAGTGCTGCGGTGCCAAAGCGACGTACTCCATGGATCTGTTGCCGAAAGAAATCACCGATCGCCGCCAGGGTTGCTTCCATCATGGCGCCGCGGTCGTAATAAAATCCGACACCAATCATTGCCTGATCAAGCGTCGCTTCTGCACTAACGTTCATTCGTCTGCCATTGTGGTAAGCACCTTGTCCAGCCACTGCCCAATACCAATCGTCGCGAACTGGATTGACCACCACACCACAATGGGGCTTGCCTTGGAAATAATAGGCAACGGATACAGCGAAGTGAGGAATCTTATGTGCAAAGTTATTAGTTCCATCTAATGGGTCGACAATCCACAGATGCGTTTCATCGACGCTGGCGGTCAATTCTTCTTCACCAAGAATATGGTGGTCCGGGAAACGCGAACGAATAACGTTGGCAATCGCTCGTTCTGCATCAATGTCGGCATCGGAAACTAGATTCGCACATTCCTTGGCACGCATCTGAACACCGTCGTGGTAGTATTTCAACAGAACTCGCGCAGCAGCAACTGAGGCTTCAAAAGCACAGCGGCTGATTTCGTCCGTTGGAATTTGGAAATGGTCGGGTACCGTCAACTGCTGCGCCGCCAGGGCGTCGGAACTCATTGGCATTAGGACAATCCAAACTAAGCACAGTTGTGCTTCTCATCAAAGTGCTCAATTCGAAAACTCAATGCGATCATCGAGCATTGGTTCGAATCGATCGGTACAGTGCAGGGGATAGGCATCCAATTGACGGCGGCGGAGTTTAATCAATCGGTCGGAATTCTCGGCGAGCAAAAATTGGCCATACTTCCTCAACGAATTCTCCGCGACAAGCGTATAAGCGATCGTACAGATTAATGCTGGGATCGCAATGTGGCACAATGATTTCTAATCGCTCTCCAATTTCGGGCAATCGCGCAGCTGACTGGCTGGTCAATGCGCCAAATTCATCGCCCGCTTTGGTATACAGCAAATCCGGCGAATGTTTGACCTGCGGCACACTGGTGGTTGTGGTGTCCAAGCCCTTTGTACCTGCATCGATCGATACTCGCCCTGGATGTGTATTGCTAACAACCGTTGTCAACACTGTGAGGCTCGGCGAAAAGTCAGCATAGACTTCATTGCCATCGACTCCACCAATGCCGCGATAATTGACATCCATAAAGATATAGGAGCCGACCTGCAATTCGGTCATGCCTTCGATGTGGCTATCGATGTTGTACGTCCCGGTACTGCCACCCGAGAGAATTTCGGCGTCGAAGCCCGCCTGTCGCAACATGTTTTTGGTTTCTACTGCTTTGGCAATCGCTTCAAAACTGGTTTGACGACGCTTCTCGAAACCAACGACATGCGAAGCAAAGCCTGCGTAGGCTTGTACGCCCCGAACAGACAGATTTCTTGAGCGAGCGATGTGTCGAGCCAGTTCCACCGCTGGCGTTCCTGGGAGGCATCCCGTTCGTTTGTCACCTACGTCTAGATCGACCAAGACATTCAAGTGAACTTTAGCGAGCTCAGCCGCAGAGGCCACTAGTTCAGCTTGCCGTTTGTGTCCAATCGACAACATTATTGTGAGCCCAGGCTTCGCAGCGAGCGTTAGCATGCGAGAGATCTTGCCGGAATCCATGATTGGGGAAGTTAAAAGGATATTGTGGATTCCACCGGCCGCCAAGGCTTCGGCCTCAGCCACGGTTGCCACACAGGTACCAACCGCACCTGCAGCAATTTGGCGTTTGGCAATCTCAGGGCATTTATGAGTCTTTGCGTGCGGGCGCACTGCCACTTTTGCTTGGCGACCGTGTTCAGCCATCTTTTGGACATTGGCCTCAAACGCATCGAGGTCGACTAACAGCGCTGGCGTCGGCAAATCGGCTTTCGACAGCTTTGTGCCAGTTTCAAGCTGCGCCGCGATTGATTGTTGGAACATGGCATGCATTGCAATTACAGCTCCTGAGCTGGCTGATTTCGCACAAAACATTCGACGGTACATAAACAGACTCCCATAGCCGTGCCTTGCCTATCTCCACCCAAGACTATTGTCGTAGCGCATAACAAGTGTCGCATCGAACGTTGAAGTAGAGCACACCGTTGCCAGCGATAGTTCTCGTTAAATCAATAATTATGCGACTTCTGACAGCCCGTGCGGGAAAATCTCGGCACGATATGCTTTCCATTTTCAACGCAGCGAAAGGACTGCGATTAGTATACAGCAAAATTGAAAGTCATTTACAGTTGGTACTGGGATGCACGAACCTGACCCAAATCGTTGCCTAGAGAAAAGTCAGATGAGACGTGATTTTTTGAGATGGAGACTAACGCGGAAATATTGTGGTGAGAGTACAATCGACGCCTGTCGTTTCGTTTGCCAGGAGGGCTGTGAAATTCTGACCGGTTAATGCCGTGTAGCAATGAAGTCGATATTCTTGAATGGTCTAGAAGCATGTTGAGATTTTGGTTGGCATCCATCGGATGTGCTTGGGCTCTCACGGCCACGCTCGCACAAGAAGCAAAACAGAACTTAACACCTGACAACGAGTTTCGGCCGATCGAAGACGTGGCGGGGTTGCCGCGGGTATTGATCATCGGCGACTCGATCTCGATAGGTTATACGCCGATAACACGTACGCTGTTATCAGGCCAAGTCAACGTGCATCGAATACCGACCAACGGCAGCTCGACTGGATTTGGTCTGGCAAATCTCGACAAGTGGTTGGGGACAAAGAAATGGGATGTCATTCATTTCAACTTTGGATTGCATGACGCGAAACTTCCACCCGAAGGTGTTCGACATGCTCCCCTAGATATATACGAGAAGAACTTGCGAGAATTGGTTGCGCGCATGTCCAACAGTGCGACTAGGTTGATTTGGGCGACGACGACCCCTGTCCCGAAAGGGGGCCAGTTAGCGGCGAATCGCCGATTCGGCAATATCGATCAATACAACGCCGCTGCCAAAAGAGTCATGCTTGAACTGGGCGTGCCGATCAACGATTTGAATACAGCCATCGTTCCACATTTGTCCGATGTGGGACGCAGTAACGACGTTCATTTCTCGGTAGCTGGCTACAAGATTTGGGCTAAATATGTCGCCGATGCTATCCGCCAGGAACTCCCTCAAGCCCGAAAGGCAGAACAGCGCGATAAAGAGTCCGTTCACTGGCAATTGAACGAGTCTTTTTATGTTACTCCTTACGGTCAGACGCCCAGCCATTGGTATGACGCAATCGGCAAGCGTCCTAGTCGCGCTTGGATCGCCGACGGTAACGGAATTCTGCGTCAGGTGCTCAAAAATGCGACTGGCTTGCTACTTTATCGTGGCGCGAGCGACCAACGCCAAGCGCCAATCGTGCTGTCGGACGCAGCAATTAAGATTCAGTTTAAAAAGACCGAAGACGATTCGGTTGCCATCAGCGTTATTGGACGAGCTCAGGATGACAGAAACTATTATGCAGCGCGCTTTCGGGGTCGAGATCGCTTGGAGTTAGTAGAAGTCGTCGATGCTGTTGAAATTCCTCTGGACCAGGTCAAACCGGCTGTAGAGACACCACTCCGACCGCAAGGAATGATCACTTCCGACCGTTATAGCGAAGGTGAATTATGGAGTTTGTCGCTCGACATGCACGGCGACTTAATAACCGCAACCGTGCGCGACGAACATGGGTCAGAAATGGCTCGCGTACGAAGTCGCAGCCGCACCTTTAGCGCCGGTCAATTCGGTGTCTCCGCTACGCGATTTTGCGGCATCGCCGAATGCACTGTCGCTGGTCAGCGAGCGCACGAAAAATTCGTTGCTCCGGAAAGGAACGCCATGCGTCAACTTCGACTTTCTGAACATGTGTCCTACCCGGTCATCAAACCGCGCTGGAACGTAGAGCAAACAAATACGCGATTTGACTTGCTCGCCGACGCTTATGACCTCGTGATTGCTGGCGCAGGGACCGGCGGAACTTCTGCTGCGATCCAGGCGACTCGCTTGGGCGCAAAGGTACTATTGCTTGAAGAAACCGATTGGATCGGTGGTCAAATGAGCAGTGCCGGAGTGACGACAATGGACGAAGATGGCGGTTATGGAAAATCGCCAGTGCGAGAACGAGGGATTTACCGCGAGTTTAACGAGAGCATGGTGGCGTACTATCAAACGCTCGATAAAGATCCTTTCATGACCTATTACAGTTACCCTCATCAAGTCGAGGGTGGCTATGAGCCTAAGGTAACACGGGCAGTACTCTACGGCTTTATCGATGATCGGCGGCGGCAAAGTTCAGTGCTGGATGTCTCGATTCGAACGAAAGTCGCTCGAGTCATTCGACAGGGTGACAAGATTACGGGAGTCGAAATCAAATTTGACACCGAACGAGGCAGCAGAACCAAACTTGTGAACTGCCAAGTTTTGATCGATGCAACGGAATATGGCGATGTCATTCCACTGACCGGGGCGCGCTATCGTTCAGGGAATCGCACCAGTGACGCCCTTAAGCCGGCCGCATTGGTGCAAGACCACACTTGGCTTGCCATCGCTCGCGAGTATCCACAAGGTATTCCAGATCACCTGCGTATCAAAGAACCGCCCCCTGGTTATGAAGCCATTCGACGTCGTTTCGCCGGCAAGACCGATGATGGAGCCATTATCTGGGGAGGTCAATTCAAAGGAATCAAAGGACCAAGACATTGGCGCACTTATTTCGCTTGGCGTGGGTCCGCAGACACTGAAAGTACGTTGACCGGCGAACGAAGTGTTGAGCGACATACTCAATGCGGCTTCAATGGTGGCAATGATTATCCGGTGACATCTGGTACTTTAGAAAACTTGGACCAGCGTGCAATTGACGAACGCGTCGGCATCTATAAGACACTTGCCACCCTATACTTCTACCAGCATGAATTGGGTGTCAATTGGTCACTCGCCGAAGATGAAGGCTTCGCCACGGTTTACAACCGCGCCAAGATGAAAGCTCTTGGGCTGCGTCCTGACCTGGAAACCATTGCCGTGCACTTGCCTCAGCAACCCTATGTGCGTGAATCTAGACGGTTGATTGGTGTGAACACTCTGAAGGCGTCTGATTTGACACGCTATGAAGAGGCTAGACATTTCTCTAATGCTGTGGCAATGGGTGACTACTTTATGGACCTTGATCACGGACGCACTGCCCATGAAATTGAACAGGGGCTCGATTCTGGCGAGCTGCCTCGTGGCGGAGGGCCATTTCAAGTTCCCATGGATGTGTTTATTCCTGAGTCAATCAATGGATTTCTTTGTGCTGAGAAAAACATCTCGCAGTCGCGGTTAGCGAATGGAGCAACACGTTTGCAACCGATCACGATGTTGACTGGCCAAGCTGCGGGAGCGATTGCCGCGCTGGCCATCAATCACGACGTCGAATTGCGACAATTGGAACCGCGGCCGATCCAGATGGCATTGCTCGAAGCGGGGTCTACGTTAATTCAGCGTTGGCACAGTGATGTCCCGTGGGGCACCAAAATCTGGCGAGCCACGCAACTGCTGTCGCTGTACAAGATCATCGATCGGCCAGGTCCGTTGACCAAGGATTCTCAGTGGCTCGCAGCCAGTCACCCTTGGGGAGTGGATGCTCCGCTTTCAAGAAAGGAGTTGACACAAGCGATGAACCAGACAGCGCATCTGTGTCGGCTCGACCATCAAGTATCAGTTGACGAAAGCGCTGCACCCGTTTCCTTGGATTTTCTTAAGACCACCGTCGCAGCATTTGGGCCCCAATGGAGCAAGCACGTACAGCAATTTCAACCGCGAGATACACAAACTATTTCCGCCGGCGAATTCGCCCTCTTGGCATACGAATTTCTCAAGTAATTTAACTGGACAGCGCCACCATTGTTCAAAAGAATCGTTTTTGGCAGCCCCGTTAATCCAACGTTCTGACAGCCCAACGCTCTGCAAAATTCTCGTTCCAAGGCTCTGCCGGCAGAGCCTTGGAATGTGGTGCACTTGAGGCTCTGCCTCGCGAGAACTCAGATCCCCACAGCCAAGTAGCCGTAGAATTCCAGGCGTACAGGCGTAGCCGGCGGGACATCTGGTTACTGGGCAGAGCCCAGTAACCAGTGCACTATCTACGTGCAGTAGATAATTCTATTTACGTGCATTAGATAATTCTGCCAAGCACTCACACCGGTGCGCAAACTGGCGACACGATAGTCACGCCACTCAAGTGCGAAAGGGCCCTAGATTAATTCGGGCATGGGAACACGCCCGTCGACCAAATAGTGTGGTCTTCCGGCAAAATCAGTAAACTGAGTCGTCGCAACGTTGATACCCATTTGATGATACAAAGTGGCAAACACTTCACGAAAATGAACAGGACGATCTTTCGGTTCTTCACCATATCGATTGGTCGAACCAACAACTTGGCCAGTTCTCAGACCACCACCGGCGAGCAATGCCCCGCCAACTTTAGGCCAATGATCACGCCCAGCATTTTGATTGATTTTTGGAGTGCGTCCGAATTCTCCCCAAGCAACAACCGCCACATCATCCAGCATCCCGCGCTCATCCAAATCTTCAATCAGAGTCGCCAAACCGATATCCAGTAACGGTAAAGTCATGCGTCCAAGCTGGAAATTGTCTTTATGCCAATCCCAGTTGTATTCGCCCTGCAACATGCGTCCAAACGGCCAATGGCTGAAACACAAAGTCACACAGCGAGCGCCTGCTTCGACCACCCGACGCGCAATGACGAACTGATCAAGTAAAGTCTTTTGCCCATTTAACTCCTGACCATCTGGCCCTAAACCGTAGCGTTTTAAGACTGAGGGGTCTTCGCGACTGAGATCCAAGGCCTGCGCCAATCGAGGTGCCGTCAATACCGCTAATGCTTGCTGCATGAAGGCATCGCCACCATTTTGTTTTAAATCTGCAGCACGAGAAAACTGGTCCATCCCGCGCAGCAGCGACCGACGATCGCCCAACCGATCCAGGCTGATCCCATTAAGCACAATATTCTCGCGATCTACGGCCGCGACTTCGAATCCGGAGTGACCGGTTCCCAAATAACCTCCTTGGCCTGGGTTAGCACTTACTACGAATCGCGAGTCATAATCGACTGGTGTCAAATCGACACTCGGAGGCACACCCATAACCGCCGGCCCAAAGACTTTTGATAAGACCGAGCCGAGGCTGGGCCAGCCACCAGGCGGGTACCCTGGTATCTCCGGACTTTTAGTCATGGCCGGATGACTCTCCCAGCCAGTAATACATTGATGAATATTGTGATCGTCACGAGCACCGACCAGCGATCGAATGAGCACTAGTTTGTCCATCAATTTGGCTAACCGAGGCATGTGCTCGCAAATTTGAATGCCAGGAACCGCAGTCGAGATTGGTGTGAACTCGCCTCGAATTTCCGCTGGGGCATCAGGTTTGAGATCGTACATGTCCAGATGAGGCGGTCCACCGGGCAACAAGACCATAATGACCGCTTTGTGCGAAGAACTGGTACCTGCGGAGGCTTGCGCTCGCATTATTTGTGGTAACGACAATCCACCCAGTGCCAGTCCGCCAACCTGAAGAAACCTTCTTCGTCGAACTCCGTCACAAAACACGCCGCCGTTTCCCTGGATCGAAAGCATTGGCAAGTCTCCACATTAAACCAATTCGGGAATAGGTTTTGCCTCGTCGGAAATACGTGTTATTTCGCGAGGAATTCCGGATTGCAAGCGTAATTGACCGAGATCCAATAAACTGTGCATGACAGTCGCCATCAGATCCGCAGTTAAATAGGGAGTGGTCGCGGGCACATCGGCCAACCGAGCGGATTGCCCGACAACTTGCCCCATGCGCAGCCCACCTCCTGCGAAAGCCAGTGTACAGAGTCTCGCCCAGTGATCCCGTCCACCCCGATCATTGACCTTCGGAGTTCTACCGAAATCTCCGGTTATTACCAGCAAGATCTGGTCGCTCAAGCCACGGTTGGCCACATCGTCCAGAAAAGCGCTGATGGCGATGTCCAAGGATCGACCAAGCATCTCCATACCTTTGAGGATTCCAGGGTTGTTGCCATCGGCATGCATATCCCAGCCGGCGCTGTGAACGGTGACAAAGCCGCAGCCCGCTTCACACAACCGCCTTGCCATCAACATTTGCTTGCCCAAAGTCGATGGCCGGAAAAGTTTGTGCCCAACTTGAATGTGGCCGGTGTCGTACTGGCGAACTAACTTGTCGTTTTCCTGACGCAAGTCAAAAGCCTTGGCTGCACCTCCTAAGACCAATTCTGTTGCCTGCTCGTAATATTTGTCAAAACCAGCCATCTTCCCCGTAGCATCCAATTGTCGATTGATTCCGTCCAATTGCCGCAATAGTGATTGGCGATCTCCAAAGCGGTCGCTTGGCAAAGTTAGATGCATATCAGCCGCCAACGAGCCACTGTGCTGAGGTGTTTGACGATACTTGGATTGTGGTTCACCTTTTTCTTCGCCAGCATGGTGAAAAGGAGCGTTGGCTAAGCCCAACGGCCCCGGCTGGGATCCCAACAGTACTCTGTCGAGTTCCTTGCGATACTGACCATCGACCTCGGGTGAGGTTAAAACGGCAAAAGTTGGCATGCCAGTTTGAGGATGATTGGTGCCGCGCAATCGAGCGTACATCGAACCCATACTGAAGCCACTCTTACCCGTTCCATTTGCATCGGTTCCGCCGTTCAGTACGTGTACATGAGCTTTGACATGATCCGTCACCGAGTGTTGATGGGTACGCACGACAGCCAGTTTGTCTGCGCGTGCAGCCAGCCCAGGAAAAGTTCCTCCGAACGTAACACCGGAAATCTTGGTCGCAATCTCGCCTGTCATGCTGCGAACTTCCGCGGGAGCGGTCATCTTTGGATCGAACGTTTCGATGTGGCTGGCACCGCCGGAAAGATAAACTAACACGACTGATCGATTGCGAACGACGCTGGATGATTTTTCAGCACTTCGAACTGCCAGCAGGTCAGGCAGGGATACTGTGCCCAAAGATAACGTGCCAATCCTCAGAAAATTTCGCCGCAACACGCGACAGCAAAATGGGCTCGAACGCCCAGCGCTCTTTTCATTTTCCAAGGAGATTGTCAGCATACGATCTTCGCCTACCTTGACGACGGTAAAAAGCAACGAGTCGGATAGATTACAGGATTATAACTCATAATGGTCAGCCATCAGTATCCGAATTCACTGCTGCACCGATCTTCGGCGTGCGCTTGGTGACCGACTTTAGTTGTGCTTTGTCGCAGCTTGATTTTTGGGTTTGTGAGAGCGGAGCGACCGCTATAAACATCTTTTTGGACCCACGCTTGCGTATATCGGGCAGGCGACGCTCCAGCGGAGTCTTCATGCGATGCCGCAAGAACGTCCACCAGCAAAATGGTTCGCGAATTAGCAGCCTGAAAAAACTCGGTTGGAACCTTGATCTGCGCAGCGTGGCTTAGGCTCGTCCAGCGTGTTGTACTGCGCCTGCCTATGGGCAGCTAAGTTGGTATATACTGGCGAACGAGTTTCGGGAAAATTCAACCAATAAACATAGCGATTAAAGCTTTTCTGACTCCAGGAGACGTATTGTGCAAGCCCAAATGTTTTCTCGGCGAAGGTTGATGTGCGCGATGGCTGGCGGAGTGGTTGCCTCTAGTTGGCTTAGGCATTCTTATGCTCAGCCTGCTGAAATTCGGGGTGGGTCAAAAGCGCCCCTAAAAATTCGCCGAGTGCGTGCGATCACCACAGCCCCAGACGGTATCCGGCTGGTGGTTGTCAAAGTCGAGACTGACGAGCCCGAGCTTTATGGACTTGGCTGTGCCACATTTAATCAGCGGCCGCTGCCAGTGGTTGAGGCAGTTCATTCCTATTTGGATCCGTTTTGCAAGGGACGCAATGCCGACGATATCGAAGATATGTGGCAGACAGCTTACACGAGTTCCTACTGGCGAAACGGTCCGGTCCTGAATAATGCGCTCAGTGGCTTGGACATGGCGTTGTGGGACATCAAGGGTAAACGAGCAGGCATGCCAGTTTATCAGTTGCTCGGAGGCAAATGTCGCTTCGCAGTGGATCTGTACGCTCACGCTGGCGGACGGGATGCCAAGGAGGTCGAAGATAGCGTGCGTTCGTTTGTCGAAAAAGGCTATCGGCACGTCCGCATCCAGCTCGGCGGATACGGATCATCACATTTGTCAAGCAAGGCGGATTTCAAGAACTCCACGTTTGCATTGCCCACCGATGAGCACATGGATGCAGGGCCATACCTGCGCGCGATGCCCAAAGTATTCGAACACGTGCGACAAACGCTAGGAGATGAAGTGGAGTTGTTGCATGATGTTCACGAGCGCGTCAATCCGATTGAGGCCATCGGGTTGGTAAAGGAATTGGAGAATTTCAGACCATTCTTCATCGAAGATCCTTTTGCTCCAGAGCAAAACGGTTATTTCAAGATTCTGCGCCAACAGTCTTCATGCCCAATTGCGATGGGAGAGCTGTTCAACAACCCGCATGAATGGGTCGATTTAGTGACCAATCGGTATATCGATTTCATGCGAGTTCATTTGTCGCAAATTGGTGGCCTTACGCCAGCTCGTAAACTGGCGACGCTGTGCGAGCATTTTGCAGTACGTACAGCCTGGCACGGACCAGGCGATGTATCGCCAGTTGGCCATGCTTGTAATGCACATCTTGATCTGGCGGTGCACAATTTTGGCATTCAAGAAGGTCCGCGATTTAGCGATCGCTTGCAGGAGATATTTCCAGGTTGTCCGGAAATCAAGAACGGTTACATGCATGTTAGCGATCGACCAGGTTGGGGCATCGACCTCAACGAATCGCTGGCAGCAAAATACCCATTGCCCGATCATCCTGGGTACTGGTCTCCTGTTCGTCGGCGCGATGGTACAGCCGTCCGCCCATGAGCTTGTACCGGCTCTGATGACTCGCGTGAAGTGAGGTTTGAGGTCCGTTCTGCATTATATTTGTTCGCAGTATGCAATGACCTCTCGACGTAACGGCTCAATAACCAGTTGCAGCGGACTTGCGCATTGGTAATTTGATCTTGCAAGATCACAAGATCATGGGATGAATTCGGCTCGTGCACCTGGTTATTGAGTAGATACGAAAGACGCATCAGATAGAAACCGGAGGCTAACGCGGTTC
>CAZVBC010000201.1:0-12622 GCA_964625155.1 uncultured Pirellulaceae bacterium
ACGTGAAACGCGCCGAACGATTCATCCAGAAATGGCAAGAATTCGAAAATGCGGGAACTCTTCCACAGTTCATCGTCATGCGTTTGCCCAATGACCACACCTATGGTACGCGAGCTGGCAAACCCACGCCCACAGCCATGGTGGCCGAGAACGACGTGGCGCTGGGCATGGTGGTTGAAGCCCTTTCGAAGAGCAAGTCGTGGGCAAAAACCGCGATTTTTGTCATTGAAGATGACGCGCAAAACGGAGCCGACCACGTAGACGCGCATCGCACAGTGGCCTTGGCGATCAGCCCATACACTCGTCGCGCGATCGTCGATTCGACTTTGTACTCGACGGCCAGCATGCTACGCACGATGGAGCTGATTTTGGGGCTTGAGCCCATGACGCAGTTCGATGCCGCGGCGACACCCATGGTCCGGTCGTTCCACGACAAACCTGATACGACACCCTACAAGGCATTACCGGCGAACGTCGACTTAAGCGCGACTAACGAGTCTACCGCCTGGGGATCGAAGTTGTCGGAGGAACTAGATTTGAGCAAAGAGGACGCCGCCGACGACCTGCTGTTTGGCGACATCGTGTGGCGCAGTGTTCGCGGCGCCGATCACCCCATGCCACCGCCAGTTCGCTCCGCTTTTGTCTTCGCGGAGGTCGAGTGAATATTAGAGTTACAAACCTTACTCGCGGGCTCAGGCCCAATCCTCAATCATTAGCCCTTCAACGCGAGCGAATTCTGCAACATTGCTTGTCACCAGGACCAAGTGATGCCTCAGGCAAATGGCTGCGATTATCACTGGGTGACAAAGTGCTTAAGCGAATTTGAATCTTGTTTCTAACTCTCTAATCTGAATCATTGTTTAACCGCGTGGGCATCGCCCCGCGCTCCCTCCGTAACCAACGGCTACAGATCACGCATAGCAATGCACCTGCGCGGCCCGTTGGGCACGGCGGTTCAACAAACCCTTGACTAGACCGCCGCGCTAACAGGGTTAGCAGACGTGAGAGTTGCAAGAAAGGATCGCGTTACTGAGTGATGGGTTAGCTCGCCTATCGAGTCGACAATGGTATCCGGACGGTACGCAAACTTCTTTAGATCCGCTTGCGATGTCCCACCGCTGAGAACAAGAATCGTCTTGTATCCCATTTGAACTCCACCGAGAATATCGGTCTCCATAGTATCTCCTATCACGATCGTCTCTCCGCTGGCCAACCCTAGTTCCTTACGCGCGGCCCGCAACATGACGGGACTAGGCTTGCCGACACTGAATGCTTTAATGCCGGTAGCTGTTTCGATCATGGCGACGATAGCGCCACAGCCGGGCCGCGTTCCCGAGTGTGTCGGACAACTCGCATCCATGTTCGTAGCGATCAGTTTGGCACCCGCCAGCACCATGCGCACGGCTGCCTCGACCATTTCAAAATTCATGGTTCTTCCTTCGCCAACCACAACGTAGTCAGGATCCTTGTCGACGATGGCATATCCATTCCCGTGCAGGGCAGTCATCAACCCCCCGTCACCTATCACATAGGCCGTCCCCCCAGGCTTTTGAGCAGCCAAGAATCTGGCCGTTGCCATCGCGCATGTATAGACATGGCCTTCTTCGATGTCGATGCCCAAGCGTTGTAGTTTAGTGGCCACATCGCGCCGCGTGCGCTGGCTGTTATTGGTCATGAACAGAAAGGGAATCTGCTCGGTACGCAACTCATCAATGAAACGATCGGCACCGGGAATAAGTTCATTCCCACGGTAGATCACGCCGTCCATGTCAATTAGGTATCCTGGCATTCGCATCCTCGAAAAAGCATGTAGCTGAATAGCTGGCTTGGTGTCCAGCGACACAAAAGATTCGCAGATCCGCACTAGCGAACGATGTGCCGTTGGCCTGCACACATAACGGCATACTCCAATTCAGTGCGATTGCTGGCGATTGTCGATCGGGTCGATAGTCCGCTCTGGAAAAACGCTATGGCACGAACATGCCCCTTGCATGTGATCACAAATTGTCAAATTGAATTTTGTTTCAGATAAATTGCCACCATCATCGCCTAAGAACTAGGCAAGACGATTTGCAGAACGGTGTTTTCTAGTGCGTTGTCAACACTAAATTTTAGGGTAGCGGAAGCCGTCAAGGCGCAAAGAGGACGCCGCCGACGACCTGCTGTTTGGCGACATCGTGTGGCGCAGTGTTCGCGGCGCCGATCACCCCATGCCACCGCCAGTTCGCTCCGCTTTTGTCTTCGCGGAGGTCGAGTGAATATTAGAGTTACAAACCTTACTCGCGGGCTCAGGCCCAATCCTCAATCATTAGCCCTTCAACGCGAGCGAATTCTGCAACATTGTTTGTCACCAGGACCAAGTCATGCCTCAGGCAAATGGCTGCGATTATCACTGGATGACAAAGTGCTTAAGCGCCCATAATTGCCGCGACTTCATCGTAAGACATTCTCGGAATTAACGATTCAAAACAAATGAGCCTGCGATCGTTGTTCACTTCGAACATCCAGTCTAGTACTTTGTCACCTGCTTAATTTTTAGGATCAGGAGCGCGAAGCGGTGGAAGCTCCTGCTGATTCAATTGAACGGTGGCTCGGTAGGAACCTCGCTCTCCCGTTTCTTCGAACCATAACTTTGCTGTGACAGTGCTTGAAATAAGTCTATAGATTCTCTCGATCGATGCCGGAATTGACCGAGAATGGCTCGACAGTTCTTTGTTCGGCATTCTATCATATCTTTCTCAATCCAGCCCAAAACCGCTCAATGAGTCATGTGGTACTGTGTATTCGTCGTTCAGCGTGAACCTTCCCTTGATGCTTTAAGGACTAACCTTATGTCACGAGCACTACTTGTCATTGATGTGCAACGTGAGTACTTCGACGGAGCTCTGCCGATTTCGTATCCCGTCGGACATCTTGATTCGATTCTCCGCGTGATGGATACCGCTAGGAGCAAGGGAGTTCCTGTGGCTGTTATTCGACACCAACAGCCAAGTGCCGATTCGCCAATTTTTCGTAAAGGATCGGAGATGTGGGAGTTGCATCCCGAGGTCGCTCGTCGTCCCCATGACTGCTTGATCGATAAACAACTGCCAGGAGCATTCACGGGTACGAATCTCGATCAGTGGCTGAAATCCGTTGGCGCAAAGACGGTGGTCATCACTGGTTATATGACTCACATGTGCTGCGACACAACTGCCAGACAAGCGTTTCACCGAGGGTTGAAGGTCGAGTTTCTGCGCGACGCGACTGGCACGCTCGACATCTCGAATTCCGGTGGCTCAGTTTCAGCAGAGCAAATGCAAGCGGCCATCCTGGCTGCCCAGCAGATGTTCATCAGTGAGGTAATTTCGTCCGATGACTGGTCCCAGCGACTGTGAGTTCATTTCAAAGGAATCAACCATGAATTCAAATTCCAATTGGACGTTAGCTTGTTGTTGGTTGCTGGTGGTATCGGCATGTGGCTTTGTGGCAGCGGCGAACCCACCTGCCGGTCCGCTCAAAGCATTTCCTGGAGCTGAGGGCTGGGGCGCGGCCAGTCAGGGTGGGCGTGACGGACGAGTGATCAAGGTAACCAATCTCAACGCTTCGGGGCCGGGGAGTTTGGCAGAAGCCTGCGCCGCCGATGGACCGCGAATCGTCATCTTTGAAGTTAGCGGCGTCATCCGCGGCGACATCCGCATTACCAAGCCCTACATTACAATCGCCGGTCAAACTGCTCCTGGAGCTGGAATCACAGTCGAGGGTATTATCTCCAGCTACAATTATGGCGTTCACGACATCATCATTCGTCAACTTCGTGTCCGGCGTCGTCGAGATTCTGGTGCTGGCGGCGACTGCATCCAGCTCGGTGGACTCGGCCCCAAGAATTCTGGCACCTACAATATCATGCTTGACCATTTATCGTTGAGCTGGGGCAACGATGAGATAATCGATTTGTATCACTCGCATGACGTCTCGGTACAATGGTGCACTATCGAGGAATCCGACGACCAGGGTCACAATAAAGGAGCTCACAACTATGGCCTGATCTCCGCCGCGGAAGATAATGGCGCGGTTTCGGTGCATCACAATCTATGGGCTCATCATTCCCGACGCGTTCCCTGTATGGCGCCTTATCGAGAGAATGCCGCTGGCGACTTCTGCAATAACGTCATCTATAACTGCCGTGGCGGTTACGTCGACGACGGACATGGTGTTCGAGCCAAGAGTCCGGTGAATTTGCATAAGAACTATTATCGGCGAGGACCTCAAACGGAGAGTCGAGTATATCCCTACGCCCTGTCGCCGGATATGAGCTATTACGTAGCGGAAAACTACTTCGAAGATTGGGGTTACCAGGGGCATCCTCGACATTGGAAGCCGGCCAATCAACCTGGCGGCGTACCACGGTGGATTCAATTTAATAACAACGGGAAAGAATTCTTAGACCCTGCCACAACTCCGCACATCGAACTAGTCGATGCCCAAGCAGCTTACGAACTCGTTCTCTCCAAAGCCGGTTGCTGGCCCCGCGACCGAATGACAATTCGGACCATCCACGAAGTTAAAACGAAGTCCGGCGCATGGGGTCGCAACGCACCGCTCGAACCAACCGACGCATGGTTCCTCGAAGGACTCGCGCCAAGTAAAGCCTCAACAGATACCGACGGCGACGGGTTGCCGGATGCCTGGGAAAAATCCCACGGACTTGATTCCACCAACCCGGCCGACGCCTCCAAGACTGTGGCGACTGGCGAATCGAAAAATGATCGTCACATGGGGTATAAGTACATTGAGTATTATATCAATGAGCTAGCCGATAACCTCGTACCATAGACGTATTCCGCTTTGACCGAAACGGATGCACATACCGAGCTACTCATGTTCGATGCCAACTCACTTGGTACTTAGTCAACTGGCACAGTTCGCGAAACTGAAAGGGTGGATATCATGAGCAGCGATTACGAGAAGGGTTACGCTCAGTTTGCGCGCATGGTTGGCGAAGAGAACATGGACCAATTGGTGGCACGATTGGGTGCAGTGTGTCGCGACTTCGAAAGAGAAGTCGTAACAATCGTCGGAGGCAGAATCTGGACGCGCGAAGGCATTGATTTGAAGACTCGTTCATTGTGCAGCATCTGCGTGCTCGCAGCTTTAGGGCGCAACAACGCGCTAAGACTGAACTTGCAAATGGCTTTGCGTAACGGCGCCACTGTCGAAGAGATATGTGAAGCACTCTTTCAAGTCGCCGCTTATGCAGGCTTCGCTGCCGCTTGGGATGCACTGGAGCAACTCAGGCAAGTGCTCGAGAGCATCCGTCCAGATGATGCCACCCAACCCGCTCAATAGGGCACTACACTTGGTCACGCAATTGGGACGAGGTTTGCTTTCGCATCGCGAGGAATGCCGGTATTGAATTCGAAATCGAAATCATCGACCGATTTCAGCTCGCGGAAAGCGGCGGCTTTGGCGCGCTGATCAGCGAATTCAGCAGAGGTTAGGTTGCATTGCGAGGAGTGATCCGTCGGCGACAAGGTTACTTTCTTGAGAATTCAAACTCAAACTGGTGGGCGTTTCGATTGGGAACCAAGCGTACACCGTCACACAATTCTTCCGTTCTTGGGTCGAATGTTATCGCTTGCACACGGACTCGGTCAAGTTCCGGATAGAAACGATACATCCTCAACCAACCACTTCCGTAGTCCTGCAAGATCTCGTGGATGGGATTGCCCTGCGCGCCTTCATTTGCGGCATAGTAAGCCTGCGTCCGGCTTTGGTCTCCTGAAAAGACAGCCACGAGATTAGCGTGCAATCGATAGCATTTTTCCCACATTTGTTGAGGAGTGTTCCCTCGCTGGCCGTGAATCTTGAGCCAAGTCATTCTGCCTTTCTCACCTGTGATGTATTCGTCGGTGTTCTTGGGAAGAACCTTTGGCCCCCAGCCCATATGGCTCGTGATTAAAGCCTTTCGATTGGAATGGCGACGCAGAAGCTGGTTTGCCCAATCGAGCACGTCGTCGGGAGCATTGCATTCTAGGTGCAGAAAGATAAAGTCGATTCCGCCCGCCGAAAACATTTGGTAACTGTTCGCGTTGTTCCCAGATATGTGGGAGCCCAAGGGCGAGCCATCGTAGCATCCTCCGTACCATTCAAAATGCTCAAATCGCCTTTTCGGAAAGTAGACCTGGAATAGAGACGCATCCCCACTCGAAGTCATGTCGTGATTGCCCACGGAAATGCCGTATGGAATCTTTCCGTGCAGCTTGTTCATGCACGCTTGGGCAACCACCCACTGTTCGTCCGCATTGATGTCGACAATGTCGCCGACATGACTCGCAAAGACGATCCTTTGCTGGTCCATGTTGGTTGCAATCCATTCGGTGTGAGCTTCGAATATCTTGTTGGTAACCGGCATATCGCTTCCGGGCTGCGATTTGGTTCCGGCGCCGTCGTACGCTTGGGTATCTGGGATGAGCACAATGCTAAACGTTCCTTCTGGTGCAGGCCCAAGCTTCTCCGCGCCGTGCATCTCCAAGGCGAATGAAAAGCAAGCGATCAGAAGGAGGCATTGAAAAAGTCGCATGATTGCTCTCTTGGCTGCGCGGGCAGAATACTTCTTGTTGGCGATTTTAATCCAACAACTCTAACTTCAAATCTTTGGCGCCTTTGGGCGGTACAACGGCAGTCAGGCCGCTCGTATTGGGATCTCGATATTTGCCGGGCAGAAAGAAGGTCTCCTTCATTCCGCCATTGGGCAATTCGACGACTTCAAACTTTGTGACCGCAATCTTGTAATCACCTGGAACGGCTCCGTCGTTGGGTTCAAACGTCTGGAGCGTAAATCGTCCGTTGCTATCAGTTTGTCCGACAGCAGCGTACTGATGATTTTGTGGCGAAAACATCACCTTGGCCCCCTCGCTCGGTTTTTGTTTGTAGAGAACCACCCCAGAGACCTCAACCGGAGTAGGTCTCCCAGGAACCGATCCCCTGCCACATCCACTCGTCGCCAAGGATAGTAGACCAGCTAAGAGGAGCACGCAGAGCCAGTGATTATCGTGTGGACTTGATGTGTGATTCATGAACTCTACTTCTGAAATCCGGGAGGTTACTCGATCGATGCGACCTCGCCCCCTTGAATCGATCCCAGCGCTCCCCACACTCCAAATGGGCTTGGCCCTGACCGAACATCTCGAGCGGCCAGGTTTCCGGTATCGACTTCCGAGTTGATGAATCGCACCGATCCATCCGCCAATGCCACTTGGATGCCCCCCAAATGCCAACTGCTGGCAGGGGCTTGTCCGTCTGAATGGTCGTTGCTGCTTTGCAGACAGTGTGGTGAATTGGGCGGCAGGATCGTTGCCATTCCGGTATAGGATGTGACGCCATTTGCCCATCCATTTCCGCGCAAGTTTGCGTTCGTACCGGTGGACAACAGATTCGGGTTAATCCGGTTTTTTTCCAAGAGACAGGTTGGGTTCAGGTTGTATGCGGGATCCGTCCCACGCAAGAGCGCGACCCCTCCTCGTACAGAATTGGGGTCGTTGGAGGTGGCGATTTCTCCAAAGGCGATTGTGTTCGATGTCCCATCCAAGATATCGCTAATCCTGCGGTTGTTCTGAAATCCGAAGAGTCCACGCAAATCCGCTCGAACGGCCACGCGCGCTGAAACGGTCTCCGAACCCGTGATTCGGCGATTGTTATCGCCCCAACAAAAAGCGTAGTTGGTTCGTCCACCCATTTTGTTTGTTGAAATCTCTTGGGAGGTAGGGCACCTAAATGTTTGTATCTCTTGCATGAATGGGAGGTAGTGTACCTCACCAGCACCCGCGCCAGAGTTTCGTCCGAAAGGACGCGGCCCAAACGGGCTGTAGGAAAACGTCCCAAATGTCTGTGGTGAAGAGATCTGAGCAAACAAAGAGCCTTGCTCAATGAATGGCAGCAATCCAATAAACCCGCTTGCGCGATTGACGTTGTCGGCCAGGGGCCGAATGGTACCACCGTCTGGATGACCCGTTCCGCCGCGACCATGCGGAAACCGATTGAACGCATCGTGATAGACATGCAATGCGATGCCAAGCTGTTTCAAATTATTTGCGCACTGCATGCGCCGCGCTGCTTCGCGAGCCATCTGAACTGCAGGGAGCAAGAGTCCTACCAAGATTCCGATAATCGCGATCACTACCAGAAGTTCGACAAGCGTAAAACCTTTAGCAGGAACACACTTCGTCATGTTTGCAAACACCCTTTGTTATTGACTCCCGTATCGAGTAATAAGAGCGTGAATTTTAAGGGACTCTATTTAGGAAACGGTTAAGAAACAAGCAGCGAAATATTATTGTTTGATGAAGTTCGAGCCTTGCGAATGGAGTCCAACTGTTTTGGAATTCGCGGCCCAGGTGGGATCTTGAACAGAACCGTTCGGAGCGAAGCTCAATGATCTATCCGAATCAAAGTCAACGTGGGTCGACCCAAATAGACGAACGAAGCGACGATAAGCCTGGTCCGATGCCAAGGTCATTGCTGCAGGGCATTGCTGAGATCGCTCTCTCGGTACAGCGAGCTGACATCGAGAATGACAATTTCATTTTTGAAACGCTCGCTGACCGCGAGATATTGGCCGTTGTGCGACCAGGCTAGTTTCAGCGTATCAAGGTCTGCGAGCAGGCGAGTTTTTCCCGTTCGAACATCAATGACCCACAGCCCTGCCTTCGTTTCGCTCCTGGCGAGGTAAACATAGAAGCGACTGTCAGGAGACCAGGCGCCAACGGTTGATGACCCTAACCCAAGCAGATCAAGATTGACTGTGTGAATTACTTTGTTCGATGCGATTTCTTGAATCACTAGATTGCCCGTCGACACAGCGGCCAGTTTTCCGTCCGGTGATAGTTCTCCGTAAGGCCCCTCCACATCGTGCTGTAGTTCGGTTTCGTTCAAAGCGCCATTCGCATCGAGTTGAAAGCCTTTGAACAAGGTCTTGAAGTTGCCTTGATTTCTTGTTGTGGTGGTTTTGACAATCAACGTTCCATCCTTGAGCAGTGCCGGTGCCGTACCCGCCATCCATCGCGTGAGGTTCTTTCCATCTGGTTCGCAGTACCAGATGGACAAATTGGAAGGATTCACGATCGGGACGGATTTTGGCGCGGCTCCATCAGGCGTTCTGGTGAAGTATATGCGTTCGTTTGGAACTGACGTCCAAACTGGATAAAAGCCATCCTCACAGACAAGTTGAGTTTTACCGCTTGAAAGGTCGATCCACTCAAGGGGTCTACGAGAACTTGCTGACTTGATGCTTCGTACGATTCGGGTGTCGTCCGGCGACCAAGCGGCTCCGTTCCCAGCGATTCGCTTCGATTGGAGCACAACCTGAGGAGATAAATAGGGAACCGAAATGTCTCGCTCTCGATTCGTGGGAGAGGAAACGTTTACGATGAGGTCGTTGGTGAGCGGTAGCTTGGGATCACACACTTGGTTCTTTTCATATGCCTTGAGCCGACCTTGAGCCTCGTCAAAGCGGTGGCGTGAGGATGCAGCCCCATTGTCGCGATGGATCCTCGCAGCTTCCGTTTGCCAACGTATGGCCGATGCGAAATCGCTCGATGCTGCATAGGCGGCAGCCAGGCCTTCCAAAAAGGTCGCATCTTGATACTTGGTTTGTTCACATAGCGACTTGGCCTCATCGAGTGCTTTTTCGGGATCGCGAAACTGGGGATCGATGCAGGTCGCGCGAATCCAGGCACGCACAAAGCGAGCAGTCATATAATGGGGTGCGTCGCGTATGGCTTCCTCAAGGAATTGAAGATTCCCTTCAACGTAAGAATGCAAGTCCGCTTTCGCTTTTGCAATCGGCTCTCCTAATCGATACAGATCTCGAAAAACGACAAGCACTTCTTCCTGTGCGAGGCGCTGATCCAGGTTGGTGTCATAGTTCACTAACCTGTACCCGACACCGCCGGGTAGCTTTGATAGCTCGATGTCAGGATTGCCAAATATCGCGATGAAGCCTTGAACACGTTTCACTAGTTCGTCTTCCTTGGGCATCGACTCCGGGGCCGTTGGGCGAATGCGATTGGGAGGCCGGATAAGGAACGCTGCTTCGTACGCCAACGACGCATAGTATGTTTCTGGAACAGCAACCTTATTCAATACTTGGAGCGATGAAACCGCATCTTTTTTATTCCCCATCTGATACTGAACGAGAGCCAATACCACCCGTCGAAGGTTGTCGTCGATCGATGCCGCTTCGGAACTCGGCACAGTCTCTGCGGTTTCTTCTGGCAACAAAGTTCGCAGAGCATCTTCATAACGATTCAATCGATGGTAAGCGGCCCCCAACAAAACTCGACTACGAAGAGCGTTTGGTTCCATTCGATGGAGTTCTTCTGCCCAACGGAGGGCCCGTTCGTAATCCTGGCGCGACCGGTTTCGCTGGCCTACGATCTCCCCTGTGAGCTTGGCGACTTGGTCCGAACTAATCACCACTTCATCGGCTTTTGCCAAAGCAGCATCCCGAATACCTTTTTTCAAGCCTGCAAGGGACTCGATTTCTACGATCCATTCCTTCTTGAGTGCAAATCGGTTGGACAATTGTGTGATCAGTCGATCTGCTGCAAGTTTGTTGTCGACTGAGGGTTCTAGTGGTCTTGCGTCGTAGAATACCGTTTTGCCACCGGCGGAAGTAGCCGAAGATTTGTTGAATAGCAACTGCGTCAGCTGTTGGCCGGAATTATCAAAAACGAGTTCCCAATCATAGTGATTCATGTCTGCAATACGCATATCGAGGATTTCTCGACCTGTTTCCACGTCCCACAGTCGCCCTCTGGGGATCGTGGAATGGGAAGATAAAGTTTTCCCTTCCATCGTCAGCAAACGCTTTCCATCGGGGCTGAAACGAACTTCATCGATCGCGTCTCCAGCCAATGGCAACTCGCAGATCTTTTGTCGGCTCGCTAGATCCCATAAAGCGACGCTGGAAAACGTCAGAACCGTGGTCTTGGGTTTCGGCGTAACAATCGCTATGCGTTTACCATCGAGGCTGAATACGCCAAATAGACCAGGAAACGAGAGAAGTCTTTCCCCCGTGGCAATATTCCAGACCTGTAATCCTGTTGGTTGAATAGAAATGCAGTGCTGACCATCGGGTGCGATACCTATCAATTGTAAACTGAGGTCATCGGTCGAAACGTAAAGCTCGTTGCCGTTCGTCGGATCAACGACGACGGTTCGTGGAGTTCTATCAGCCATCATCTCCGGGAAAGCAAAAATGAGGGATCCGGTCTGAGCATTTTTTTGCAATCGCATCATTTGCGAAGCGGGAGTTGTGTTGTTTTTGCGTGGATCAATCGCCGTTCCTTTCCCCGACCTCGCGTGATAGACATTGCAAACACTGGACAGATGGACAAGTTTTTGGCCGTCGGCGCTAAACTCCAATGTCGATCCAAAAATCGGCATCTCATTGCGAATTGGAATTTGCCCCGATTGCCACAACCGTTTCTTATCGACCAAATCGTATACCTCCAGCATTCCTTTGCCCCGAGCAAGCGCTTTACCGTCTGGTCCCAGGTTGGTAACAACCGCGAGCAGTTTGTTGTCGTCGCTGATTCTTGCCAGCGCGGTTGCGACCGTGGCGTTGGGGAAACCTAGTTTCAGCTTGGTTTCAGAACCATCGCGCGTTCTCACAATAAGGGTACCGTCGATGATAGTAACGCACAGCAACGCTTGATCCTGACTGAGCGTATAGCCATTTCTGGCAAGTCTCGGTAGGGGATTGGTCCTCAAACCGAAAAGGTCACGATCTTTTCCTAAATCCCAACGCAGCAGCTCGCCCTGGGTCGTGGTCGCCACGAGTTGCCGACCATCATCGGAGTAGGTCATCGATACAATGCCTTTTCCATCCGTCTGCAAAGTGTCGATGAGATCGCCGCGATTTGGATCGATGAGACGAATCTGTTGTACCGTATGACTGGTAATCGCTAGCATGCTTCCATCGGGGCTTACCGTCCCGTTGACATAATCCGGCATGGCGTCGCCGGACATCAGCACTGGCCGTGCACTAGCATCGCTTGTCCTCCAAGCCATCAGTTGTTTGCGACTTGCCCCGCTGAATCCTAGCGTGCTTAGCAAGACTCGATCTGATCCTGGAATCCAAAAGAGTGAGTCAATATCGTCATCATTCTCAAGAGTGGCTAACTCCTTGCCCGTTGCCAGATCGATGATGACGCCCACCTCGCGAAATACATCAACGTGCCGTTTGGTTCCATGACACAAATACGCAGCCAGTCTACGAACGTCGGGACTAAAGGAAATACGATTGATTTCTCGATGATAGACTTCGTTCAGTACAAGCTCCTTCGAATCAACGCTCCACACGCAAATCCGAGTGGCTGGAGTTTTCGGCGAATGGGTTGCATCATAGCCAATCACACAGATCAGGTTTCCGCTGCTGCTAATATTCATAGCGCTGATGTGTTTAAACGCGTCCTTTGGGTAATCAAACGTATGGATCAGTCCCGAGGGTTCCACCACGGAACAAGACGTGCTCGATCCTTGATCGGATCCCGGCGGCTTGTACGATCCTACGGGATACGTGTGGGATAGGCAGGCCCCCACGAGGATCCTTCCGTTGTCTGAAGTAGGTGTGCGATCG
>CAZVBC010000202.1:0-12563 GCA_964625155.1 uncultured Pirellulaceae bacterium
CATAGTCGTCATTCTTGGGTTCGGCAATCCAAATCGCGTTCAGGTCTCAGGAGTCGGCAATTTCGCCAAATCAGTGGTATTTGCCACACCGCCAAATTCCCGGCTTGCCATTTGGTCTTGGTGCCAAGCAATAATCTGTAACCATTGGATAGCAGCCTATTTGTATAGGGTCGAGCATCGTTTAATCTGTCACGTGAGTTTCGCTGTCCCAGCTATAGAAACCCCAAAAAACTGTGGCCCTATCCACGTTCGCTTAGGACTTTTCCCAGCTTAATTCATCGTTTATTATGCAACTACGCCAACACCTCTTAATGTGGGTGGATTGGGGTGCGATAAGTGTAACTGTTCAATAACCAGGTGCATCGGATTTGAGATTTGGTCATTTGACTTGCAAGATCATAGAATGAGCTTGGCTCGTGCACTTGGTTTTCGTGCACTTGGTTATTGAGTGGTTACAAATAAGTGCCAATTTTACATATTTAATAACTTCATTGGCACTGAAATTTGAGGTGAAGAGTGGCCATGTTTCTGTTTCAATCGTTTTTTTACTCGCGCCGATTGCTGTTTTTTGTTGTGGCCTCGATGACGATTGCAGTGGCTGCTCAAAAATGCTTCGTCTTCGGTATTGAGCTCAACTCGGAAAACGACAATTCCCAAATCTATTTTGAAACTCACGTCCGACCGATCTTGAAGGCGCATTGTTTTCATTGTCATGGTGAAGAGGAAGAGAAGCAGGGGCATCTGGACTTGCGGTTAGTAAGATTCATGGCAATGGGTGGTGACTCAGGCTCAGCTTTGGCTCGACAGCACAATGAGAGTCTGCTCTACCAGCGAGTGGCTTCGGGAGAAATGCCGCCAGTCGAGAAAAAAGTGTCGCCATCAGAATTGGCTGTCATCGCTGCTTGGCTTGATCAAGGCTCGAAAACCATGCGGCCGGAACCGGAGAAGATCAGCGAATTCTCTGAAGACGAACGCTCCTTTTGGTCCTTCAAGCCGATTCGACGTTCGAGCGTACCGAAGGTCAAAGCTGGCCAGTGGATATCCACGCCAGTCGACAATTTCTTGTTGCAGAGCTTAGAAAAAGTTGGACTTGGTTATCAATTGCCCGCCACTCCAGAAGTACTTTGTCGTCGAGCATATTTTGACCTGCATGGTTTGCCACCGCATCCCGACCAGTTGGCTGCGTTTATTCAAACAGCACAGACGCTTGGTATCGAGTTGGCTTTCAGCCGTTTGGTTGATCGACTGCTGGGTTCGCCACGCTATGGTGAACGATGGGCCAGACATTGGTTGGATATCGCCGGTTATGCGGACAGCGACGGCTATGGTGAAAAGGACATCGAACGCAAGTTCGCCTACAAATATCGCGACTATGTCATTAACAGTTTTAACTCCAACAAGCCGTGGGATGATTTCATTCGCGAGCAATTAGCTGGCGACGAAATGGTCAGTAACGATCTGGAGCAACTTTCTTCCAGCGATACCGAGAAGCTGGTTGCAACTGGGTTCTTGCGGATGGGGCCGGATGGTACCAGTGATCCGACGATCGATAAAAGCCTAGCCGCCAATGATTGTTTGGCTGAGACGATCAAGATAGTGAGCACATCATTACTGGGGCTGACTGTCGGCTGTGCTCAGTGCCACAGCCATCGCTACGATCCGATCACGCATGTCGATTATCATCGCATGCGAGCCATATTTGAACCGGCACTCGATTGGAAAGCCTGGCGTACACCGCAACAGAGATTGGTCTCGCTGTGGAGCCAAGAGCAAAAGGAACTGGCCAATCAATGCGATGCGCGTTTAAAAGAACTAAATGCTGAACAAACCGCAGCCTTCGAAAAACTAGGCCACGAAGTCCGAGAGCGCGGCATAGCCAATCTAAACGAT
Organism: uncultured Pirellulaceae bacterium; assembly: GCA_964625155.1. Classification (GTDB taxonomy): domain Bacteria; phylum Planctomycetota; class Planctomycetia; order Pirellulales; family Pirellulaceae; genus Aureliella. The sequence continues at coordinate 1,891 of CAZVBC010000202.1, forward strand.
GAACTCAAGCACAAACTTCGCACCGCCTTCAGTACTCCGGCCGCAAATCGTACTGCCGAACAGAAAGAACTTTTGGTCAAGCACCCAGCCGCCAACGTTCCCTCTCGCGGTGATTTACTACGTCGTAACGCCAAGGAAGAATACAATAGCATCGAAAAGAAATACAGTGGCCTAATCGAGTCAGTTCAGGCCCAACGCCCACCTGACGATTACGCACATTGTCTGACCGAGGTCAGGGGACGAAGTCATCCAACCTTTCTTTTCTCACGAGGTGATTTTAGTCAGCCAAAACAAGAGGTTGCACCTGGAGAGTTGGGCGTCTTGTGTCATGATCAATGTGGTACATTCGCTGAAGATGATCCGAACTTGCCCACGACCGGGCGACGGTTGGCTTATGCCAGACATCTCACCAGCGGCCACCATCCCCTTTTAGTTCGTGTATGGATTAATCGCTTGTGGCTTCACCATTTTGGTCGCGGTATCGTGTCCACTCCCAGTGATTTCGGTGTCTTGGGGCAGCGTCCAAGTCATCCAGAGTTATTGGATTGGCTAGCAGACGAATTTGTGCGCAGTGGATGGGACGTCAAGCGTATGCATCGACTGATGATGCTCTCCAGCGCTTATCGCCAGTCTTCTGTGCGTCTTGAAGACCACGATCGCATCGATCCAGAAAACCGCTTGATTGGTCGCATGAACATCCGACGTTTGGATGCCGAAACTCTGCGTGACTCGTTACTGATGATTGCTGGTAACTTGACTAACCAGCTCTTCGGCCCCTCAGTCCCAGTTGCACCCGATGAAGCTGGTCAGATCCATGTGGGCGTCGATACTCGCGATGGAGCTGGTCGTCCAACTGGAAAAGTAGTTCCACTGTATGCACAGGAATTTCGTCGCAGTATTTACGTCCAGGTTCGCCGAACAATGCCGCTCGATATGCTCGACACTTTTGATGGCCCTGCTTTGGCTCCTAACTGCACTATCCGTAACTCCTCTACCGTAGCCCCACAATCCTTGATGTTGATGAACAACGAATTTGTGCACCATCAGAGCGAAGTCTTCGCCGCCCAAGTCTGTAAAGATGTAGGCAAGGACCTTCGAACCCAAGCAAGGTTCGCATGGGTGAGTGCATTGGCAACACAGCCCACGCAAGCACAATTGGACAGTACCGTAACGTTTCTCGAGTCCACGGCGCGCGACCTTGCTCATCTTAATTCGGAAAAGGAACCAGAATTGAATATGCGTAAAGCGCTGTCTGTCTATTGCCAAGCGCTTTTTAACTCGAACGCCTTCTTGTACGTTGATTAATATCTTATTTGAACGAGCCTCAGCTTAGTTGGATAGCGTCAGTTAGGTAGCAGAAGCTGAGGCCGGATAACGCTGTAATCGATGAAGGCTCGCACGCGAGGAAGCCGTACGCGCCGCCCGATGGGCACGCGGTTAAACGATTTCAAGACAATGATTTAGTTTTTTCGAGAATCTGTGGACGCGGGGAAAGCTAAGGTCCAAGTAGTAACCAATTAATTCTTGTCGTAGGCGAGAATCTGAGAAGCTCATTCAAGGCGGTAAGTAACTGAAATGAGGACGAGCCGGTACGGCTCACGCGGCTTGTTCGATCAATTACAATTTGGGACAGCATTTCCAAATAAAGGGTATCGCAGAAGAGAAAGTTGACAATGCGAAAAGTCAATTCTGGGGGTGGCTGGCAGGCAATTCGATATACATTCGCCAAAGCCAAACAAGCTGGCGGAATGTGGAAACTGTTCCAAGCGATGCGCAGCAAGAACACATGTAAGACTTGTGCTCTTGGGATGGGAGGCCAGCAAGGTGGCATGGTCAATGAACGCGGGTCGTTTCCGGAAGTGTGCAAAAAGTCGCTACAAGCGATGGTTGCCGACATGCAGCGGCCAATAACCGCTGATTTTTGGAAACGATTTTCAGTTGCCGAATTACAAGACTGGACGCCACGCCAGCTTGAACATGCTGGCAGGCTCATCCAGCCAATCGTTTACGAGCGCGGGTTTACGCACTTTCGCACGCTCACTTGGATGGATGCGTTTCAACGAATCGAGCGCCAGCTTAAGAAAATCTCACCCGATGAATCTTTCTGGTATTTCAGTGGACGCAGCAGCAATGAGGCCGGTTTCTTACTGCAATTAGTGGCACGATTATACGGCACAAACAATGTCAACAATTGCAGTTATTATTGCCATCAGGCCAGCGGGGTTGGCTTAAACGCCAGTTTGGGTACGGGCACCGCCACCGTAACTCTGGACGACCTCGACCAAGCTGACTTGGCCATTGTTATTGGTGGCAATCCCGCGAGCAATCATCCTAGGCTGATGACCAGCCTTATGCATTTGCGTCGACGCGGTGGTAAGGTCATTGTCATCAATCCAGTGCGTGAAGTGGGGTTGGTTCGGTTTCGCATTCCCAGCGATATGCGTAGCATGATGTTTGGCACCGAGATCGCTACGCATTACGTTCAACCGCATATCGGAGGGGATCTGTCGCTGCTGAGTGGAATTGCCAAAGCCGTTGTCGAGACAGGTGCCACAAATGAGGATTTCTTGCGATTTTATTGTAGCGATGCTGCCGAATACCAAGGCTGGCTTGAAGGTCTTAGTTGGTCAGAGATTGAGTCAAAGTCGGGAGTGGACCGAGACCAGATCCGCGCGATTGCGCAAGTATATGCAAGTTCCCAGGCCACGATCTTCGGCTGGACCATGGGGATAACGCATCATGTGCATGGCGTCGAGAATGTCGAAGCGATCGTCAATTTAGCGTTACTGCGCGGCATGGTGGGCCGACCAGGTGCGGGACTGATGCCTATTCGAGGGCATTCAAATGTCCAAGGAATTGGCTCGATGGGTGTTACGCCTAAATTGAAAGACGCTATTTTCCACAACCTGCAAGATAGCTTTGGCCTTCGATTGCCCACCACGGTTGGCCTGGACACGATGGCCTGCATTGAAAGTGCCCAGCAAGGCAAATCACAAGTAGGAATTTGTTTGGGAGGGAACTTGTATGGTTCAAATCCCGATGCCAAATTTGCTCGCACTGCGATCGAGAAAATGAGATTGATGGTAACACTAAGTACCACACTCAATACTGGTCATGTGCAAGCCTTAGCCAACGAATCGATTATTCTGCCGGTCCTCGCGCGCGATGAAGAGCCCCAGCCGACGACACAAGAATCGATGTTCAACTACGTGCGTCTGAGTAATGGCGGCCCGGCGAGGTTGCCCGGTCCGCGAAGCGAAGTACAAGTGATCGCCGAGATAGGCAAACGAATTGTCGGCGATAGCCCAGCCGTAAAATGGTCCGATTTAGAAGCGACCGCGACGATCCGAGATTGGATCGGCCGAGTGGTTCCTGGGTACACAGCGATTCGTAATATTGATCAAACCAAACAAGAATTCCAAATTGCCGGCCGCACGTTCCATCATCCTCATTTTCCAACCCCAGACGGTCGTGCCAAGCTCACCGTTCATCGGTTATCAGAATTGGTCGGACAGGGGGAACAGCAACTAAGATTAATGACCGTTCGTAGCGAGGGTCAATTTAATACCGTCGTGTACGAAGAAGAAGATATCTATCGAGGTCAAGAGCGCCGAGATGTGGTATTAATGCACTCAACAGACATGTGTCGCCTTAAATTGCAACACGACGAACCGGTAATCGTGCGCAGCAGTGTCGGTGAAATCCACGGCTATTTAGCTCGACGATTTGACGCAGTTCGCCCTGGAAACGCGCTGATGTACTATCCAGAGGCAAATGAATTGGTACCGCGCCAATTGGATCCACGTTCCAAAACCCCTGCCTTCAAAGCCGTCGTTATCACCGTGCAATCATACACGAGTGCAACCAACACAAGTGATCCCAAGCACTAACCGCCACGAACAGACCAGCCGGCTTTGGTAGAAGCTAACGAAACGAATAAGAATCGGACACGGCGGGTCCGCTATTGTGGGCCATTCTGCAAAACTGACCGAGTGCACTACTTTGAAGGAGTTCCTGCTTCGCCTACATTTGGACCAACTCGCGATAACATGCGAGTAAGCTTAAAGACGTTTTTGGAACTCAGCTTTACACAAGATAGGAATTCTAGATATGGCACGCGCAGGAGTCATTACGTTTAAGGGAAACCCGATGACTTTGGTAGGCAACGAAGTCAAGGTCGGAAGTGTTGCTCCCGATTTTACTTTGCACTTTTTCGAGGGCGGCCTAAAGACCATCTCCAAAGCCGACCTGTTGGGCAAACCTTCGCTGATTTCTATCGTTCCTTCGTTGGACACGGGCGTATGCCAAATTCAAACTAAGAAATTCAACGAACAACTCGCGGCGCTAGGGGACAAGGTTAATACACTAACCGTTAGCCGTGATCTGCCGTTCGCCCAGAATCGATTTTGCGGTGCTGAGAGTATAAAGAACATGCGCGTTGGCAGCGACTATCAATCTGGCAGCTTTGGCGATGGCTGGGGAGTTACGATCGACGAACTGAAACTTCACGCGCGGGCCGTGTACGTACTCGACGCCTCAGGTAAAGTCGTTTACGGCGAAATCGTTCCGGAAGTCACTCACGAACCTAATTACTCTGCCGCATTGTCGGCCTTGCAACAGCAATTGTAAGAAACTGCGTGCTGCAAAGAGTCTCCATCTCCTGTGCGTCTGCACATGTTTCGATGCAAGATCAATGTATTGAATTCGATTATTTTTTCTTGCTGTCGCTGGCAGTATTGAGATACAATTCTGAGGTATCAGGTGTAAGGTACGTATAGTCAACCATCGATGCATGAATTGATCTATGTCCCAACAGAATGAAGAAATGGTGTTACAGCCAAATGGGCGGACGGCTGGATTGTCGAAATTATTAGGGCGCCGCGATGTATTGCGATTTGGCGGAATCAGCGCTGCTGCCAGCTTGGTTCCGGGAAGTCATGCAGCCAATGGCGCGGTAGACCGATCGGGGCCAGGTAGAGCCAAATCGGTAATCTTTTTGTGGATGGGAGGTGGCGTTACCCATATTGATTCGTTCGATCCCAAGCCTTTGGCGCCTGCCGAAGTGCGAGGCACCTTGGGCGATATTGCAACCAACGTTTCTGGAATACGCTTTTGTGAGACATTGCCGTGCTTGGCCAAGGTGGCAGACAAACTGGCAATTCTGCGCAGTTTTTCACACGACAGTGACGATCATTTGCTCAGTCAAGTATACACTCTGTCCGGACGCAGGATTACTCGAACGCAGTTGTATAGCGAACCGAATATTGGCAGCATGGTGTGGCGTACACATGGGCCACGCAATGGATTGCCCGGCTACATTGCGGTTCCGGGGATCACGCGCCCGGGACCTCCGCCGCACAATCTGTTTGTAGGTGGATGGTTGGGGAGCAAATACGCCCCATATTGTTTGGGTGGGCTACCCGAGCAACCGGATTTTTCCGTCGGAGAAAAACTTTACGATCCGCCCGCAAACTACGAAGAAGAACTGCGGCCACAATCACTGGAACTGTCGAAGGACGTGCCTCTTGAGCGACTTGCCGGCCGTCAAGTTCTGCGAGCAACATTTGATCAGGCGCTGCGCAACTTGGAACGCTTTGATATGTTGCAAGCTGCGGAGGCGCAATTCCAAAATGGACTTCGACTATTACACACACCGGAAGTGCGAACCGCATTCGAAGTGGGCGATGAACCGGCGAGCGTACGTGAAAAGTACGGACGTACAAAAATTGGTGGCCGCTGCTTAACGGCTCGCAGACTCATCGAAGCGGGAGCTCGCTTCGTCATGGTCGATTATGGTTATGATCCAGATTACGGAAACGTCTGGGATAATCACAATGCTCCAGTACAAAACCATCCTCCGATCCAGCAGATGGTTTTTCGAGGGTATCACTTGGCCGGAATGGATCGCGCTTTCGCGGCGCTGATTGATGACCTCTCCCAGCGAGGATTGTCAGATTCGACCTTGGTGGTCTTTGTGACTGAGTTTGGACGGACTCCAATTATCAACAAGCTTGGCGGGAGGGACCATTGGGGGCGAGCCGGATCGCTGTTTTTTGCGGGTGCTGGAATTCGCAACGGGCAAATTGTGGGAGAAACGGATCGAACCGCCTCACGCCCCATCACTCGTCCTTATGGTCCATGGGATGTGGCGGCGACTATCTATCATTTGCTAGGTATTGATCATGGCGGCTTTGCAAACGACTTTCAGGATCGACCACGTCCGATCCTAGACGAAGGTAATGTGATTCGCGAATTGCTCACGTAACTGCAATGCACCAAAAGGTAACCAGTCACTGCAGTTCGTCAGGCACGGTGTACTAACCGGATGCGTCTCAATCAGCTCTCCATTTGAGGCTCGGCCGTCAGCATCATACATCGCTTGTGCTCTATTGAGCTTTTTTGAAGGCCTCGGCCAAAGAAACATCCATACCGAATGTCCATCGTTTGCCATCGGTTTCAAGCTCCAAGCATTTTTTCTGCGAGTTCAAGCCAACAACTTTGGCCTTGATACTGCCGACTTCAAGATTATCCCCTTCTTTCACCTGAAACATCTTGCCGTCGACTTTGGAGCGAATCATTGCCATAGCGCCACCTCGACCACTGACTAAGCCACTTACTTCGGTTTGGCTGGCTAAGTCGAATTTTGCGGGAGGTGGTGGCGGGACCTTTGGGTCGACTACAGTCAACTTGATTGCTTGTTCAACGGACTTTGACGGCAAGCCATCGTCGAATACTCGCACTTTAAGTGTATGTTCGCCGTTGGACTTTGGTCGCCAGTCGAGCGAGCCCTTGAGGGAATCGAAGGCTAAGCCTTCCGGTTTTTCGGAAAGAAGTTCAAACGAGACTTTTTGTGCTTTGTCTGGATCGGTTCCCTCCAAATTCATCGAGAATCCTTTGTCTCGTTCGAGTTCGACAGAAGTGCGCCCGGTGAATTTAGGAGGATTGTTAGGAGGCGCAAACGGATTCCGTCCACCAATCGTTGCCAAATATGCGTCCGCCGATTTGGCTAATCGCCCCGACGATTTCTCCGGTGTCTTTTGATCAGCGGCGGCATTGCGCAGGGCGATCGCTTGCGACGTCAAATTTACCGACAAGGCATTGGGATTGTCGGGATCAATTTGCACTAGCTTCAATGCCGAAATCGTGTGCATATAGTCTTTGTCGTAATATAGAGTTAGAAGTTTTACGACCGCGTCTGTCTTGCACTTGCCGGTCAAGACGAATTGATAAACCGTATAGGGTTTCGAAGCGCTGGCGGATGCCGAAGCTTGAGGTTCTGACAGGACGATGTCTTTTAAACCCGATTGTTCAGCGATGTCCGATAACCAACTCAAGTATTGTTGTTTGGCCAACCCCGGATTCGATGCAAGAGACTTGTTTTGCAAGCGCACTAGTTTTCGCTGCGCCAAATCCCCTTCAAGAATCGTATTATTCTTGTCATCAATTTGAGTACTCATGCGGTCAATATTCGACTGCATGGAATCCAACTTTGCTCGGGCGCTACTGATCGCGTATTGCAAGCCGAATAGACCTGCAATCACGCCGACGGCCGTTGCCAAATATCGCTCACGTGTGGACATTGCCATGCGTTGCATCCAGAATTCTTAAATCAGTTTCAAATCTATTTGTTCAGTGGCTGCGGAGGGTTTCGGGGTTCTTGGTCGACAGCTTGTTTCACCGCAGAGTTTGGGTTCTCGTCAACTTTGGTTTCAGCTTGCTGGCTTTTCTCCGCAGGCTTCGACGATGGTTCCGGTTTCTGGGGCGACTTCATCTGGCTAGCTTCCTGCGGCGATGCCTTGCGCGATGTTGAGGAATCTTCCTTCTTACTTGCAGCCAGTGGGTTCCAGCCAACGTTTCGAAACGTCAAATTGGCTTTGGATTTCCATTTGTACAATGCTTGTTTGGTGTCCGTCGCTTCGGCATGGCCCAGTAAATCCAATTTGCGATTGTTATCGTCGAACTTCGCCTTCAACTGATCTAGCGTTTCAGTTGAATCGGCCAATATATCGACTGTCAACTTACCAACCGGAGTTTTTTCTTTTCCTTCCTGCGCGACAGTATACGTCGGTTGGCGCATGAGCAGTTTTTCGGAATCTGGAATGTGTTGAGCAACATATTCCAACTGGTCCAAAAGATTCACCGAGCCACTAAGGAAATTTTCGACCTCTCTGTATTCAGAGATCCGCTTTTTGGCAGATTCGACACGTACATCCAAGCCCTTACTAGTTTCAGTCAGGTCAGCCAGTTCATCGCTCATTTTTCCGGTGACGCTATTCCACCACGAAAAACCTAATAAGGCCACCAAAGCTGCGCTAGCTGCGACCAACAAGTTTCGCGAAGTGTTGTTCTTCTTAGGTGGACGACGTTTGGGATTCTTTAGGTCGACCACCGTCTGCTTATCCGCCGACGGATCGTGCACGACAGCGGCAATCGCGGCCAGCCGTCCTGCAGTGCGATGTGCAAACTCGACTTTGTTGTCTATCGACGCCGGGAGAAGTGCCGCCGGATCGAATAACGTAACTTCTGAACGCGTAACTTCAGCGACTTGTACCTCGACCTTTTGCGCCATGTCAGCCGAGCCGATCAACAGCGTCTTAGCAATAGGCTGGCCGCTGAGATTGCTGGCGGCTGCCAACAAACTTCTACGTAGCTCTCCGACAATGGCTGTCGAAAGTTGGTCTTCATCGAGCGGAAGACGGGTACCGCGAATCTGCACCACTCGACCATCTCGCAGCAACAGCAAATCACCTTGGCCCTCTGCCAAGCAAATTGCCAGCGTCACCCCTTCCACACCCAGGCCACCAATGGCGGTTGCATATCGAGCCAATTCGATTGGCCTAGCCAGTACACGATTGAGCTTGATGTCTGCATTTGTACATGCAGTTTCAATCTCGGTCATGACTCCCGGAGCAATCGTAAACGCAAGAGCATTAAGAGAATCTTGTCCAGCAGCGGCCGGTAGCAAGACAAAATCGATGGGCCAATTGTCGCCCATGTTGGCCATCTGTCGCTGAGCCTGAAAACGTACCATGTCTGGCAACTCATCAGCCTCGGCTCTTGGTATTTGCAGTGTCCGTACTTCCAGCAGTTCGCGGGGTACGATCACGGTTGCATCCCACTTGGCGACGCCCAGTTGGCTAACCGCTTGCTGAAGCTGCTGCGCTAACGATATGTCTCCAGCCGCAGCTTGGCGATGGGCTACGCGATCCAAGACAACGCTACTCCCGCGCCGATGCCCGACCGCGACAACCAATCCATCGCGTTGCCAATCAATAATGACGCTTCTCGACACGGATCACCGTTCCCAATTTCTTAAAACCAATTGACTCGCCGCACTAACCCATATTAATCGGAACATCCGTGCTACAACACTTGCCGGCTAACTGAGGTGCTAAAATCCTCAGCGGCGGGATCACCATTTTCGCAGGTCCTACCGCGTTAGTATCGCTCCTGGCACACCCGCATCTGGGCGCAAACCCAACGTCATCTTGTCGAAACCGTGTTCAAGGTGATCCAACTGGCGATAAAATAATACTCGCGGAGGTGTGGTCGCAGCGCTGACAATTGCTTCCACACGCGACGAAACTGATGAGCCCTCAAAGTATCCAATTATCTGCGCTTTGTAGACATCGCCACCACAGGTTATCAGTGGCTCCAAAGCTCGCATCTGCTCCATACTCACTAAACCCTCGACTGCTAACCAAGTTTCGAACTGCCGATTCTCAGTTTGTTGGCCGTCGTTTCGCGCCTGAATAATCTGGTCGACCAATTCCTCGGTTAACCCAGGAAGCCCTAGTAGAATTTGGCGCGGACATTCCATCACGTTAATTCGTCCCGGAATCGTTGGACTGTCCAGCGTTGTTAGGCGATCCATCAATAATGGCAAAGCGTTAGCCATCGCGATTGGATCGGCAGATAGTGGAGAATCATAAACGACTCCACCTTGCTGACCGCCACCTTGCTGACCGCCACCTTGCTGACCGCCACCTTGCTGACCACCGCCACCTTGTTGCCCGCCGCCGCCCTGCTGACCACCGCCGCCCTGTTGGCCGCCGCGTACCGATGGGAGGCTTCCCTGCTGGGGATTTATCTGCTGGATGCCGCCCGATTGTATGCTGCCCAATTGAGAATTTCCGCGTTGGCTTCCGCTACTGTTTGGTTGCCCTCCGGCGCCACCAGCTTGCTGAATAGTGACGGTAGAGCCAAACAAGTCGAGTACTTGGTTGAATTTTACCTGCCCTTGAACCTGGCTCAAATCACTGGGCAACAAGTCGGCCTGCCAAGCTTGATTGCGCGACTGCTGAGCGGTGGTATTTGTACTTGAACGTTGGCTCTGTAAAGTAGAAAGTTGTCCTTCTTCAGCATTGGCTTGCTGGGCGAGTGTTTCCAGCAACTGCAACGCGTTGCCGGCTCCAGCAGGTGGCTGGCCAGAAATGCGATACTGAATGATAAAGCTCGCCCATGCATCATCGATCCCAGCGGCAGTTAAATCACTGTAAAGCGTTGCAAGATCGTCGCTATTGATGTTGATGCGCTGAGTACCATCCAGAGCAATGTTCTTTTCTAGACTATGCAAGGTCAAATAATGTGCCCAACCGAGTGGATCGGGTTGGACGGCTTGACCATCAGCGGTTGTTGGGGCAGGTTGGGTTCCTGGAACTGCACCCGGTTGA
>CAZVBC010000203.1:0-12476 GCA_964625155.1 uncultured Pirellulaceae bacterium
AAAAACCAAGATGGCGGCATCAGTTATTCGAGTAAACAAATGGGGACTTCGCGTCCAGCGATTACGGCCGCCGCTTTGTCAGCCCTATACAACGCTGGTGATTATGACAGCAAACATGTACCAGCCATGTTGAAATACAGCAAAGAGAGCCTGCACAACTTGACTGACGATAACTCCGCCTTCGGACACTGGCATTATACGTACCTTTACTATAGCCAAGTCGTTTACCGGTTAGGGGACGATGAGTGGCTGCCGTTTCGTGATCGGTTGTATGATCGTATCGTCAATGAGCAAGACAAAGAGGGAAGTTGGAATGGCCAAATTCACCCAGTCTACATTACAGCTTGTAATCTGATTATGCTGCAGCTCGACCGTGGGTTGTTACCGATTTACCAACGCTGATTCGTCAGCAAGGTACACTTCGATCCTTAACCGAGTCGCTGCGGAAAGTAAGCAATTGGACTAATTCCTGCCTGCAATAATCGAAAGTGGCGCTGTCCAACTAAGTTCAACAACTAAGTATCAAGGCCACTTGTGAGGATAGAGAGATGATCGCAATGTAAAGCCGCTAAATTGATGCGGCCAATGGCTATCACGCTTTGGAATACGATAGCAAGGTTTTCATATAGTTGGCTCGTTCGAAGGCAGATGGGTCGGCTCCTCGGTTACGACTGACGCTGCCGATTAACTGTGCAATAGAATTGTATTGGCGCTGTTCCAGCCACTCGCTGATCCCGTTCAGAACTTTGGTAATATGCAGCGGTCCATGATTGATAAGTGCTGAAGCCATCATGGTAACACGCGCTCCAGCCAGCAGCGCTTTGAGGCAATCGTCGGCATTGTGGATTCCGCCGGTCGCCGCCAAATCGCCTTCGATTTGATCGTGCAGAATTCCTACCCAGCGCAAGACCAAGCGCAGTTCATGCCGCGAACTTAGTACCAAACGCGGTTCCACTCGCAGTGTCTCGGTATTCAGTTCAGGGTCGAGATAGCGATTGAATAGGACCAATCCACGTGCTCCAGCCAGCAAAATACGTCGAGCGAAATTGGGGAACGAGCTAAAAAATGGCCCCAGTTTTACTGCTACCGGTACGGCCACTTCGTGCGTTACGGATTCGACGATTTCGATATACCGGTTTTCGACATCTGCCGCACTCATGTCGATGTCGGTAGGTACGAAGTAAATGTTCAGCTCAATCGCATCCGCACCTGCCTGCTCCATCAGTTTGGCGTAACGTGTCCATTTGCCAGGAGTGGTCCCATTCAGACTGGCGATGATCGGGATCGAAAGCTCGCGCTTGGCTGCTTGGATAGATTCCAAGTACGGCTCCGGTCCACAATGATATTGTTCTAGTTTTGGGAAGTAATTCAGCGACTCGGCCGACGAATGGCCACCGTACTCGTGCAGATGAAATACTTCGTATTCATCATGTTCGATTTGCTCAGCAAACAGGCTCTGTAGAACTACGGCCGCAGCCCCGCTTGCTTCCAGAGCGCGCAAGCTGTCAAGATTGCCAGTCAACGGGCTCGCTGATGCAACCACAGGATTGCGCAGCTTTAGTCCTAAATAGGTTGTCGTAAGGTCCTTGGTCATGATCCCATATTCTCTTATAGGTCACTGAAACCGGCCAGAGAACGTTCTACGTTGGCCATCTGTTCATAATAATGCCAGCGATCATCGATATCTCGCTGAGCTAAATCAAATAGATGTGAGGCTCGCTGTGGGTCGCTCCTGAGCAGCATAGCAAACCGCGCTTCTTGAGCGGCAAAATCGCGAAACTGGGTTCGCGGTTTGTGGCAGTCTAAATGGAATGGCTTACCCCCGTCGTGTGCGACTCGGGGATCGTAACGATACAACGGCCAGTAGCCACAGGCTACGGCGTCCTTTTGGTGCGACATGCCAGTTGTCATATCAATTCCGTGGGCGATACATTGGCTATAGGCAATTACCAATGACGGACCATGATACGATTCGGCTTCTTGTAACGCTTTGAGCGTCTGCAGCGGGTGGGCTCCCATGGCAATTTGTGCCACGTACACATGACCGTAGGCCATGGCGATCATGCCGATATCTTTTTTGCCAATTCCTTTTCCGGAAGCAGCGAATTTAGCAACTGCTGCGCGGGGAGTGGACTTTGAAGATTGGCCGCCCGTATTGGAATAAACTTCCGTATCAAGCACCAGGATGTTTACGTCTCGACCACTGGCCAAAACATGGTCTAAGCCACCAAAACCGATATCGTATGCCCACCCGTCGCCACCGATAATCCAAACAGATTTTCTGATCAGCGAATCGGCTAAATAAGCCAATTCGCGGCCGATGTCGGATGTGTTGCCCGCCAACAATCGACGCAGTTCGACAACTCTCTGCCGCTGGTCTGCCAGTTGTATCTCAGTTCCGTGGCTAGGGTGGAGCAGTTCGTTCATTAGATTTTGTGGAAGTTGGTCCGCCAGCCCACGCAACAGTACCTTGGTACGTTGCTCTCGTTTATCCAGCCCCATGCGTATACCCAGTCCAAACTCGGCATTGTCTTCGAATAACGAATTAGCCCACGCGGGGCCTCGACCACATGCATCTTGGGACCAAGGTGTGGTGGGCAGGTTACCTCCATAAATCGATGAACATCCCGTTGCATTTGCCACTACCATTCGGTCACCAAATAACTGTGTCAGCAGTCGTAAATATGGAGTTTCACCACAGCCAGCACATGCACCGGAGAATTCAAACAGAGGTCGTAATAATTGCGATTCTTTTACAACTCCTAAATTGATTGTTTGGCGTTCTGCGTCGGGAATCGACAAGAAGAACTGGAAGTTCCGGCGCTCACGTTCTACATGCTCGCGAAGAGGTGCCATATTGATGGCTTTCAGCTTCACAGCTTCTTTGCTGCGAGCCGGACAGACATCAACACACGCACCGCAACCAGTACAATCTTCTGGAGCGACCTGAATCGCCATGAGCTGGCCGGGTCGTTCCTTGCCAGTCCACGCCCTGCTGAGAAAATCGCTGGGTGCGTTCTGCAGCTCTTGCGGCGCGAATGCCTTCATACGGATGGCGGAATGTGGACACACAAATGAGCAAAGCCCACACTGAATACACAAATCTGGTTTCCAAATTGGTATTTCAGAAGCAATGCCCCGTTTTTCAAATTGGGCAGTGCTGGATGGAAAAGTACCATCCACTGGCAGAGCGCTGACAGGTAATTTGTCACCCTTGCCAGCTAATATCACACTGGTAACCTTCTGTACGAAATCTGGACAATCACCACTCACTGCAAGTTGGCGGCGCAATTTGCTAGAGGCTGAACTGGGTATGGTTACCACAAACAAATGGGCTAACGATTGATCAACCGCTGAGTAGTTTTTTTCTAGGACGCTATGCCCACGCTTTCCATAGGTGTTTTCGATCGCTCCTTTGATCTGGGCAATAAACTCTTGTTTCGGGAGAATTTCAGTGAGCGCAAAAAAACAGGTTTGCATAACAGTATTAATGCGGCCTGCGATTCCCGCCGAGCGAGCAACTTTTTCGGCGTCGACCACATAGAACTTTAGGCGTCGATCGATGATGGTCTGCTGTATCTCTAATGGAAGATGATCCCAAACATCTTCAGGCCCATAAGGAGAATTGAGCAGGAAAGTACCATGAATCGCTACCTTGTCGAGTACATCAATCCGCTGCAAGAAATGAAATTGGTGGCAGGCAACAAAATTTGCTCGCTGAATTAAGTATGTCGAATCGATCGGTCGCGAACTGACTCGCAAATGAGAGACCGTCATAGCTCCGGACTTTTTCGAATCGTACACAAAGTATCCCTGTGCGTATTTATCCGCAGCATCGCAAATGATCTTAACTGAGTTCTTATTCGCTCCCACAGTGCCATCACTTCCAAGCCCATAGAATACCGCTTGCAGCATGTGCGAGTCGTCGATGTCAAAAGTCTCGTCCGCTGGCAAGCTCAAGTGTGTAACGTCATCGGCAATTCCAACGGTAAACCGGTGTTTGGGATGTTCTTTAGTCAATTCGTCGTAGATCCCCGCGACCATTGCAGGTGTAAACTCCTTTGACGCCAATCCATAACGACCGCCGATCACCAGTGGCTCGCAGGCGTTCAACATATCTCCACACATGCGAGCTTCGCTGACAGTTGTGATGATGTCCTGAAACAGCGGCTCGCCAATAGCACCCGGCTCTTTGGTTCTGTCCAACACGGCGATTCGTTTGGTGGTAATCGGCAGCTTGGACAGAAATGCCTGACAATCAAACGGGCGAAAGAGTCGAACTTTGACGACCCCCACTCTTTCCCCTCGGCGTCGCAATTCGTTCACTGTTTCAGTCACCGCTCCGATTCCAGAGCCCATCAACACAATCACTCGGTCGGCATGTTGGTCGCCATAGTACTCAAACAAATCGTAGGACCTGCCGGTCAGTTGCGAAAATCTCCCCATCGATTCGCGCATGATGGCCGGAAATTGTGCGTAATACTTGTTAACAGCTTCGCGAGACTGAAAGAAAACATCTGGGTTTTGAGCACTACCTCGCAACACTGGTCGATCTGGACTAAGCGAACGCTGCCGGAATGCGTCGATCGCATTTAGATCCAACATGGCTTGAATCGACGGTTGATCAAGTTCCTGTATGCGATTTATTTCATGCGATGTGCGAAAGCCGTCAAAGAAGTGCAGTATCGGAATTCGACTGCGCAGTGTCGCGTCGTGTGCGATCAAGGCAAAGTCCTGAGCCTCCTGGACACACGCCGCACACAGCATCGCCCAACCGGTCGCGCGACAGGCCATCACATCACTATGGTCGCCAAAAATGGACAACGCGTGAGAAGCGACGGCTCGAGCTGCAACGTGAAATACGGTGGGAGTTAATTCACCAGCGATCTTGTACATATTGGGGATCATCAGCAACAATCCCTGAGATGCGGTGAATGTGGTCGCCAGCGCCCCAGCTTGCAAAGCACCGTGTACTGCTCCTGCCACACCTCCTTCGCTTTGCATTTCAATAACTTCTGGGACCGTTCCGAATGCATTCTGGCACTTGGCCGATGCCCAAGCATCACACAATTCACTCATTGGAGACGAAGGTGTAATGGGATAAATGGCGATAACTTCGCTAGCAGCATAAGCGATCCGAGCAACAGCTTCGTTGGCGTCCACTGTAATCTGATTGGGCAAGATCAAATACCTAGAAGATAGATTGTTTATCTGTCTCAGCCTGCTCGATCATTCTGCGAGCTTCACTCGCGGGCGAGACAGCGTTGCAGTTCCTACGTACGGCAGCATCAGCTCCGCAACGTTTTGCAAGTACCGCAAATGCAATTTCCGAGCCGTTTGTTACTGGAATGGCCTTAAGGCGAGCGGCATGAAAGAAAGACCTACCGGTTCCCTTTGCGGAACCAGATTATTAGAACTTAACAACCCAGGCCCATCCTTAACTCGAACTGTTTAAACAAACAACGTGCAAAACATCAGAGTGCGGGGCCTGTTGAAAAGACGCAACCATCTCGAACATGCCTGCGAGAGGTTGCCGAATCCGCAATGAACATTGCTGGCCAGCATCGTGCGTGTTAATTCTCATCAGCTACAACGACGTCACACCAATTTGTTCCCGTCTTCATCATAGCGCATGAAAGTAAAGTAGACACAGATGGAGACCAGCACTGGATACATAAAAAGGTAAAGGGGACTCAAAATAATCAAGCCGGTGTTTGCAAGAAAAACGATGCCCCAAAGCCAACCGATATCCTTGAGCATGGCATGAAATCGTTTCATATCGACCACTAACAATAACTGCTTTTTCTGTCGAGAATTTTCGGCAACGACTGCTGCTCCGTCACAGCTTAATTTGGGGATTGGGACGGCGATACGGGTGAAGCTCCTGCTGAGTCAATTGAGCGGCGACTCGGTAGGAACCTCTCTCCCATTTTCGCGAAGCCCAATCCTTCGCTGTAACAGAGCCCAAGACCACCATCGAGTGCTCAGCGGATAATTTGTACACCGAATCATCTAAGTTGCCCACCTGATACTCCGCTATTCCCGAATCATCGTGACATTACAACGCGTGGTCGCGGCGATTGCTGCGTAAGCGTCCCGTTAGGGACTGAATGTCGGTAGAAATGGCATTTCTCTAGAATGCGTTTTCGTCCCGTTAGGGACATGATATTCGCGTCGACGTCACCCGCTCAATCAAATTTTGTCCCTGACGGGACGTCGGGTGATCTAAACCATTGTATGCTACCGACATGTTGTCCCTATTGGGACGATTCACGCGGAACAAAAACCGCGCATCAAAAAATCACGTCAATTGGATTCTTCATTATCGCTTTGATAATGCGGCCATAGAGGCTGACCAAGCTTCGACGAATGTGGCTTGGTTAGCGTTGCGATCAATTTGCTCAATTCCTTCTAGACATCGATGCCAACTATCGGTAGCTGACTGAATACCTCCTCGCCAGCTTTCGACTGCCTGAACGACAAAGCTCTGCAGTGTAGGATCGTTTTCCATTGCATAGCCTTCGAGTCGAAAGGACAATGCACGAAAGAACTCCGCCGCCATACTCAAGATCAACTTCAGGCGATCGCGTCTGGCTGCGGCCTCTTTGCCAGCCGCTTCCGCGATTCCGCTGACTCCACTGGCCAGTTGTACAATGTCGATCTTGCCGGTCGATAGTCGCTCAAGCAGATTCAATCGAAACTCTGCGAGTTCAGCGTCTGACAGCATGCGCGCTACAGAAATACTTCCTTCAGCCTGGTTGGCTAAACGGTGGGCGTCTTCGGGCGCGTCTACCCAGCCTTGCCGCATGATCAACGTCGATAGACATGTTTCGGACAGAGGTTGAAAGCGAACGACTTGACAACGTGAACGTATCGTCGGCAGTTGGCGTTGCAAACGAGTACTGATAAGAATCAATACCGAATCCAAAGGCGGTTCTTCAAGGGTCTTCAATAAGCTATTGGCACCTTCTTGGCCCAGCGTATCGGCATCATCAATAATCGCAACTTTACGTCGACCCGCGAAAGGACGTAGACTGATTTCATGGCACAAGCCGGCTCGCATTCTTGCCTCGCGCTCGCCGATTAATAACTCGATTGGAATCGCCGCTCGATCGACTGGTTTAGCGACTTCAATTAAGTCGGGATGCGTGCTGGCATCCACTTGAGCACAATCTTCACATCGATTGCAACTTACCAGTTCACTCACGGAAGTTTTTCGACACAACAGCGACTTCGCCAGCAATCTCGCAAACGTCCGCTTACCAATACCGTCCGGCCCAACAAAAAGAAACGTGGTTGCTAACCTGCCCCGCTTCAGGGCTCGCGCAAACCACTCTTTTTGTAATTCGTGCCCTAATAGATCCTGCCACTGCACTACACTGCCCTCTCCTCGAAACCAGCGTCGCCGCAATCGAAAACTTCCCACAGTGCTGCTTTCGCTGTATTGATTGTCAATCTACCATACAATGCCTACGGCGCGCACGTGGTAAGAATCGTAGGGTACGACGACCTTGATCAATTGCGATTTCGTCCATGAGCGACATGTCTAGTTGGACAGCGCCACTTTCGATTATGTTGTTAGAACTAAGTCGTTGTGCCGAAATCGTTTAGGGGAGACAATATTTTGCTCGATAACCAAATCACGATTCAGCGTGTCTGTGGGATTATTCGCAAGCGTTTCATTGCTGGCTGGCTGCGAAATCCACTATTTGTTTTTGCGATTGGTTGTTCAATAAGTCTCGTCCCGTACCATTCCCGCTATTCTGCAGCACAAGAAGCGAAATCTGCCAAGCCTTTAACTGAATCAGCCAACTCTTCTGCCGTGAATGAAAAGGAACAGGGTGAGGAGACTGCCAAGGTTTCGCTAGAAAAACAAATGGCTTTGGATTGGTTGGGGCAATCGGAGACGATGGAAAGATTTGGAGCGATATCAGACAAAATTTGGGGCTTTGCCGAGCTTGGTCTGCAAGAATTTCGATCATCGGCCATATTGATCGAAACCCTGGAACAGGAAGGTTTTACTGTGGAAAAAAACCTTGCTGGCATGCCCACATGCTTCGTCGCAAGTTTTGGGTCGGGAGCGCCGGTCATTGGAATACTGGCCGAGTACGATGCTCTGCCGATGATTTCACAAAAGGCCAACGTGTATCGGCGCGACCCGCTGGTTGAAGGAGCACCAGGGCATGGATGTGGACACAATCAAATGGGTACCGCCGCCACAGCCGCAGCAATTGCTGTAAAACGATCGATGGTGCGTCATAAGCTACCGGGCACAATTAAATTGTTCGGTTCGCCAGGCGAAGAGATGTTGGTCAGCCGACCTTATATGATACGTGCAGGCCTGTTCGAAGGCGTTGACGCAGTGATCAATAATCATACGAGTTCTGAATTTGCGACAGACTACGGAGTACGTGGCAGCGCGCTGATGTCCGTCGTGTTTACATTTACTGGCAAAACAGCTCACAGTGCAGGCAGTCCATGGAGCGGTCGTAGTGCCCTGGATGCTGTAGAGATCATGAATGTTGCCACCAACTTTCTGCGCGAGCACTTGCATTACACACATCGCATGCATTATGTAATTCAAAATGGTGGCGAAGCTCCCAATGTCGTCCCTGACAAAGCCAGTGTGTGGTACTTTCTACGCAACAGTGACGATAACCTGCCAGAAATGTTTGAACGCGTAGTGAATTGTGCCAAGGGTGCAGCTTTGGCAACCGGCGCTAATTTGGCCGAAGTTCGCGTTTTAGCGGCGACACACCAAGCTCACCATAACCGGACACTTGCTGAATTGATGCTCGAAAACATCCGCTTGGTCGGTATGCCCGAGTGGACAAAAGACGAGCACGATTTCGCTTCGATGTTGCAAGGGGAACTGGGCAACCCACCTCGAGGACGACCGCTTGAAGTGGAACGGATGCAAGTTCCCGACTCCGTCTTTATCGGCGGCCCTTCATCCGATCACGGCGACGTGACTTTGGTCGTACCGACAGCGACTATCCGATTTCCAGGAATCCCAGGTGGAATTTTGGGGCATCATTGGTCAACCGTCGCTTGTGGAGTTGGCTCCGCAGCACACAAGGGGCTCACTGCAGGTGCCAAAGCCATGGCTGCCACAGCGATCGACCTCCTGATGCGACCTGAAGTGGTTAAAGCGATCAAGATAGAATTTGTCGAATACTCGAAGAAGCATCCCTACAAATCCTTCCTGCCCGACGGGGCCAAGCCGCCATTGGATATCAACGAAAAGCTAATGACACAGTTTCGACCACTGGTTGACCAAGCTTTGGAACTGTCAAAATAATTTCCCACTGTCAATTAGAAATCACTCGATGCATGATGGCGCGTCGGCTTACCAAATCGTTGCCACAGCAACCTTTCCAATTCGGACAACAATTGTTTTGTAGCGACCAGCTTGGAAAGCGTTACTTGCGCTCCAAAATGCTCGTAAACTAGTTGGGATCCGCCCGAGCAGCGATAGCTTTGACTTGAGACTTGCGAGCGAAAAAGAGAAATCTCCTGATTGCCCCGGCGCAAGAGTGGCCAACTCAATCGAATCAGCCGGAACACCGAATAGGTTTCGCAGCAGATTCCTGCGCACGAATTACAACTCCGCTGCTGATCAGGAGAGCAAACAACAAGCACTTGGAGAATTTAGCGAATTTTTTACCCGACAATGACATGACTAACTCTGTTTCGAATTTGAGGCTCAGAATTAGCTCGACGCAAACCACCTAAAGAGATAATGACTGATATCGGACGGTTGTCGATCACTGGCCAGCCACGTTCGATCGACACTGTGCCCCCATGCACCATGCTCACATAAGACTAATGCTAACTTGGGCAGGTCATTTAGTATTCCGCGGCCCCGACAAACGCCAGCCAATATAGCCGCCAACGCAGCAGCCAAGAATCCAAATTGTAATAAACACGTCGGGCGGAAGTAGGTATCCTGCAACTATGGAGAACAAGAAGCCGCCTGGGAGCCCCCCAATGACTGCCACCGCGAATCGATTGGCAAACTGACGCGTGGACGAGAATAGCCACAGAATGGCGTAAGGCAAAAGAGCAAATACCATGGCGTAAACATACAATGAAAGACTCAATCCAATGGCGAAACCGGGTGTATTTAGATACATGATATGTTGATCAACTTTTGGTTACAGCAAGTGGTTCGACTGCCTGGGACTGCCTGGTATCAACTTGAGGCAAATTTGCTACTGTCTTGGTTCAACGGCAATTGGAATTTCTAGCAACTGGGCTAACGGAAAAAAAGGGAATTGGTTAATGCCGAAAGCGTAGCGTGCTTTGCGGCGAGGTTTAGCGCATTGGAGTGAAAATCAGAAGGAGTGTAAGGAAGTGAGTGGCCATCGCTGACACTCGCTTCTGGGTACAGGCGATCATGCGTCGAGACTTTCCAGAATCTGCTTCAACCGGCGAAGGTCCTTGCTGGTTGCTCGGCGAATCATCATTGACATGAATGGAGTCAACCACATCGAGAAGCCCGATGGGCGCCCTCGGTTACCCAGCGTCATGCGAGTGGACGTCTCGGAAACGGAGCTCCAAGTGTAAGTCGTCTCCATCGGAAACGGGCCCTCCGAGGTGCGCATCACAAGACGCTCGCCCGGCACGAATTCGAGGATTTCGAAAGTGTATGCCAAACGCCGACCAAGAAAGTGCGCCACGAACGCGATCCGCGAACCGACCGCCGCTGGCTGTGGCGTCTTCCACTCGACCGATTGGATATTGACATACCAATGCGGTACGTTGTTCGGATCGGCAGCATATTCCGCGACGAAGCTGCGCGAGCGCTGAATCTCAATTTCCGTTTGCACATCAATATCGGACATAGCGTATTTTCCTTATCGCTTCGCTTCATCGCGCCGTCGGATGCGCTCGTTTAGCCGTCTTCAACCTTGAGATACTCCGACGCGATGAGCTTGTTAGAATTCACCAACACCGCGATGAATTAGCTTGAGCTTTGTCCCCAAAACATCTCGACCAACAAGGCCTGATAGGCCAGGTCAATCGGAGCGGCAATGAAGATCTTCTTCTGCTCCACCAGCGATTGGCTTGACGATTGAGCGAACCGCTGTGTCGATCGCATAAATCTCACTCCTGTCACAACCGCCGTCGTCGAGTAATGAATTGGGGCAGGTCCGCGAAACTCGGTTTCGTATTCATCGCTTCCGCGTTTTTAGTCATGGTAATCTCCAAGTTGTTGTCGAAGCCGGCGCAGGGGTCAACGCCGCAATTCCGCCATTGTTGGCACTCGCATCGTCCAATCTTGCGCCAGATTTGGTCCAGAAACTGTTGTCGGCGTGCCGACTACAGAACGAAAAATACGACAGTGCAATATTTCTTGTAATCGCCAAGATGCAGCCTAATTCACGGGCTTATTTTGAACTCATTGCATCTGAGCTTAGCAAGGCGGATTTTAGTTGGTCACGGCGGATCCTCAGGTCTGCACCATTCGCAACAGGCGTCGAGCAGGGACAAGACGCCGACGTCCAAGTGTTGATCGATTTCTTACATCACAACACTTTTGCATCGAAATCATCGCCGCTGCTAAAAGACGCCAGCGAGTACTTTGCCTCCGAACTTCGCATTTCGCGACTGTCGTCTGAAAACTTGGATCAGTTATCTGACATTCTTCGAAATGCACGTCGCCTGGGGAGGGAGTTCTGGCTCACCGGCCCCGTTCTTTCGTTTAAGCAAGGTTCCTTTAGATTTGCCAAATGGTATCCAGTGTATGCCCAGATCAAACGAGATAAAGCCATTTCAGTGATACTGAACGACGCGATGCCTCCCACCGATGTCGCACAAGCCGCCATGTTGCTTACTATGTTTCAATCCAAGGACTATGATTCGCAAGGACTTGAACCGGTGTCGAATCTCGATGAACTGGCCAACGCGATTTCTCGCCGACTAAAGACCTTAATTGCCGATCCGGCTCAGCTACACCTGACGCTCGAGGTTGACGGAAGTTACACTGATTTGGCTTTTCCAAACATGAGGAAAGGACTCCCAATTCTCAATCAAGAATGGTCCGTCAGCACAAGCCGAAAATAAACGGCTCCCTGCATTCTTGCCCTCGAGTTATTGGATCTTGCTGAGAGCCTTGGCATTCTAACGCGAATACAGGATCAAGTTCGTGCGATAGTTGATTGTACATCTAACGAGGCGTTTGCCGCGGCACATCGTTGCAATTCAGCTCCATTTCGTTGGGCAAAAACAAGAGGAAGCCCGAGCGGTATTCGGATGGACTCAAGTTTTCTTGCCAAATCGATAATTGGTCCGGGAGGTATCCGCGCATCTACAGAATTGAATTGGAACACTCAGACGATATCTACGAGATCCCGCAATCCATTGAAAGCCGGTAACGAGGAAGTCGGCTTCCTTATCTACAACCGCGCGATGTCATGCGTAACTCCGGCCGAAACCCCCGAATTCATCAAAGAGCAAACCGAGAGGTACAA
>CAZVBC010000204.1:0-12398 GCA_964625155.1 uncultured Pirellulaceae bacterium
AGAGCGGGTGAAGGGGTTCGAACCCTCGACATACAGCTTGGGAAGCTGTCACTCTACCAACTGAGTTACACCCGCACGCAGTCTTACAACTGCGGAACTACACGCTTCGAGAAACATCCGATTTCTTATGCCAATCGACTCGCCTTGGCTTTTTGGCTATCAAACGAATAATCGATTATGGCCAGTCGATTGGTTTTATGAAAAGTACCCTCTTGGAAATTTCTCGCCCGCTTTCAAGTTCAAACAGAAGTTATTTCTTGGCGGCTGATTCGAGCGGGAAATCATGTTGATTCGAACCCGCTTTGACGTCCGCTTTCAATTCAGTCTGCTGGTGATAGCGGGCTGGTAACTTCTCCTTTTGGATTGGTGGTTGACCATCCTCACCTGGAATCAACGTACTGATCGAAACTTTGTGCGAACCGATTAGTGCACCCTTTAGGCCATCGATATACTCGAGAGTATATTCGCCTTGATCATTTGTAGTACCAAATGAAGGCCGGCCTGTGGTGGCTCCCGTGGGTTGAAACATGACGGTTGCTTTTACAAGGGGCTGACCGTCCAACGTGACTTTGCCCCTTACGGAACCGACATCGGGATGGTCACCACCACAGCCACAAAGGGCAATCAATACGACAATCAAGTTGAGTTTACCGAGGTGTGTCATGACTATGTATTCCTTCCATTCAGACCGATCCGATCAAAAGTCCCCAATGACCTGCCCATCATCACGCCCCAGCAATCGTTCGTATGTGCTATCAATCGCACTGGAGTTGCTGGGACCATTGGTGACGTAGTCGATATTTTGTGAAATGAAGCGAACGGAGCCATCGCCGAATACAAAGTTGGCTCCGCCCGTGTGATTGCTGCTGAAACTCTCCGCCATTTGATCTCCATTTCCAGGAATGCCAGAAGCCGTGTGATTAATTGCCGCTCGCCCCGAAGCCAAAACGTCGTCCACACAGTTTCCTTGTTGCCCCTGCATACATCCAGCCCAAACGGCAGCTTGATGTCGATATTGTCCTCTCATCCAAGCAATCTCGCCGATTAGAATCGTATTGGTGGTTCCATCAGTCAAATTGCGAATACCAATCTTGTAGGGCACAGCAACGCCAGTCCCCGAGTTACTGAATCCAGCTCGCCAAAACACTCCCGTTGAGCCATCGATACCACAACCAGCATGGGAACAATTACCTTTGTAATTGGACAGTGCCCAAGGAGCATACCTGGTTGCAAATGCTGTCGTTGTGCGGATTGGCGGACCATTATCACTTGGGCAGCGATACACTGACAAAGGTGTGTTTGCGAAATTGACCATGCGCTCAAGCAACTCGCCGCGTCCGACGCCTGCCTGATCATACAAATTACCTTGCTCAACATAAGGCAGCAGAAAAGCTCCCCAGGCCCAACTCTCCACATTGGTCACCACATTATTTCCAGCAGGTTGATAATGCGGATCCGCATGCTGCTGCACAACTCCAGGGCAAAATTGTTTGTGCACATCGTGATAATTATGCATCGCCAAACCCATCTGCTTTAGGTTGTTCGTGCACTGCATGCGACGAGCAGCCTCACGAGCGGATTGAACCGCAGGTAGGAGCAACCCAACCAGCACGCCGATGATCGCGATCACGACCAAGAGCTCCACCAACGTAAATCCAAACCCAGTCTTCAACCCGCGCTTCATATAATACCCCTCAATGACAATGACAAATTTGAACCACCACAAGACCTAATCATAAATACGAACTGTCCCCAAAGAAAATACGTCCCGTTCAACCAACTGAAACTTGACGGAACATTGAGAACCATTCATTCACATTAGCATAACAGTTGTTTCTGT
This sequence comes from uncultured Pirellulaceae bacterium, assembly GCA_964625155.1. GTDB lineage: Bacteria > Planctomycetota > Planctomycetia > Pirellulales > Pirellulaceae > Aureliella. Next base: position 1,841 of record CAZVBC010000204.1, read on the forward strand.
ACCAAACTACCTGCAATCGCTTATGAATTCACAATCCTCTTTGACGACCAGCACATTAACGCTCCCAACCACTCAGGCAAAAAAATGGAATGTTGCCGTGGACTCCCTGGGAGAGTGTGTAAAGAGTGACGATTCTGCTAAGCAACGGTTTACGAGTCAGGGACAATACAATCAGCATTATTAGAGTACACCACGCAAAAAATCTAGGTTCGTGTGAGGGGGGATTCGTAACGAACCAATGCCCAGGCAGTTGGAAAAAAGTTTGCTCCCGGATCGAAGATTATCTAGACAATGCACTTCAATTGAAAAAGGGCCGCTACAGCGACCCTTGGCCTCGCTGTCCAGCAAACAGCACGAGGCGAAATCGAATAGGACAGATTGGCCTGAAAACTACCAAGCAAATCCTGATAAAGATGGCATTTATGCTTTTACGAGGTTAGGGAATTGGCCGCCGGAGTAATTGCTGGAGGGAGGTCCGGGGCGGTAAGGTCAGTGGGTGCGGACCCGCGTCTGCGTCGACGTTTTGATTTCGTGGCACTCCACTCCTTGGTCAACATCTCAAAAACCTCGGGCGATTCGTATCGAATGATCGACTTACCTTCTGGAATGGGGCCAATCAGTCCCCGAAAAACAGGCAAGCCACGCACGTCCAAGTCCGTACTGCAATCATCAATCCCGATTTGTGTGTGCATTTGCAATAAGGGCTCGCTCGACGGAAAGTCGCGTATGCGCAATTTTCCGTCTGCGCCGCGTGTAACGATTCTAAAGACATCTTTTTTGGACATCTGCAACTCCAGCGGAATCAGTTTTTAGTACCGAGTGTCTGTTCAAAGCCAGGGTGAACAGAAGTCTAACGAACGGCGGAAAGGCAACGGTTGGGGTACGAAGTATTTCCTTACCCCACGTTCCATCGGCATGAAGTCGTCAAGATCGTTGGCGATTCGCGATCACTCAGTCTTTCGAGTAGATGCAGCAGAATGAAAAAAGCTCGCAGAGGTCGTACAGCCCACACAGGTGAACCCTGGCGCGTGAATAATTCGGAGACGCATAGCGGAGGGTTAGGGATTAAATGTTGGTAGAAGAGGCATTCCTCTGGGATGCGTTGTCGTCCCGAATGGGACATGATGTTCGTGTCGGCTCCACATTTCCAATCAAAATTTTGTCCTAACGGGACGATTCGCGAGGATCAAAAGGGAGCATCAAAAAGTGCGTCCAAATCAGATGTTTATCGTCCCAGGTATACCCCGCTGACTCTCACAGTACCCTGAAATTCGTCTCTCCAGCCGACTTGTGTAATTGGCTATCAGACGACAAAATACACACTCGCAATCACCCGGAGGGTATCCGAATGGTTAGGAAGCTGATTCGAAATCAGTCGCTGGCTTGCCAGTTGCGGGTTCGACTCCCGTGCCCTCCGCTTATGACCAAGCGACATGGCGATTGTGCCTCTTCGAACACGACCTGTCACTAAATCTTGGCCTTGCCAAAAGGTTCCAATTAGCAAGTGGCACAGTTATCACAGGTTTCACACAACCAAAGACATTACTCGGGTCACTTCGCTTCAAACTCGATTGCATCCAAACAAAATTCACCCTTCTTAATCAACCGCTCCGGTCGGATTGGCAAATCCAGTTGCACACCCTCGCCACCAATATGGTCAGGCGGCAGTTTGCAATTCTCAGTTGCCAATTACAATCGCTGTAATATCGAGATTGATTAATCTGCACTGGTTTATGACTTATCTGCAAGGTATCGCAGAGTCGGCGTTTGTGGCTGATCGATCTTAATCGAATTGAACAGGCAGTAGCTACGATCGACAGATTCCGTAACCTACAAATTCTTTCGCACGCGACGCTGGCGATGATTGTCGCCTTGATGCCTCTGTGCCTTTGGGCAGTTATTCATTTGCCAATTGGTTCAGCCGGTGTCCATCAGTGGTTGCCGCAACACTCTTTGGCCAAGCAAAGCTACGATCGGTTTATCCGCGACTTTGGCAACGATCAAGTTGTCTTGGTCACCTGGGAAAACTGTCGTGTGGATGATGTGCGGCTACACGAATTCCGCCTGCAGCTTGAGCAGGCGGACAACCAGTTGCCCAAGTTGTTCTTGGACATAGAGAATTCGTCAAGCTTACTGAACAAGTTAGTCGAGCCTCCGCTTAAGCTCGCACGCGCAGATGCTGAAAAGCGATTGCGAGGCTTTATGCTGGGAGCCGACGGCACAGCCGCCACGTTGGTATACGTGTCGCTCGACGGAGTCCAGCATCAAAGCCGAACGATAAAGACGATCTTTGAGGCTGCGGACAAAACGCCCGGACTTGGAGCCGGAGCTTTAAAATTGGCGGGATCGGTCTATGAAGCGTTTGCAGTTGATCGATCGGCTGCGGACAGCTTGACTCAATTGGTTTTGCCATCCAGCCTGCTTGGAATGGTAGTCGCATGGATGGCGTTACGTGGTTGGCGGCAAGCGGCGGTTGTACTGTTTCTCGCGGGCTTCGGCCAAGTATTGGCGATTGCACTTGTGTTTTATACCGGCCAGCGATTTAGCGCGGTTCTGATTGTCTTGCCGACTCTGGTGTTTATGTTAAGCCTCTCGGGAGCTGTTCATCTCGTCAACTATTACTTTGCCTGCGAAGGCCAGTCGTCAACAAACCCTGGCTATGATGCTCTGCGCGTGGGTTGGCGACCTTGTAGTCTATCTAGTTTTACGACGATGTTAGGAATGGGCTCTCTGGTTACGAGTTAGCTTGTCCCCGTGCGCCAGTTTGGTATCTACAGTGCAGTAGGACTGGGATTGAGTACCGCAGCATTGCTCTTGGCCTTTCCAAGTGTCTCGACAATAGCTCGTTTAAAGCAAAGAAAGCAAAGTTCGAGGACCGGCGATCCGAGCCAGCGAGGGCAGTGGGTTGACCGTTATGTCGATTCGCTGGCCCGGCGTTCTGTGTTGATTGCTTTGTTAGGGTGCATCGCTCTGTGTATGTCTGGTGCTGGGCTTTGGTTTCTGCAAACTTCAACCAAATTTCGCGACATGTTTCCTGATGGAAGCCCGACGAATCAAGATATGCGATGGATTGAGCATCACCTTGGACCGATCGCCACTGTCGAAGTGCTGTTGCGATTTCCTAAACAAGATCGGGAAAGGACGTTCGATCGAGTGCGTTGGGTGTCGCGTGTCGAGAACCAACTGCGCCGACTACCAATAATCGGCGGTACCGCATCTGCAACCACTTTCTTGCCGGCCTGGTCCGAATCCGGTTCACTTGGTTCTGTTGTACGTCGCGCTGCATTGCGGCGCGCGCTCGAAAACAACTATTCCAAGTTGCTTGACAACAAAATGGTGGCCGAAACTGACCAATCACAGACCTGGCGCATTCTGGCGAAAGTCTCCGCTACCAGTGAAGTTGATTACGGTACGCTGACTCGCGCAATCGTTAGTGAAACGAGAAAGGCAATCGATACTGGGCCGCGCGAACAAGTTCCTCAAACAGAATTCACTGGTCTATTTCCTGTATTGCACGAAACCCAGCAAACGCTGCTGATCGATCTGGCGATCAGTTTTCTGACTGCGTTTGTGTTGATTACTCCGATCATGATGCTGATCAGCCGCAGCATTCTCGGAGGACTATTGATCATGATTCCCAACGTTTTGCCAATTTCAATAGCCTTCGGAAGCATGGGGTGGCTTGGATTAGAGCTCGATATTGCAGGCATTCTTACCGCCAGTATTGCCCTGGGGATTGCCGTTGACGACACACTGCACTTTACGTGCTGGTATATGAACGCGCTCCATACAGTTCGAAGTCAGCTTGAGGCTGTGCGCGAAACTTTTGTTGCTTGCGCAGGTGCAATGTTACACACAACGCTCATTGCTTGCCTTTCCATGGCACCGTTCCTATTTGCCGAATTCGTGCCCACTCAACAATTTGCCCGACTGATGATCGTCATTCTTGTCGGTGCAGTCGTCGGTGATCTAGTACTGCTGCCCGCCTTACTGCTATGTCCACTTGGCAAATCAGCTCTGCGATGTCGCTGAAGCAAAGATCCAATGACACTCCCAGTTCGCTTGGATGTAAATGGCAGGCTGGGAATAGGCAAGTCAACTGCGACTGTACGCCAATCCCCAGCACGGTCGGAGATGCTTGTTAAGTCGAACATCTGCCCCAATCGCTCATAGGGCATTTGCGGATGGCGATTTAAATTTAGACCTTGGCCGTGGCAGAACTGTTATGGCGACGTTGGCGACAGCGTATTACGGCTGCGCCGGCGGTCAGTCCCAGTAGCAGCAGTGAAGATGGTTCAGGTACCGCAGTAAAAGTGGCTGTGGCTGAGAAATCGTCGATGGACAAGCCATCATCTGAACCAGTGGCGTCAAAGTCCTGCCAGCGAACCCAAATCGTTGAACCAACGTTCAGGCTCAGAGAATTGATCGCACCACTGATCGAAACTCGATTCGCGGAAGCGTTGCCGTCTAAAGCACCCGTTCCCGTTGTGACAGGGGCCGCAAAATCTAGTGCGTTCAAATCCAACCAAGTACCAGTTGTCAGGCTGGTCGCATTGAGCGAATACTGAAAGTCCAATCGGTCGACTCGGCCGGCCGCACCAAGACGCCACTGTTCTCCGGTGTACGAAATTGAAAGACTGCTCAGCGAACTTGTACCACCGTTCGTAAAGGAAGTTCCGAACAGGGGGATTAAACTTCCGCTTCTCAGTCCTCCCAACGCTCTATCAGTACTTCCCGTCGAGCCAAAGCTGTAAGTGTCACCCGTCGTACTGCTCCCAGTCCCAGCAGTGTAATTTCCGTCCCCATTGGTTCCCGATTCAGCATTCAACCACTCTGCTGGCAAAACGTTACTGGTTCCAGCGCTGGCCATAGTATTGAAATTTTGAGTATACGTCGCATCGGTCAATAACACGCCCGCAAATGCATTCGACACCACCATGCACGCAAATGCCAAACTCAAGCTCTCGCATCGCCAGTGACTCATTATCTCGCTCCCATACTTAAGTTTCAGAAATGTCAAAATGGACGCGATGCGCAGCATACGCAATATGGGTAGATCGTGAAACTGTATCAATGGTCGAAACTACATCATTTTTAGTGGAATGAAGTTGCTTCATGGTAGCTCATATCTACACCCCTTAGATTCAAAGCGTAGGGCGTAACACAAAAAGAAGGTACGAGGGGTTAGCTCCACAGGTGTAAGATCTCGGCAGGTGATACGTGTTACTATTGCCGACCAAATGCGACCATTTCCGACTTAGGCGTTCGCCTTGCCCAGTATTTAGCTCGTAGGCATCCAATGAACCTACCGGACACACGCCACAGCTTGCTCTCGCGATTAAAAGACTCGAGCGATTGTGCAGCTTGGATGGAATTCTGTGCAATCTACGAACCAACCAGTTATCGAATTGCACGCAAATATGGACTACAGGACGCCGATGCTCGAGAGGTTTCGCAAGAGGTTTTGCTTTCGGTCAGTCGAAAGATTGGCGGTTTTAATTTCAATCGCGATGGACGATTTCGAGCTTGGCTAGCGACGATTGCTCGCAATGCAACCATCGATCAATTGCGGCGCAAACGCAGCCTAGGATCTGGTTCGTCAAGTATCTATCGACGACTCGCCCAAGTCCCCGATCGTTCCGAAACGCTGCAGCAAGCCGACTTGGCCTTTGACATCGAAGCGCGTCGGCAACAATTTCGTTGGGCTGCTGAACAAGTTCGTCAATCGGTCGGCGCCACGACCTGGCAAGCTTTTTGGTTAACCGCAGTCGAAGGGCAGTCCACTGAAAGCGTTGCTCAGACACTCGGTATCAGCCTAGGTGCAATCTACGTTGCGCGCTGCCGAACGCTTGCGAAAATCAAAGCCATCCTGGAACCATTTCGAGAGGAAGCACCATGATTGCTAGCGGCGGAGAGTGCCAACAAGTATCTCTGCGTGACTTGCTTGACGATCGTCTGAGCCAAGCTGACGAGGCACGAACAACTGAGCACCTGAGTAAGTGTCCGCACTGTCGTGAAAGGCTCTCTAGGATGGCAGCCGACAACGAGTTCTGGCTGGAGACTCGCCAAACACTAGTCGGCTGGTCCGAGTTAAGTGTCTCACCAGATACTGTTCCAGTGGCTGCACCAGCGTCCGGGCTGGACGGTGCGTTGGCGTGGGTAACCAGTTTACTCGAACCGAGTGTGCGATCGGGTGATATTGGTATGCTCGACGGCCGGCCAGTACGCGACTTAATTGGCCAGGGGGGAATGGGGGTTGTATTAAAAGTCTGGGACCATGAACTCCATCGTCCTCTCGCTGTCAAGTTGTTGTCTCCGATGTTGGCCAGTTCGGGAGCGGCACGGCAACGGTTCTTTCGCGAAGCTCAAGCAGCCGCAGCCGTTGTGCATCCAAACATTATTCCAATTTTCTCGGTGGTTAGTACCGGAAAGATTCCCTACTTGGTCATGCCCTTGGTTGCCGGAGGAAATCTGCAACAGCGAATCGACCGCGAGGGCCCACTGCCACTTTCCGAACTGCTGGCTATCGGATTGCAAATTGCTGAAGGATTGTGCGCGGCACATCGCCAAGGCTTGGTTCACCGCGATATCAAACCTGCCAATATCTTGCTTGACGAAGGTGGTCAGCGGGTAATGCTCAGCGATTTCGGTTTGGCCCGAGCTCTTGACGATGCGACTCTAACCGCCAGCGGCATGGTAGCAGGTACACCGCATTATATGAGTCCTGAACAGGCCCGCGGTGAAAGTGTCGATCATCGGTCGGATGTGTACAGTCTTGGTGCGGTGTTGTATGCAATGGCGACTGGTCATCCACCCGCCCGCGGGCAATCGCCGCTGGCAATCATTCGGCAAGTCACCGATGAATCACCTAAACCCGTCCACGTCGTCAATGAAACTATGCCCAGTTGGTTTAGCCGGTTGGTTGGTCGGTTCCTTCAGAAAGACGTCGACAGGCGAATTGCGACGGCTGAACAAGCCGCAGAACTATTGCGGCGATGTTTGGCGCATGCTCGTTCGCCCGCGCACTGCCCACTGCCGCGTCAGATTCAGCACCGATTTTTTTCCACGCGGCGCGTCGCGGTGGGGCTCGGGACAGCAGTAGCAATAACCTCGATTGGCATTCCAGCTTGGAACTCATTGAAGATGGGAAGTCCCGGTCAGCCCACTTCAACAAACGATTACCAATCTTACAGCGATCGCCCACCAATTTCCCAGCAGATCGCACCTGCAAATCTATCGAGTGGCTTAACGGATTCGGGTGCAGCGAATTCTACGGCGCCAGAAAGTGGGAAATCGAGCTATTCCAATCTTACCTCGGTGGCTGCAGAACAGTCATTCGAAGCGCAATTACAACGCGTCGCTAATGAATTGGAACTGTTGAAAAAGGAGTTGAGCATGGATTGAATTGCCGTTCGTATCCTTCTGTCGTTGAACCAAAGTTTAAGAGTTCCCTTCCAACAGAAGATTTGATCATGAACCAAACCCATGAACTTAACAGAATTCGTCGCCGCATCCGGAGTGTACCAATCTTAGTTTTTGTATGCATTGTGGGAGGATTTGGATACTTGATCGAACGCATGCTAGATATTCGCGGCATGATGTTCGATACTGTTCACGCCCAAACGTCCATTTCTCCCACACCAGCTCCAACTTCTCAGACAAATTCGCTGCGCAGGGCAAATTCAGATCCACGAACGCCAATCTACGCGGTGCCTCCATATCCTCATCCTCAGACTCCACAGCAACCCGGATGGAATGGGTATCAAAGTGGTTTGCGAGTTAACAGCATTTCCGATCAAGAACAGTCAGCCAACAACGAGTTGGGAAAACTGATTCAACAGTTTCGCAGTAGTTCCGAATCCGAGCGTGGTCCATTGCAAGGCAAGATTAAAAATAAAGTCGAAGAGCTGTTCGATATGCGACACAAATTGCAAGCGGATATGCTCGATCGATTGACCGCTGAACTGCAAGCAGCAAGAGAGATACATGCCAAGCGGCAGGATCGCAAAGCCGAAATCATCGATCGCAAAGTGAGCGAGCTTCTCCGCTTACCCGACCCGCTTGCCTGGGAAGCCCCGCCGTTTAACGAACACGTTCCCTACCTTCCAAATAATCTGAGCCCATCGCCATACATGCCGGTGCCTGTGAACGTCCCGGTGCCCGCGATCTTCCCGGCGCCCGTGAGCAGTTTCGAAAGAACTAATCCAGATGATCAAAGTCCTCGTCAGTCAATGACACCCAGAACTGCCAAAGGGCCAACGGGAACCAGGTCTCTAAGTGGCAGTCAAATCAGTAATGCGCCTAACCCGCCTGCCGCTCCCAGCAATAATCGGCAATCTGGTCAAGCAAAGCTGATCGAGCTTGGTCATCAGTTGCTTCATGAACTCGCCAACTTGCAGGTACGCATGCAAGTTGGCCCCGACAAATCCTCCGAAAATCCGTTCGAGGGAGACAGCTTGAGCGAGTCGAAAATTTCTGCCAGCCGTGCGCGCGCAAATTGGATGCTGGCAGTCGAAGAGGAAAAATCTGCACTCGAACAGGCTAAATCGGAACTGCAGTATCGACTGCGAAAGAGTGAGCAGCTCAAAGCTCAAATCGCTGCTTTTGATAAACAAGTTGAGACAACAAACGAAAAAGCGAACCCCTTCAATCAACGTCCGGAGACTCAACGATTGAGTGTACAACTTGAAGCCAACGAGCAGTCCACTGATGTGGCTCAGCGCGAAATCGACAGAATCGCCAAGTCGGTCGCATGGGCTGAAGATTTTCATCGAGATTCTATACAACCACTGCTACTCAAGACGCTTGATGCCGCTCCCAAGGAAGAACCTAAGCCTAAACGGTATTAATTGCGAGCCCCACAGTTTTCAAGTTTTGTGCCCATGCCTCTGATCTGACTATCAAGCGCCGCACGAACTGGTCGTACAACCACTCATCGGCGCTTAGGCGAGTGGCAGGAAAAAACAAATCGGGCAGTTTGCGCTGCAACGCTTACAAACAAGAGCGGAAGTGAAGGCACAGTTCACCATCTGGAAGCGCATTTCCGATTGGCGACACTCGCGAGGTTAAGCATCCTTGGGAACGGACCAATGCTGACGGTAGGTGCGCGAGACCAATCGGTTAGCTTGCGAGTCGTCGAGAATCTGTTCTTTAAGCGGGTCGAACTTCAGCGATCTACCGACCCGTGACGCGATGTTACCGAGGTGGCAAAGAGTTGACGACAAATGTCCCACTTCGATTGGAGCATTGGGGCGGGCTTGGCCACGAATGGCGGCGATAAAATTATCACGATGGCCTGGCATTGGCGCTGCATTGAGGTCAACTTTCAGCGGTTTGTTGTCATTTCCATAGACCTTGAGAATTCCACGTTTGCTCAATAACATCCAGCCTTTTGTGCCGTAAAAGGCATTGCCATTGTCGACGCCTTCAAGCCCGTATCGGGACCAGATGCGCATTTCAAAAAACAATTGACGTCTGGTTCCGACAGTTCCATCCCCTGGATAATCGAAGAGAACATACTCCGTATCGGGAAACTGTTGATCATCGTTGAAGAACAGTTTATTCCCCATCGCAGAGATTTGCGAAGGATGGGTTTCCACCCCCAGTCCCCATCTTGCAATATCGATTTCGTGGACGCCGTCATTGCCGGCATCACCAGTACCAAAATCGTACCACCAATGCCACGAATAATGATGTCGATTTGATTGGTAGGGTACAAACGGGGCCGGCCCAAGCCACATATCATAGTCAAATCCTGCTGGTGGCTCGCTGGGTGTTGCATGACCAATGTCGCTTCGTCGTTGCACGTTCCAAGCTTTGGCCATCAATACATCCCCAATGACTCCTGATCGCAAGAGTTCAATTGCATGTGAGACCAATCCGTCACTACGGCTTTGAGTTCCATGCTGAACAATTCGCTGATTTCGTCGCGCCGCTTCGACCAACAACCTCCCCTCACGGATATTGTGCGAACAGGGCTTTTCCACGTATACGTGTTTGCCAGCGTCACAAGCCATAATCGCGGCTGGCGCGTGCCAGTGATCGGGAGTCGCAACCGTGACTGCCGATACGTCTCGATCATCTAATGCTTGTCGAAAGTCCTTGACAACTTTGGGTGCTTTGCCAGAAATTTTTTCAACCTCTTTGGCGGCATTGGCCCCGCGTTGAGAATCCGGATCACACACGTATGCTAATTCGACGCCGGAAATCGCGGCAAACGTCTTGAGTAGATTTGTACCCTGCCCTCCACAGCCAATCGCGGCCATCACCACTTTTTCGTTCGCGTTTGCCTTGCCTTGGGACGCAGCCAAACCCAAGGTTGTTAGGGCGGCAAGGCTAACTCCAGTTTGCTTCATCACGGCCCGGCGATTGTTTTCGTTCATAGACTAATTGTCCTTTCGCGGAGTACAGAAAATACGTCCGCAATATCATACACAGAATTTCTGCACCCTAAAAAGTGCAGCGCGAGATGATTGTCGAGTGAATTACCCCGTGCACAGCCAGAGATTTTGCAATCAATTTCAGTATCAGAACGGTGACTACAACGGAACTGGCGGCT
>CAZVBC010000205.1:0-12381 GCA_964625155.1 uncultured Pirellulaceae bacterium
ATGCGACCTCGGTGCCACCACGGTTGTTTTGAACCGCGCCCCCTACCAGATGATGAATAAAAACGAATCGATAGAGAGCGCGGCTCTGTTCCAATTCTCGTTTCAACCACTGATATTGTTCTACACCGAGTGTCCAGTTCCAATTGCCTGCGGTATTTGTGGCACTGCGGCCACCGCGGTTGCGCGCCGTGTATCGATAAGGGTCCAGCACAATAAACTGAGCATCGCCCCACTCCCAAGCATAATAGTTTTCTGGAAATCCGACTTGAGGCTCCCTTTGCCGGTTACCGGAATAAAATCCGTCAGGGGACGGGTTGGGAAACAGGGCTTTCCTCGTTTGTGATGCCCACAGCATGGAGCCGCGACCACCCGATTCTCCGTCGTGGTTGCCAAGCGTGAAGAACAACGCAGCCGAATGGCATAACTGGCCAAGGTAATAACGCTGTGCCAAGTATTGGCCGCGAGCCAATTCGGGACGCACATACTTACCAGTCATAAACGTATCGCCAAGTTCGAAGTGAAAATCTGGCTGATCGGCTAACGCATTGGTCAGAGTTCTCGAATACACATCGCCGCTCGAATTCTCATCCAAATGAGAGTCTGCTGTAACGGTAAAGCAAAACGCCTCCCCTTTTGTTCTCTGTGTGTGAAACGTGTACTCAGGGGACTGAATGACCTGATGGTTCGCCTTTTGAGAGGCAACCCAGCGGTAAAAATACCGCGTGTTCTGGTGGAGAGAATTGAGCACAATGTCGATGGGTTGCTCCGACACGCACTGAACACTCGCGGTGCGCCGTACTTGGGTGTCGTCATCAACTCGATACTCGATAGCTCCCGTTCCGTCAAAGTACGGCAGCACACGTATAGTCATCGAACTATCCGATGGACGGCCCAAAATGATATCGAAGGGATGATCTGGAATATCGTTAGCGGGAGGTGGTTTCTCGTAATTGCCTAATCCACTACCACCACGCTGCTTTCCCGATTGCTTGTGATTCTGCTTGCTATCTTGAGCCACACCTGCGGTCGCGCCCAATACAACTTGTAGGGTGATCAGCAGTACAAGAACGGTTCTAGACATATGTCGTTTCCTCTTTTTGGCGAATCGTTCCACGACCACCTTGTGAGCCGCTCGGGCACTAGCCGCCGGTGCTGACCGACCTGCATTTGACACGGCTCAGGGCCTCATTTGCAAAGACATCCACGATTCAATCGCAATTCCGCAGACGCGTGGGGTAAGTGCCATTTGGCTATGTTCCCACGCGGTTCACAGGTCACTTTAACAAAGGGCCGTCCGAACATTTGGCAGTTGACGCGGCTACTTCTTTCTTCCACTTGGGCGCTTCTTGGCTCCAGATGGCGGCTGATCGGGAACTTGGTTATTCAAGTTCGTAAAGTCAGCACGTTCCTTTCCGTCCGGCGGCGTCTTCACTACATGCCGGAAGATCACGGTATTGTCCAAGTCCACATCGTCTGTCCAAATGAATTTCGCACCTTGAAAGTCATGTTCGAAAAAAGGCTGCTTGGGTGCGACTTGATCTGCGGAATATTCTTTAGCCCTTGACCAGGAGCTGTCGTCGAAGTCTGCTGCAAACCAGTTTTCAGGAATTGGAGCGTTTTCGACTCGCGGATTCTTCGTGTCTCGATCGATCGGTCCCGATGAAAAACACTTAGCCTTCCAGCGGGCATCGGTTACCGTGCCGTCGCCAAATCTGAGTATAAAACCGCCATCACCGATGTTCGTATTGGCGTATTCCATGCCTGTTTTCGGGTCGGCATTGTCTCTTGCCTTAGCGGCAATGGTCATCGGGTAACTGGGAAGGATGTCCACTGAAACCACGTTGTGCGGAATAAAACTAATGGAATCCACCGCGATAAGTTCGCCGTTGATGTAGAGCACGAACCAGTTATCTGCATATACGTTGGCTTTGACTGTATCAGTCATCTGTGGCTTGCGAACCTTAACGGACGCTGAACCTGGTCGGTTTGGAGCTTGTACGCTGAGCCCTCGCTGGGCAAGCCAAATCGACACAGCGATTACAAATAGAATCGCTATCATCCGCATTGAAACTCTCATAATCTATTCCTCAATTACCGTTCGATCTGAGGTGTGGTGTGAAGAATGCACAAAGAAATCTGGCCCCAAGTCGCGTTCTTCAACGAGAGTTAGGCGCAACGTCAAGCGGTCCGAACCATATGGCATTTGTATAAATCTCATTTGCACGATATGCCCTGTGTCGACCGAGTAAGTAATCTCGACTCGGCGCGGTCCTGGATAGCCCCTTTTCTTGACAGCCACCAATAAACGGCTGGCTCCATCGGACAGATTGGAATCTCCATCTGGGCTTTCAATGGGGAGGACGTGCAAGTCGTATGCGACTCGCATCTGCGATAGGCCTTCGTTGATATTGCTAAGCGGCATATGGAATTCGTGTCCGGGGACGTCGCGGTTGAAGCGAGTCATGTCCGAGCTGACTCGCACGGGTCCGTCCGGGCGCACCGCCCAGCTCGAGCGACCATTGCTCCCAGTCACAAAATCCATGCCATCAATTGTTTTGCGAACCAGCACGAAATCGCTTCGGCCACGCACATGCAATATGGCCCCATCCATCGGCGGCTTGGGCGGACGTGTAAAGTTGGCGTCGCGCCCACGATCTCCTCGGCGCCGCGCCAAGGCCACTTCCTCAACATCGATTTGGTAAGTTCGGTCGAACGACAGCACGCTGGTCGCAATCAACCGATTTAGTTCAACAACTCCCGCCGTCGCGACGGAATCACCCAACCCCTTCCATAAGACGATCAGCAATCCAGCAGCGGTTGCTAAGACTCCTGCCGCCGCTGCGACTGCGCGCAGCCCATGCCAGCGCCATCCAGACGCAGGTTGAACATTGACCTTACTTTCTAATCCGCAATCATTTCCCTTTAGATCGGGTTTGTCTTCGTTGAAATCAAAGCGTGTGAATCCTGAGCGCGCAACCTGTTCATCCCTAAGTCGGTCGTGCATCATCACGGCAGTCGCAAACTCGCGAGCATGCTGTGCGCTCTCTTGAACCCAGATTTCGAGCTGCTGCAATTCGCTTGGCGTCAACTGATCGTCCAAATAGCCGTCGATCAACTTGCGCGGATCGATGCTCATTATTCGCGCTCCATAACTACTTTACCTTGAATGCACTCCCGCAATTGATCGCGTATGCGTTGCAGCGCCTTGGCAACGGCATTGGCACTCATATGCAGCCTTTGAGCGATGGCGGCAGGCTTGAGATCATTTACATAGCGCAATTCACACATCTGCTTGGCCTTATTCGCAAGTTTTTCCAGACACTCGTTTAAGAATTCCAGCTTGCGCAATTCTTCCGGCGATTGCGATTGGAATGCGTCCGCAATCAGTGCAACCACTTCGTCGCTGAAAACCAATCGATCGCGATGCTTGGCTCGCAAGTAAGCTTTAACTTGATTCTGAGCGATTCCCAGTGCCCAGCCCACAAACGATCGTTCGGGATCATAGCGATCTGCCGACTCGACAATGGCAACCGCAATTTCTTGTAGAACATCATCTCTACTAGAAAAATCTCGAACGACGGAGGTGACAAAGGCGGACACAATCGGTTGAGCCAGCGCCCATTGCCGCGTCACAAGCAAGATTCGTTCGTCCATGCAACTCCCAATTGACATCTCTAGGCATATATCCACAGAACAAAGTTGCGATTTCCGCACACTTCAACTTGGTGTAATTACTTGGCTGTTGTCGCATGTTTATGACACGCATTTGTGGAAAATCTGAAAATCTACGGCAACAATCGTGTTTCGGCTCGTTCAATGACGACAATGGATGGACATCAGGAGGCCATTTACCGTAGCCACGCCAAGGGATATCAAGTACATGAAGCATTGTCAATTTGCTTGACTTCCAGCACATACCCCTCACCACGGACAGTCTTAAGGACATGATGATCAATCATCGCTAGCTTCTTCCGCAACTTGCTCATATGCTGCACCAATGTCCCGGAGGCTGCGACAAGGTCAGGCTTGCTGTGCAATCGCTCCGACCTGTGAATTCGTTCGCAAAGTAACTCGATGGGGACTACCCTATTTACGTTTCGAACAAGTAGTTCCAACAGATTAAACTGAGACTGCGTCACTTTTATTTCGCGGCAGTTGCTGGTGACGCGCCGGGTGGACAAATCGAGCTTCAAGGCACTGGTTTGGAGGAAGGCGTCATGTTTTTTTCTCCGTTGCAGCGAGTCCATTCTGGCAACTAACTCAACAAAAGCTAACGGCTTGTCGAGAACACAATCTGCTCCCGCATCCAAGATCGCGACCCGATTACTCGCCGTATTGGGTTCGCTCAGTACCAAAACAAAGGCGCCGTTCTTGCTGTCACGCAAGCTTGTCACAAACTCGTAAAATGCACCCCAAAGGGATAGTTGGTCGATAACAAGGAAGTTGAATTCGCTTGCTTGTAATCTGGAATCCAGCTCACTCCGTTCAGCCAACTGACATTGATAACCGTAGTCAACGAGCTTACTGATTATGGAGGAAACAATTGTCTTTGGTCCATGGTGGACGAAAAGGCAGTTGCCTTGTCGGATTATCGGAATGTGTTCAGGTGAACTAGTATGCGAGTCGCTCAACATTGTCAGGCCTAACTCAGGCTCTCCGCATTCATTGCAGGTAACGCTGTGATCAATCAAGCTTTGAGAGCGCTTCTGCCAAAATTACTGAAACGCTCGTTGGAAACTCACTTGCCCCGAGCCTATTGAGGCATATCCGATTCGGGCCTGCGTTGGGCACGGTCTCCGCCGTTCTCCCTATTACCGCCACGCTGACCACGTCCCTGACCTTCAGCGCGTCCCTGACCTTCAGCACGCTGCTGATTTTGGCGATCGCCCCTCGCTCGCTCCCGTCCTCCACCTTGCCTGTCGCCACCCGCACTACCTTCCCTGTCGCCACCTGCACCACCCTGCCTGTCACTGCCGCGACGATCACCGCCGCCAACACGACCTCCACGAATTTCAGGAAGTTTGAATTCCGCACCCCTTAGATCATTGACTGCTTTTTCCTGTGCGTCACTTAGGATCGCGGCCACAGCATCGTCACTAGCCTTTCGCCTGGCTTCCAACTGCTTGGTAATTTCGTCAGTGCTCGGCGCTCCATCAAGCCGCAGGGGTTGCTCCTCTCGGGACTTTTGCAGCGATTCTTTGATGCTCGCGATTTGCTCGTTCGAAATATCGGCTCTTTTGGCAACCAATTCGTTTGCGGCGGATGCTAGCCCCAGACTCTGTACGTACAAACCGATTAGCCGCTCTGTACCCTTGGGATCTAGTACTTCGTCTAGAACCGTTTGCAATTGAGAATTTAGTTCATTGACTTTGGTTACATCCAATGCAGCGCGTCCTTCCACGCCACCTCTATCGCCCCGCCTGTCCGTGTTTGCATTGTCTCCACGACGCGGTTGCCTTCCATCGTCGCGACCTCGACCTGCACCGCCAGCCAATTCACGCAAACGAGCCTGCACTTTGCGGACGGCGTCAAAACCCTCCTGGGTCATCCCAATTTCCTTGCGAACTGACTCATCGTTGATCAGTGGCAGCAAGTCGAGTGCCCCACCCAACACTTGCCGATTGCCTCCTCCACGACCATCTGGTCGCCTACCCTCTCCCTGTCCAAGCCCTACCTGCGAAAACACAATTGACCACCAAGCTCCCACAACCAGCCATTTCCCAACCTCTGCTCGGATTCGCATGCTTCTCACTCCAGCAACAATGGATAAAACTTTCCCGCCCGCTAGGTAGTACTTGGCGAAAATCGCAAATTCATGACGCAAGATTTAAAAAAAGAGAGCAAATCCACGAGGATGTCGAATGCCAACCATAGAGATTAAAAAAGGCTTGAGTTACTGCTGGGCTTTCCTTGGGATTCGAGCCTAGAGTGCGTGCACATCAACTGGGTGACTTTCTTCCTTTCGAATCGCAGCCCGACGACGAGCTTCGATTTCAGTTCGCAAGCCCGGCAGTTTGGTGGCGATGAAAATTGCGTCGCGACTAAAAGTATGCTGGATCACTACTCCATTTATTTCAGCTTTCCAAGTCACATCATGCACGCCGTCTGCATCAACTCGAAAAACGTCTGCTGGCTTTCGAAGCCAGTGCGGCAAGACGTATCGTTGTGAAAATTCGCGCGGTGCTCCGAAATGAAACGTATTGTCCGACTCATCTGGTCGATAGGCTAGGTCGTTCGCAAACAGTAGCGCGCACTGCTCGCATACGACCGACGAACAGTCCCAATTGGGCCGCCCATCGGCGTCGCGAGTCCGCTCGAATTGAAATGCGTCTCCCGCAATATAGTACGGGGCGAGCATGTGGATTTCACGACCGATGCGGGTGATAGGCTCCCACGTATCTGGAAACTTCATCAGCGAATTGAGGCTAAGATTAAACCAGTACAATGAAGTTATACGAGTCGACAGGGCATGCATCGCCTGGGATCGCAATTCATCGGGTGTGAGAGACGTTGTCGCGCATTCGACCGAAAGCCGCCTCCCCATCCGTCGTGTGGTCCTTGAGACCAATACGCAACTGGCATTGGTCGATTGAGTTCACGTAGCGAACGACACAGGTCGCCGATGGTGTCGAGTGGAGCACCCCAATCACCCAATCGCCCGATAAAATTTCAAAGTGCTTCAACATCGGGATGTAATCTCACCAGGTTGGAACTATCTGCCGTCGCCTGCTTGAAGCTCACCAGATTGAGCGGAAGAAGGTGAGCTTTCAAGTTGGAAAACGCCAATTCGATAAAGAAGACCCCGTTGCGGCAGGAGATATCGCCGAGGCGCCCTTGAGTGGGGTTTTTGCCAGCATTTCCTTAGGTCGATGCGAGTGACCAATTGATCTCGACTACGGTTCCAAGCCGACTTTTCTTTATTTTGTTGAGCCAAGCTGTGCGCTTTTTTACCGGTTCGCGATGTAGTGGTTGAGCAGCAAAGTTGTTGCCAACAATTCTAAATCTCTGACCCACGAGGAGCCAACCATGTTTCAGTCAACCACGTCGAAAAAAGCATCGTCTTACAACCGAAAATCCAATTCTCGACGAGCCACTTTGGAGCAACTTGAACGGCGTGAGGTCTTCGCAACTGCCGTCACTGCCTTCGTCCAACAAGGCTCGCTCTTTGTCAACGGTACAGATGGCCACGATAATATTGAGATTCGATTCGCGAACAACCAAATCGAAGTTCCCGGGGTGATGATCAAGAACGCCCAAGGACAGCTTGTTTCGCAACTCAGTCGCAGCGTTGTCAGCGGCAAGGTTGTGGCGAATGGACTTCTCGGAAATGATCGCATCGCAGTGGTGGAGTCTGGAAACGCGGCTCTGCCCGTTGTGTTAAACGGCAACGAAGGCAATGACACTCTCGTTGGAGGTAGCGCGAACGATCAATTATTTGGTGGTGGTGGAAACGACGTACTAAGCGGCGGACGGGGAGTTGACCAAATTGACGGAGGCGCTGGCTCAGACCGAATCCGTGAAGTGGGTTTGTACGATGGAAAGGTAACCGGCCAAGAACTAGTCCTGGCTTATCAGCCGGCTGTGTTTGATTTCGATATTGGAGACATCACATGGAACCATGTAACCGACAGGATAATCGGTATCGAAAGCGTTGATCTTGCTGCTCAGGCATCTGCTGCGGATGGAGTTGTCTTGGATGCAAGCCAATTTCCGGGCAGTGCCATTTTGCGTGGAAGCAACGCTGCGGATTACTTAATCGGTGGACGTGGGGATGACCAACTCTTTGGAAATGGTGGGAACGACTTACTAAGCGGCGGTCTTGGCGTTGACCGGATTGACGGAGGGACTGGTTCAGACCGAATCCGCGAAGCGGGATTGTACGATGGTAAAGTAACTGGCCAAGAACTAGTCCTAGCTTATCAGCCGGCTGTGTTTGATTTCGACATTGGTGACGTCACGTGGAATCATGTGACCGAAAGTTTCATTAGTATCGAAAGTGTTGATCTCGCTGCTCAAGCATCCGCTGTGGAAGGAGTTGTACTGGACGCGAGCCAATTCCCGGGCAGTGCCATTCTGCGTGGAAGCAACGCTGCGGATTATTTAATCGGTGGACGTGGGGATGACCAACTCTTTGGAAATGGTGGGAACGACTTACTAAGCGGTGGTCTAGGCGCTGACCGGATTGACGGAGGGACTGGTTCGGACCGAACCCGGGAAGTGGGGCTGTACGATGGTAAGGTAACTGGCCAACAACTAGTTCTGGCTTATCAACCGGCTGTGATCGATTTCGACATTGGTGATATCACGTGGAAACATGTAACCGACAATTTAATCAACATGGAAAGTGTTGAGCTCTCTGCTCAGGCATCCGCTGTGGAAGGAGTTGTACTGGACGCGAGCCAGTTCCCAGGAGTTGCCATCCTGCGTGGAAGCAGCGGACACGACCGATTGCTCGGTGGTGCTGGTGATGACATGTTGTACGGTGGGTCGGGCAATGACTATATAGCAGGGGCTGCCGGTAAAGACACCATCTTCGGCGAATTCGGAGACGACATACTGCTTGGTGACCTGGGGAACGACTTGATCGACGGCGGGCAGGGATTTGATCAGTTGGTAGAGTCGAGTCTTTCGAACGCAAGGCTAACAGATTCAGCGCTGACTGCGGAGCGAACAAACAAAGCAGGAATCGAAACGGACTCACTAAAGGGAGTTGAAACGAGCACTCTCACTGGCGGCGTAGGTACCACAGGCACGACCTTGCTCGACGCTTCGGGGTTCAGCGGACCAGTCACGCTGGTGGGTACGGCGGGACGTGATACTTTGATTGGTGGCAAAGGAGACGATAAACTTTTTGGCATGGCAGGCGATGACATTCTCACTGGCAACATTGGTAACGATCTCATCGATGGAGGCACTGGCATGGACACAGTTAGTGAATCTCAGTTGGTAAATGCCGAGATCACCTATACAAGACTAACCAGCAGCGGCAAGTTGACCTCTGTTAGTACTCAAGCCGCAGGTTTGCAATCTGACTTTCTGAAGAACTTGGATGCAGCCGAATTGTCGGCAGGTGAAAACTCGCTGGGAATGACCGTCCTGAATGCCTCTAATTTTAATGGCAACGTCAAGCTCTTTGGAACATCGGGCAAGGACTATCTGACTGGCGGAGTGGGTAATGACATCCTCATGGGGTACGGTGGAGATGATGTACTGATCGGAAATGCAGGCAACGATTCTTTGTGGGGAGGTATAGGAAACGATGAGATCCTGGGAGGTGCTGGCAATGACATGCTACAAGGAGGTAACGGAAGTGACTTTCTCGATGGAGAAGAAGGGAATGATTTTGTCATGGGAGGTCCAGACAACGATCGACTTATAAGTGGTACCGGAGCTGACACGATAGATGGTGGCGAAGGAGTCAATTTGTTTGTTGCTAAGGCGGTCGATACAACTCGACAATTGAACACGCTGTCTCAGAATTCCATGGGAGTCGATATTGGGGTCAAGGTTCCTACTAACACGTCGGACAATACTAGTAACGACTCCAAGGACGAAGCAACATGGAAACAAGTTGTGAAAGTACTGGGGGCGGAACTAAAGACGTACGAGTCGTGGAAGAGCATCATCGAGCGACTGGACCGAGGAGAAAGGGTTTCAGCTTCCGAAATAGGTGGTCAGATTGCAGTGAGCATCACGATAGCCGTTAACAAAATTTTTCCAGCAACTCAGCCGTTTGCGAAATTGATGGAGGACGTTGCGCGACGGCGGGGGCAATACTACGGCGATATGTTTAGCGATGTGGCAGATATACTTAAGGGACAAGAAAAGGGGTCAGTAGCCGAGACAGTTGCCAAACTGGCGGCGGCTGCCATCTCTGTCTACGCCTTTGATTCTGCGAAATTTGACCTCGTTAGATATCTTGGAGCCAACGGTTGGGAGGCTTTCAAATCGGTAGCCGTAGATATTGCTCGCGGAGAGGTGGAGCAAGCTGTCAAGGATATTGCTGCGGCGGCTGGCGAGTTGATCGATGAAATCAAGAAACAGCCAAAGGACGTATGGAATGGACTGGAAGAGGTGTTCAAAGCCATATTCTGATCTGGTACACAAATTCACAAGGTCACGATGAGTAGTGGAGAGGACTAATACGAGGCAATCGGTTTTCAAAGAACCGGTTGCTTCGAGCCTTGCTGGGTTCTTTTGGCAATCAGACTCATAAGACGTGAATAGGTCCACACGAAGTTCAACGATCATCGCATAAAAAGGCACGTTGCAGCGATCCGATCCTGAATACTACGGCCAGGGGTTACAAACACCAGTATGAAGTTGATCAAGAAAAATGTTAGCGACAGCAACACAATCAAACCCGTAGAGAGTAGCAGTAACGTCACCGTCGAACTATCCGTCTCCAAATGGCCGCCGCTTTTCAACATCAAGCCGACTGTCCAAGCTACCAATGCAGTAGAGAGCGTGTATGGCAACCACGCCAAAAAGTCACGGATGGCAACCCGCAATCTACCTGCAGCAACACCATCCACACGCGCAACAATAATGCCCAATAAATTGGCAACCAAACTTCTTTGAAAGAGCAATGGCTGAATCATGGGTAAGCTCAATGAAAGCGTCAAATGCAGACAAAATGCCCACCATGCATTCGGGCAAAACTGCGACACCAGAAAACCTGAGGTCCCGATCAAAAGCGAAAAGCCAATCGTTTCGACGAATAACGTAGAACACAACAAACAGAATCGATCGTTCCATTGAAGCATTGTCGTCCGCTCCGCGTTTTGACTGAGATGTTCTTTTGCTTCTGCAAGAACATCGCCACTAATGGAATTGCTGGCCATGGAATGAGCGAGGGCATCGACAAACTGTGAGTATTGAGGAGGCCAAACCTTTCTCTCTCCAACAAGGGAAGTCATCCACCAAACAAATTCCACGGCTCGCCTGTCCGAAGAAAAGACAGGGAAATCACTGGCTGCATGGTCTGCTGGGTCCACGGGAAAATCGACGAGCGTCAAATGGCCTGAGGGTTGGACGATGATTTGAGATGCTGACAAATCGCGAGGTGTCGTTCCTTCCCGCTCGGATTCCAACAGTTCGCTAACTAACTTGCACAGCATGATACATGCAACGTCCCATGAATGGTAAAAGGTCGTTAGTGCTGTTAGGCAAAACGGGACGCCCGGTATCACTTCGTATGCATCCCAGCGAACGTCGTTGATTTCACCTCCCTGTAGCCAACGCGGTCGAGTCGTTCGATCACTATGAAAATGACTATATACATGGGGCGATCCTTTTCGTTCAACAATCCAGGCAGGACGTTTCAATACGCTATCAAAGGCTTCCCAAAGCAATATCTGGTTTCTTTCAGCAATTTTGCGAACGGGCTGGTAGGGTCCCCAGACGCAAGCCTCGCCAACGGGATGAAAACTGGGCCATCGAACTGGTTCGATCTTCGATGTGGTGCGCCGTGGAAGGCAGACGGTCCTCGTTTGACTAAACAATTCATGCAAACCTCTTAATCCATTCGAAGGTCGTATACTGCTTACACATATAAGCAGTAGCACATTGTGTATCTGCGCATATAGCAGAGGTTGAAAGTACACTTCGCGAACATTCGGCTGAAGCGTAGATGGAGTGCTCGAACCGAAAGCCACGAACGGATCCAGGAAAACCAGTCCGAACGAACTTGGAAGTATCAATGCGCGAAGGCTCGCACGCAGCAAACCCGGAGTGCCAGCATCATGCGCCACAACGCGCAGGCCCAGCCAGCGCTTACCCAAGCCAGCTCCCCAAAAGCCTTCCAGGCCAACAAAGTACGCGTACTGAACAATGACAAATGCCATCGTTGCAGTTGACTGAAATCCGGGCAAGACCTGGCTAAATTCGTCCACACTCATTTCTCGGAGATGTGTCGAGCGAACAGTTAACAAGATCATGATGTTGGGTAGCATTACGATCAAATGGACTAATAGAAAGATGATCATCTGATCGAGTGCGAAAGCGATCATGCGCTTGCCGACGTTGCCTACGTTCGCCAACGTAGTTTGCTTGTGCGAGAATGGAAGCAGCGATTGTCGCATAGCATTAAGAGACGAAAATCGCTTACCGGGATCTTTTGAAAGCCCTCGCGCCACGATTCGCGCCAATTCGGGTGGAATACTAGGTTTAAGTGTCGAGACAGGAATCGGAGGCTGGTAAAGCACTTTCTCCTTTACTACATTCAGTCGTCCTTGGAATGGAAGTTGAGCGGTTAACAAGTAGTAAAGAGTAGCCGCAATACCGTATTGATCGGTTTTCTCAGTGATTCCAGCACCAAGTATTTGCTCTGGAGCAGCAAAAGCAGGCGTTCCCTGGAACTGGCCAAGCCGTTCGAGATCC